>DATFBW010000349.1:0-11863 GCA_035253645.1 Gemmatimonadaceae bacterium | reverse complement strand
ATCTTGGGATTGGACGGCGCCAACAGGTGCATGGAGCCCCGGCCGAACACCTTGAATAACCCGCGCAACTTGATCATCTGCCGCATCCAATTCAGCAAACTGGATGGATCGTCGCGCTGTGCCTCGACGTTCACCGCTTCGTATCCAAAAACGGGATCCATTATGAGCGGGCTCGAGAGCCGAGATGGGTTGGCGCGCGAGAAGCCGCCATTTCGATCGGCGCTCCACTGCATCGGCGTGCGCACGCCGTGGCGATCACCCAGATAAATGTTGTCGCCCATCCCAATCTCATCGCCGTAATAGATGATGGGGGTTCCTGGGAACGAGAGGAGGATGCTGTTGAGGAGCTCGATCCGGCGCCGGTTGTTCTCGAGCAACGGCGCGAGGCGCCGCCGGATGCCCACGTTCACGCGCATCCGCGGATCCGCGCTGTACGCGAGGTACATGTAGTCGCGCTCGTCGTCCGTCACCATCTCGAGCGTCAACTCATCATGGTTGCGGAGGAAGAGCGCCCACTGGCACGACTCCGGGATGGCAGGGGTCTGCGCCATGATGTCGACAAGCGGCTGCCTATTTTCCGTCCGCAACGCCATGAAGAGTCGCGGCATCAGGGGAAAATGAAAGGCCATATGGCACTCGTCGCCTTCCCCAAAATACGCGCGGACTTCGTTAGGCATCTGATTCGCTTCCGCCAGGAGCATGCGATTCTTATAGGACGCGTCCAGGTCGGCGCGAATGCGCCGTATCACGTCATGTGTCTCGGGGACATTTTCGCAGGACGTTCCTTCGCGCTCGACGAGGTACGGGATGGCGTCGAGGCGTAACGCATCGACGCCCATGTCGAGCCAGAAGTGCAAGACGCGCAGTATCTCGTCGAGCACCACCGGATTGTCGAAGTTGAGATCGGGCTGGTGCGAGAAGAAACGGTGCCAGTAATAGGCTCCCGCTTCCGTATCCCACGTCCAGTTCGACTTCTCTGTGTCCGTGAAGATGATGCGCACGCCGCGATACTTTTCGACCGTCTCGCTCCAGACGTAGTAATCACGTTCGGGACTGCCCTTGCCGGCTTTGCGGGCACGCTGGAACCATGGATGCTGATCCGATGTGTGATTGATCACGAGCTCGATCATCACCTGCATCCCGCGCTCGTGCGCTGCGTTCAGAAACTCGCGGAAGTCATCGAGCGTCCCGTAGGTTGGGTGTACGCTGAAGTAATCGGCGATGTCGTAGCCGTCGTCTCTGAGCGGCGATGGGAAAAATGGCAGGAGCCAGATGCACGTCACTCCCAGCTCGGCCAGGTAGTCGAGACGACTCATGAGACCTCGAAAATCCCCAATGCCGTCGTCGTTACTGTCGGCAAAGGTACGGACATGCAGTTCGTACACGACCGCGTCCTTGTACCACAGTGGATCTGTGCCTAGCGAATTCATGCGTGATTCAATCACGCTACTGTTGACGCGAGTGACCGTAGACATCTAAATGCAACGCTATGGATACGCTGCCGCATGAGATCGAGCGACGGCTGGGACGAATCGGCACAGCGGACATCGTAGTCGGATTTCCCACCTTCAGTAATCCAGCCATGATCGGCGAAGTGATGAGCGCCGCTCAACTTGGCTTGCATAGCTCTTTCTCGGCGTCACGCAGCGTAATCGTACAGGTCGATTCACGGAAGGATAGCGTGGTCGAGGTCGCTCCGCCCTCGGGCAGTTCGTCTAACGGAAGCGAACCGCAAATTCTGCAGTTCGCCCAACCGTCGGATGGCGTATCACCTCTCGCGCCAGCGCATACGAAGCCTGCCAAGGGGAATGCGTGCCGAGCTGTATTCGAAGTGGCGCGGCGGCTTCGCGCCAAAGCGTGTGGGATCGTGGACACCGATGCCGGTCTCCCTGGCGCCGATGACATCGCGCGCCTGGTCAAGCCCGTCGTGCAGGACAGCTATGATTTCGTCGCTCCGGTGTACGCGCGGGGAGTGTTCTCCGGGACCATAACGAGTGGCGTCGCTTACCCGCTAACGCGTGCACTCTTTGGAAAACGCGTCCGCCAGCCACTCGCCGGTGACTTTGCCTGCTCGGCGCGGCTTGTGGATCGCTTCGTGGCGCTCGATGCATGGAAAGGTGATGTGGCGCGCATGGGGATCGACTTCTGGGTAACGACGCAGGCGGTCACCGCGCGCGCACGGCTGTGTCAGGTGTACCTCGGAACACGCGGACCGGCAGGCATCGATCCCGTGGCTGGGGCGGTCGACTTGCGCGACGCGCTGCCTAACGTGCTTTCCAGCCTGTTCACGTCCGTCGAACGCACCGAGGCGATCTGGCAGAAGGTGCGTGGCTCCGAGCCGGTGGACGCCTTTGGAGCTCCGGAAGCCGTGGCCGATGAGCCGCCGCGTTTTGACGTTAGGCAATGTATCGAAGCGTTCCGGCTCGGCGTCGCGAATCTGCACGAGATCTGGAGCGTCGCCCTTCCGCCGACTTCCCTGCACGCGCTGCGGAAGCTCGCGCGGGTGCCGGACGCGGAATTTCGGCTCCCGGATGAGCTCTGGGCCCGCATTGTTTATGATTTCGCGCTCGCCTTTCATCAGCGGCGTCTGGGGCGCGAGCATTTGCTCAGCGCATTCACGCCGCTGTTTTGGGCATGGATCGCGTCGTTCGTCGAGCAAGCCGGCGGGCTGTCGGCGCACGATGTAGAAGACCGTCTGGAAGCGCTCTGCATGCGTTTCGAGACAGAAAAGCCGTACCTCATCTCGCGCTGGCGATCCCCCGATCGCTTTACGCCGTGAGCAAGGAGCCTTCACATGTTTAAGCAAGTCGGTCAGGCGTTGAACGAGTCGGCGAGCCGCGTGCTCGCGGGGCTGGCGAGCATCCTGCCGGGAGCGGCGGCGATGTTGCTCGCGCTCGTCATCGCGATCCTGCTCGCGATCGTCGTGCGCTGGTTGCTCTGGCGTCTGCTGCGTGCGATGCGCTTCGACGACCGGCTCGAATCGTTAGGCTTCTCCCCCGTGGCCGAGTGGTCTCCCGCGAAGAGTCCGTCGCTGCTCGTCGCGCGCTTCGCGTATTGGGTCGTCATCCTGCTCGGGCTCCTCATCGGACTCGCCGCGATCGATCCGAATCAGATGTCGACCATGATGGGGCGCGTGCTGTATTACCTGCCTAACGTTTTTGTCGCGATCATTCTCGTGCTTCTCGGTGGGGTGCTCGCGCGCTTTCTGGCGCGCACGGTGCTCATCGGCGCGGTCAACATGCAGATCCAGTCGGCCCGTTTACTCAGCGCCGGCGTGAAGTGGATGATCCTGGTGCTGGCCGTTGCGATGGCGTTGGACCACCTCAGCATCGGCGGCGACGTTCTCAAGCTGGCGTTCGCCATCCTGTTCGGGGGAATCGTCCTGGCGCTGGCGCTCGCAGTCGGCCTCGGCTCGAAGGAGATGGTGAGTCGTACGCTGGAACAGCAAGCCGACCGGCGCGCGAGTCCCGCGGGGGTCGGCTCGGATCACGTCTAATGACCTCGACGAACGCCCTTTGGTTGCATAAGCTCTGCGCTGACTAAGTCAGCGTCCTCCTCGCGCAAAAGGAGCCTGCAATGCCAGTTCCGCATCATGGGATAGACGTCCTCGCCGAACGGAAGTCCAAAGCGGGGCCGATCATCGGCCTGGTCCTCTTCCTCGTCGTCGCCGCGGGTCTCTTGTGGTACTTGAATCGCGCCGGGAACGAGGCAGCGCTCGAGAAGGCGTTCCAATCGCCTGACGTGGCGAGCTACACGTCGAAAGCCGGACAAACCGCGAAGACGACGTTCGAAGACAGCACGGCGCTCAACCTCGGCGCCGATACGAAGCTGGTCGTCCCGCCGGGTTATGGGCAGCGGTGGCGCGCCGTCCAGCTCGACGGCACGGTGGAGCTGACCCCGCCGCCTAACGCCGATCCACCCCTCGACGTCCGGGCCCGCAACGTGTCCATCACCTCGAATGGAGGAACCGTCGGAGTCCATGCGTACACGACGGACAATTGGATCGCCGTGCGGGTCAAAGGTGGCTCGGCTACGGTGACGGCACCCGGTGGCTCGCAAACGGTCGCCGATGGCCAGGGCGCCATCGTCGATTCGGCGGGCGCGGTTCGCGCAGCAACAGCTGCCGAGCTGACGGACGCGTTCAGCTGGGTCGATGGGAACCTAACGATTACTCAACAGCCGCTCAGCGAGGCCATCAAGCGTATCCGCCGGTGGTATGGCATGGAGCTGAACGTCAAAGACAAGGCTCTGCTCACGCGCCCGGTCAGCATGAGCGCGACGATCGCGGAATCCGCCAAGATGATCGATGCGCTGCAGTCGGCCGCGCAGGTGAAGTTCGGCTACGAAGGTGGCCGCATGGTGCTCGCCGACGCCAGCGGGCGTTAGGCGCACCAGCACCCGGGTCAGCCCCTCAAGCGCGGGGGGCTGACCCCGCGACAGAGGCGGTCAAACAAGGCAGCGTCATCTTAAGGCGCTGCAGCCGCTTGATATCACGAGGTCCCGCGACAAAGATCAGTTAGGCATTCCAACGCCATCCGCCATCCCCCGCTGCATGCGTCCGACGGACGTCACCAATCCGGCGTACTACCATAAGGTTGTCGACTGCCAATGGGCGTGTCCCGCGCACACGAATGTGCCGGAGTACATCCGCCTCATTGCGCAGGGGCGGTACACGGAATCGTACATGCTCAACCGGGAGTCGAACGTCTTCCCGGGGATCCTTGGGCGCACGTGTGATCGCCCGTGCGAGCCGGCGTGTCGTCGAGGCCGTGTTGACGGCAAGCCCGTCGCGATCTGTCGCCTCAAACGAGTGGCTGCGGATCTCAGGGATGACATACGTGACATGCTTCCCAAGGCGCCCTCGGCGAAGAACGGCAAGCGCGTCGCGTTGATTGGAGCCGGGCCCGCAACACTCACCGTGTGCAACGACCTCATGCCGTTAGGCTATGCGTGCACGGTATTCGAGCAGCTGGATCGGTCTGGAGGGCTGATGCGGGTGAACATCCCAGCCTTCCGGCTGCCGGCCTCGGTGCTCGACGAAGAAGTGCAGTACATCCTCGATATGGGCGTCGATATCCGGTACAACTCGCGCATAACGAGCATGCGCGATCTGCTGGACCAGGGGTTCGACGCTGTGTTCGTGGGGAGCGGTGCACCCAAAGGCAAAGACCTCGACATTCCCGGTCGTCCCGATGTCGATCAGATCCACATCGGCATCGAGTGGCTCGCCAACGTCCATTTTGGTCACATCGAACGCATCGGTGAGCGGGTGCTGATCATCGGTGTGGGCAATACGGCAATGGACTGTTGTCGCACATCGAAGCGGTTAGGCGGCCGTGACATCAAGGTGATCGCGCGCCGTTCGCGCCCGTATTTCAAGGCGTCGCCATGGGAGCTGGAGGACGCGGAAGAAGAACAGGTAGAGATCGTAGAAAATCACGCGCCCAAGCGTTTTGTGCGGGAGAACGGCCGTCTTGTCGGGATGGAGTTCGAACGGCTGCGCTGGAGCGAAACAAATGGAAAGCAGCGCAGTGAGGTCATCGATACGGTGGTTCTGCCTTGCGACGACGTAATCCTCGCCATCGGTCAGGACAACGCGTTCCCGTGGATCGAGCGGGACATCGGGATATCGTTCGACGAGCGCGGCATGCCGCTTGTCGATCGCCTAACGATGCAGAGCACTCGGCCTGGCATTTTCTTCGGCGGTGACGCGGCTTGGGGACCGGAGAACATCATTTGGGCGGTGGAGCACGGTCATCAGGCTGCCATCTCGATTCACAACCATTGCCAGGGCATACCGCTCGAAGAACGCCCGCCCCACGGGATGAATCTCGTGAGCGCCAAGGTGGGGATGCACGCCTGGAGCTATAGCAACGACTACAGCCCCGTTCCGCGCATGAAGATGACACACGCGGAGCTGGAGGAGCGTTTCTCGAAGCTGAGCGTGGAGGTGGAGCTCGGCTTCACGGCGGAACAGACAGCGCGCGAGGTCGAGCGCTGTCTCAACTGCGACATCCAGACGCACTTCACGACATCGTTGTGCATCGAGTGCGACGCATGCGTGGATGTGTGTCCGGTAAACTGCCTAACGATTGCACCGAATGGAGACGAGACGGAGTTGCGCGGCCGGCTCATGGCACCTGCGCTCAATCAGCAGCAGGCGCTATTCGTTTCTGACGCGTTGCCGCAGACCAAACGCGTGATGCTCAAGGACGAGGACATCTGTTTGCACTGCGGACTCTGCGCTGAGCGTTGCCCCACGGCTGCGTGGGATATGCGACGGTTCGAGCTGCTTCTTCCTTATGCGGGTACAAATGGGAAGGTCAACGGTCAAGGGTCAAAGCAGGCTACGACCTCCCGATCGCTTTGACCTTTGACCTTTGACCCTGGACCTCGTAGCTGTGATCAACGACTTCGCCATAAAGATCGGCACTGTCAACGGGACAGGGTCAGCGAGCGCCAACGGCTTGCTGATGCAGTCGATCTTTCGGATGGGCATTCCCGTATCGGGGAAGAACATCTTCCCGTCGAACATCCAGGGGTTGCCCACGTGGTATGAAATCCGGGTGAGCGAGCAGGGCTACACGGCGCGGCCTAACGAGATCGACCTTGCGGTCGCCCTCAACCCGGCCACGTACGCCAAAGACGTCGCCGTGATCCGCAGCGGTGGTTACCTGCTGTATGACTCGTCCTGGCCGCTCGATAAGGCGCTGCAGCGCGACGATATCCATATCCTGGGCGTCCCATTCGGCACGATGTGCGTCGAAGCGTTCCAGGGTGATCGCGCACGCACGCTCATGCGCAACATCGCGTACGCCGGCGCTCTTGCCGCGCTGCTCGATATCGACATGAACGTGATCGAGAGCCTGCTCCACGAAAAGTTCGCCCGCAAGAAAGCACTGCTTGACTCCAACCATCGCGCGATCCGGCTCGGCTACGATTACGCCAAGGCGCACCTGCCCACACCGCTTCCGTTCCACCTGCGGCACATGGACGCGACGAGCGACTACGTGCTGCTGGATGGAAACACGGCAGCCGCGTTAGGCTGCGTGTACGCCGGCGCCACGGTGGGCGCGTGGTATCCGATCACGCCGGCGACCTCGTTGATGGAGGCATTCAAGGAGTTCTGTCACCGATATCGCATCGATGCCGACGGCCGCAAACGCTTTTGCATTGTGCAAGCGGAGGACGAGCTGGCGGCGGCAGGCATCGTGATCGGCGCCTCGTGGGCGGGGGCGCGGGCGTTCACGAGTACCGCGGGGCCTGGCATCTCGCTCATGCAGGAGTTCATCGGGCTCGCGTACTATGCAGATGTGCCCGCGGTCTTCTTCGATGTCCAGCGCACGGGGCCATCGACCGGGATGCCCACGCGCACGCAACAGGGCGACCTCCTTTCGATCGCGTACGCCTCGCACGGCGATACCAAGCACCTCGCCCTCTTCCCCGCGAATCCGGAAGAGTGCTTTTACATGGCCGTCGAGGCGTTCGATCTCGCGGAGCGTTTTCAGACGCCGGTGTTCGTGGCGTCCGACCTGGACATCGGTATGAACGACTGGATGTGTCGCCGCCTAACGTGGGACGATGGCTATCGCCCCGACCGCGGCAAAGTACTGAGTGCCGAAGAGGTCGCTGCGCTACCCAAGTTCTCGCGCTACCTCGACGTCGAGGGCGACGGCATCGCACCGCGCACGCTACCGGGCGTCCACCCAAAAGGCGCGTATTTCACGCGCGGTTCCGGACATGACCGGCACGGGGCATACACGGAGGAGAGCGCCGCCTATCAGGACGTCGTGGATCGGCTCGCGCGCAAGATCGCGGGGGCGGCCGAAGCGGTCCCCGCTCCGGAGATCCGGCTGCAAGCCGGAGGGGCCGACATCGGCATCATCTCGTTAGGCGGCTGCCATGCCGCCGTCGTCGAGGCGCTCGACCGGCTGCGCGACCAGGGCATTGCGGCGGATTACCTGCGTGTGCGTGGATTCCCGTTCGCCGCGTCCGTGAGCGAATTCATCAAGTCGCACAGTCAGGTGTTCGTCGTCGAGCAGAATCGCGATGCGCAGCTGCGGTCTCTGCTGGCGCTCGAAACCGGGGTGGCGCGTGACCGCATGATACCGGTGCTGGATTACGGCGGGCTCCCGTTGACGGCGGCGCGCGTGGTCGAGGCCGTCGCGGCCGCAAATACTGGAGCCGCTGTATGACGTCGATCAGAAAACCAGGCGTCAGACACCCTGGTCTCGAAAAGAACGCACTCGGCCTAACGAAGCGCGATTACGAAGGCTCGATGTCCACGTTATGCGCCGGATGCGGCCACGACTCGGTAACGGCTGCGTTGATCCAGGCTTTTTTCGAGCTGGATATAGCGCCACATCGGGCCGCCAAGATGAGCGGCATCGGCTGCTCGTCCAAGACCACCGCATACCTGCTCAACCAATCGCACGGGTTCAACTCGGTGCACGGACGCATGCCGTCCGTAGCGACCGGCGCGAATGCGGCGAACCACGACCTGTTTTATGTCGGCATCTCCGGGGATGGCGACTCGCTCTCGATTGGCCTGGGTCAGCTGTGCCACGCCATCCGGCGCAACCTCAACATGCTGTACGTCCTGGAGAACAATGGGGTGTACGGCCTAACGAAGGGTCAGTTCTCCGCGTCGGCCGATATCGGCTCCACGCTCAAAGGCGGCGAGCCTAACGCGCAGCCACCCATCGACCCTGTGCTCCTTGCCCTCAACCTCGGCGCCACGTTCGTCGCGCGGAGCTTCTCGGGCGACAAGACGCAGCTCGTGCCCATCCTCAAAGCCGGCCTGATGCACCGCGGCTTTGCGATTGTCGACGTGATTTCGCCGTGCGTGAGCTTCAACGACCATGACGGATCCACGAAGAGTTACCGGTATACGCGAGAGCACCATCTGGACGCCGCGCCGGTCGATTTCGTGCCGCTGCAAAGCGAAATCAGCACCAACGGGACGCCCGGCGGAACGACCGCCGTCACGATGCACGACGGGAGCGTCGTTAGGTTCCATAGCGTGGGCTCGGATTACGATCCGACGGATCGCGACGAGGCGTACCGCTTCGTGCGCACGCACCAGGCAGCGGGCGAAGTCGTAACCGGCCTGCTGTACATCGAGCAGGGTGGAGCCGACATGCACGCGGTGAACAAAACGGTCGAGCGACCGCTCGTCGAGCTTCCGTACGATGAGCTTTCTCCGGGCCGCGCCGCGCTGGACGAGCTTATGGAAGAGTATCGCTGAGTTCTCGGTGAACGGTTCGTCGTTCCTGCTGATCAGACTACTACTACTGATCCTGCCGCTACCGGCGCTCGCCCAATCGGGAGCGTCGGTGTCGGGGCGCGCCGTCGATGCGACCAACGGCGCGCCTGTCGCCCACGCGACAGTCATCGTGCAGAACAGCGAATCGGGCGATACGCTGTCTGGCGCCATAGCCGGCGAGACCGGCCGCTTCCGCATCCAGGGACTTCGGCCCGGCCGGTACACGATCCACGTGAGGTTTCCGGGTTTCCGGCCGGCGAGCTCCAACGTGCTCGTCTCGCTGCTCAACCCCTCCTATGACCTGGGCGATATCCGGCTCGTTAGGATCGCGACGACAATAGAACAGGTCCGGGTGACGGCGAGTACGATCGCCCCCGCCGGTCTCGATACGAAGGTATTCAGGATGGGTGAAGGCGCGAATTTGTCGACGGGTTCCATGCTCGACGCGCTCAAGAACCTGCCCGGAGTCACGGTCGACCAGGAAGGCAAGGTGCTGCTGCGCGGGAGCGACCGCGTCGCGATTTTGATCGATGGCCGGCAATCGAGCCTAACGGGTTTCGGAAGTCAGCGCGGCCTCGACAACGTGTCCGCCGCGAACATCGCGGCGATTGAGGTCATCCACAATCCGTCGGCCAGCTTCGATGCCGCGGGGATGGCCGGCATCATCAACATCATATACAAGCAGGACCAGCAGCTGGGGCTCTCGGGCGAGGTGGGGCTTTCGCTGGGCATGGGTGAGTTCACGAAGCAGCGGCGCGACCTGCCCACCGAGATCGGAAGCTACTCGACCAACGAAAAGATCATCCCGAGCCTCAGCCTGAATTACGGTACCAGGCGCGTTCGCTCCTTCGTGCAGGGGGAGTACCTTCTGCAGCACAAACTGCCTAACAACGAATTTACGACGCGCTTTTACGATGACGGGCGCGTCATCGAATCACAGGTTCCCGAGAACCGCAGGCAGTGGCATTACATCGTCAAAGCGGGCTCCGACTTCGCGATGAGCGGGTCGAATACGTTCTCGTTGTCCGGGATCTACGACCTGGAGACGCACATCGACCGTGCACAGGTCCCATTCATCCTTGCTTCAACGGGCGAGCGACAGCGCTTATGGTTTTGGCGTGAGAAGGAGAGCACCGGCTTCGCCAACGCGACCGCTAACTGGAAGCGTCGCTTCGCAACGCCTGGCCACGAGCTCGACGTGAACCTGCAGTACACGCGTGGTTGGGAGGACGAGGCGTACGCTCTAAACGAAGAGTCCAGCGTTAGGGTCGGTACCGACAACACGCATGTGTATGGCGTGGAGCACACGGTACCGTTGAGCATCGATTATACGCGCCCTCTGCCGAGTGGACGTTTGGAACTTGGGACCAAGCTGCAGCGGCGCTGGCTGCCCGTCACCTACGACGTCGTACGCGGCCAGCAGAGTGTCATCTATCCCGGGCTCGGCGATCGCACGGATTGGGACGAGGATCTCGTGGCTGTGTATGGCAACCTTGTGCGCGTGAAAGACAAATACACGCTCGAGGCGGGGCTGCGTATGGAGAACACCGACGTCACGTACACGGTGCCTGACGAGAACATCTATTACCCAAACAGCGATTCTTACAGCAAGTTCGATCTGTTCCCTAACGTCAAGCTCACGTACGCGCTCGACGATCGGCATCGGCTCATCGTCGCGTACAACCGGCGCATCGATCGTCCCGGTGAACCGGAGCTGCGAATCTTTCCGAAGTACGACGATCCCGAGCTGCTCAAGGTCGGCAATCCATATCTGCGCCCGCAGCTGACGCACGTGTTCGAGCTCGGCGTCGACCGTTCGTGGGGCAACGGCTCGATCAGCGCGTCAGGGTACCATCGAGACATCACGGATGCGTTTCAACGGATCTTCGCGATCGATGAATCCAATCCGAATTACGACATCATAAACAGGATTTACGAAAACGTCGGTCAGTCGCGGCAGACTGGCGTCGAGCTCGTCGCCGAACATCAGGTCGTCCGGCCCTGGCGTCTTACGGGGAGCGTCAACTGGTTCGTGAACGACATCGATGCGCTCGAGACGACGCTCCTGTTCCCCACCGAGCGGCCGTTCTCGCTCGCGGCGTCGCGAGATGACAGCTGGGACTTTACGATCAACAACCGCGTTAGGCTGCCTCGAGCGTCCGAGGTGCAGCTCAGTTACGTGTACTACTCCTCCCGTAACATTCCGCAGGGCCGCGAGCGCGCGCGCTCCTCACTCGACTTTTCGGCGTCACTACCCCTCCGGAACGACCGCACCGAATTCGTGTTCACCTTCACCGACATCTTCAATGATTTCGGCGTTAGGCGCGACATCGACGGCGTCGGGTTCAGGGCGGAATATCAGAATCTGCTCGAATCGCAAGTCGCGACCGCCCGCCTGAAGTGGCGGTTCTGAGGGTTCGTCCTAGTCGGCGCGAAGTACACGGTTTGGATCGGCCCTGATCGCGCGCATCGCGGGGAGGGCACTCGCTACGAGCGCAACGACAAGCATCACTGCACCAACCGCCGCATACGTCAACGGATTGCGCGCGGACTCCTTGTACAACAGAGGTTCGATCCAACGCGAGCCAATGAGCGCCA
>DATFBW010000348.1:0-3837 GCA_035253645.1 Gemmatimonadaceae bacterium | reverse complement strand
ACTCATCGGCGCGTGATCCGGTTGTGCAGGCTGTAACTGCCCTTTCCGTGTTCACGCTCGAGCAATCCGCAACGCGAGGCGCAGCGTTCAATGATGCCTACGTCAGCGAGGGCCTGCGGCTGCTCGCGGCAGTCCTGCATGCGTTGATCGTCCGCGATTCACTCGTTATGCATGTCCACCAGCCAGCGCTCCAGAAGATGCTGGCCGAAGCCAATCGTATTGAGCGCAATCCGGACTCGACGAGCACAATTTCAACGACGCGCGCGGCGTTCATGGCGGCGGCGGCGGCGGTAACCGTTGTCCAGCACACAAATTATCCCCACCTCAAGCACGCGACAGCGAGACTGGGGGATGCCGCGCGTTCAATTCGGCCAAACCGGCCGCTGCGCCAACAGAGTGTCGAGGTCGAAGCTTTCTTCCAGCGCGCAAGTGATGCCGTGCTGGGAATGGCTTCGCAACTATGACGATACCCGTCCGGGACCTAACGAGCGGTGGTCGCATGCTGCTTCCGACCCGGCCAAGACTTTGGACCGTGGTGGCACCCAGAGATGCGGCGAATGGTCGACTGGACGCGCGTCTCCTCATCGCGTCAAACCGCTTGCCGCTGACGGTAACGGATGAAGGGTGCGGGCTCACGATTCAGCCAAGCATTGGCGGTCTGGCGACGGGCTTGCGACGCGTGCATGAACGCTCCGGTGGTAAGTGGATCGGGTGGCCCGGATCGACCGAGCATCTGGACTGTGTCGCACAAAGCGAAATGATGCGGCAGTTCGAAGCGCAGCGTGTTGTGCCGGTGACGCTGAGTACCAGCGAGGAACGCGACCTCTATGATGACATTGCGAATGGGGCGCTGTGGCCGGTGTTCCATGATCGGCTCGACCTCGTCTCCATTGAGCCTAACGGGTGGAGTGCCTACGAGTCGGTGAACGAACGATTCGCAGATGCACTCGCCGCCGAGTATCGGCCCGGCGATATCGTCTGGGTGCACGATTATCACCTGTTGCGTGTGCCGGCACTCCTGCGCGACCGGATTCCTGACGTGCGCATCGGTTTTTTTCTGCACATACCTTTCCCGCACTGGGACCTGTTTTCTACCCTGCCAGCACGGCGCGAGCTGCTGATCGGCATGTTAGGCGCCGACGTCATAGGGTTTCATACGACGTCGTATCGAAACAACTTCGCGCACACCATCGACCGCGTTCTCGGCCTGCCCGTCATCACGGACGGAACCGTACTGCGCCTAACGTGGGAGGAGCGCTCAGTTCAGCTCGGCGTGCATCCTATGGGCATTGATGCGGATGCGTTCGAAGCTCAGGCTCGAAGCAATCCCCAGTCGATCATGCAGACGCTCGAGTTCCGCACGAACGGGATGCGGTCGCTTCTCGGCGTCGACCGTATGGACTATAGCAAAGGGCTGACGCAGCGCTTGCTTGCTTTCGAACGGCTGTTGGCGGACAACCCGCGCTGGCGTGCGCGTGTTCGGTTAGTGCAGGTGGCGGTGCCGTCCCGTCAGCGCGTCGCGGCATACCGCCGCTATCGGCGCGAGGTTGAAGCGCTCGTGAGTCGCATCAATGGCAGATTCGGCACACCGACTTGGACTCCGGTTCTTCACCTGCACCAGAGCTTTCCCAGCGAGCAGCTCGTCGCTCTGTATCGCGCGGCGGATGTGATGCTGGTGACTCCACTGCGCGATGGAATGAACCTCGTGGCGAAGGAATTCGTTGCGAGTCGGATCGACGGCGACGGCATTCTCATTCTCAGTGAGTTTGCCGGCGCGGCTGAACAGTTAACCGACGCGATTCACATAAACCCTTACGATGTGCGGAACGTCGCGGCCGCGATGAATACGGCGCTCACAATGCCGCGGGCCGAACGCCGGCTGCGAATGATGCGCATGCGTGCGCACGTACATGCCCAGGATGTTCACTGGTGGGCAAACAACTTCTTGCGCGCACTAACAACGGCTCCTGTGGCTAATGGCGATGACGAGTACTTCGAACGCGCCGGCCGAGTCGCGTTGGTAGTCTCCAATGCCTAACCAGATGCGAGAGCGCGAACAGCATCTGCACTGGTCGCAACTTGTATCGGACTACATAGACGGCGAGCTGGCACCGGCCGAGTCCATGCTCGTCGCGTGCCATTTGTGGGAGTGCCGCGATTGCCGAGCGCTGCTATGTGACTTTCTAGCGATCTTGGCAGCCCTTCAACATCTCCGAGAGGACTCTTGGGTAAGCGCCAGCGAGTTATTTGGTGCTCTCACTTTTTCAGATGTATCCATCCGTCGGCGCTGTATCCGGTTCCCACACCTGGCAGGCCGATTGGAGTGTTGATGCCGGCGCTCGTTGAAGGGATGCGCGCGCCGCGAAGATGACGGCGACCCCTGACCTCGCCCCCTCCCTCCGTTGTGTGTCCATCCGAGACACGTTTTCGCAGCGTTCTTTACCGGATCCTCACTATGCCTGAAAGAGTCCGCAAGTATTACGTGGTTCGTTTTGACGACGATATCCGCGCGAATGAAATAAAGCTGCGGCTGTTCGACATGGCGGAGCGCGTGGCTACCTCCAATGTTCGTTATGCTGATGATATCGTTGTGTGGACGACTTCGCCCTTCTCAACCGTTCCGGAGCTTTTCCTCTCGGACGGTGCACTGACGCTGGCACAGCAAGCTGGTCTCGCCCTGCGCGTGGACAGGGAGATTGATCACAGCGATCTCCCTCGTCACAAGGCACTACTTGTGGGCTGACCAGGACTGACGGAGCAGGCGGTGGTTGCCTAACGCTACCCGACTGAGCTGCGCGCGGATCTCCAAAAGCAGACTTTACCGAGCGCCCTTGTCAGCTGGATTCGAGGCTCGCATTCGCTCGCGCTGGCGCTTCGTGCTCTGCATGTCAGGCGGCGGTCCCGATGAGAGTTCAAGCGTCTCGTTATCTGCCGGCGGTCGTAAATCGTCGGTCAGGGCGTCACGACGCGCATAACGACGGAAGATCGCGCCCGCCGCGAGAAGCCCGAAGGCTGCTAAGAAGGTCAGCTTATATGCGGCGATATTGAGCAGCGCTGCGGGCAGACGCGCCGGCTCGAAGCCCGTGAGTAAGCCGACGCCACCCGCGAGGCCAACGAGGAGCCCGACCCCGAGGAGAAGACGACCTATTCTATCGGCTCGCATGCGAGAATTGAGCTGTGTTTACGTAACCTACTTACAGAAACGACTTCGAGTTAGCATAACGTCCGTGGCCCGTGTATGCATGGCCGTCGCGCGCAACCCTTAAGGACATTACGCATGCCGACGGGGGCAAACCCGATGATTAATCAGGCGCGCACAGACGACGCGGCGCCTGCGACCCGACGCTGGTTCCAACGCTTTCTGGAGCCGTTTGAGCAGTTCGCTCAAACCGGCTCCCTCGCGAGCGTTCTGCTGATTGCGGCGATGATAGTCGCGATGGTGTGGGCCAACTCTCCGTGGGCCGCGAGTTACTCCACACTGTGGAACTTCAAGTTTGTGATTGGGCCGGCAAGCGCCCCGATCGCGCTGACTCTGCAGCACTGGATCAACGACGGGTTGATGGCCGCGTTTTTTCTCCTCGTCGGCCTCGAGATCAAACGTGAATTGCTGGTCGGTGAACTGGCGACGCTCCGTCAAGCCAGCTTGCCCATAATCGCTGCGTTAGGCGGCATGGTCGTCCCCGCAGTGCTGTATGTGAGTGTTTCCGCGGGCACCGATGCAGTCCGTGGCTGGGGAATTCCCATGGCAACCGACATCGCCTTCGCGCTCGGCGTGCTGCAACTACTTGGGCCGCGATGCCCCATAGGTCTCAAGGTATTTCTCACTGCGCTCGCAAT
>DATFBW010000347.1:0-4069 GCA_035253645.1 Gemmatimonadaceae bacterium | reverse complement strand
AGTCGATTGGATCGCCTTGAGGTGCACGTCCAGCTCCTTCGAGAGCAGGGCAAACACCTCGTATGCCTGCTTCGTCGGGCGATATTCACCCTGCGAGACGTAGCTCGCCACGCCAGCGATCTCGTTGTTCAACTTGATCGGGAAGTTGAGCGGGTCCTGATTGCTCTCGTTGCGGACTTGATACGCTTCCTGCTCCGCTTTGGTGAGGTTGCTCATCATCCCGCTCGCGATGCCCGTGAACTGCTGTTTAGGTTCACCCGTTAGGCGATTCGTGCGATCGTCCACCTGCGCGCGCATGTTGCGTACGAGACGCACGGCATTGTTCGCCTCGGTCGTCTTGTCGCGGATGGCGATCAGCAGGTTGAACTGGGCGAGGATATCCGCGTCGGTGGACGTCGAGCGCGGATCCTTGCGCACGCGGAAGGTGTGCGCCTGTAGCGCTCCGTTATTGACCGTTAGGCGCACGCTGTACGTCCCCGGCGGCGCGATTGGCCCTGTGGTGCCCGCGGCCCACATGATCAGGTTCTCAAAGGTGACCGCGTCAGGATACCGCAGGTTCCAGGCGAATTGATTGAGCCCCGCGCGGTTCGCCACGCGTGGCGGACGTGGACGCGGGAACTGGATGCCTAACGCCTGGTTCTGAGCCTGCGGCGACTGCAGCGCGGCATTGACAGCGCGTGTGGCCGAGTCTCGTGCCACGCCGGCCCGTGTCATGGAGTCTACGCGTTGGGCCTTGATCTCCTCTAGGCGCACGCTGTCGGCCGCCGCATCCGGGTGCTGTTCGCTCGTAAAGGACTGGATGACTTTGCCCGCGGGATCCAGGAAGTCGAGGTTGACCTTCTGGTTAGGCGTCTTGAGCGAGTAGTAGATCACAGCGCCGGAAGGTGGATTAGCGCCTACGCCTCCGCCGCCACCGCCGCCACCGCCGCCGCCTCCAAAACCCCCGCCCCACTGCGTGCGGTACGCATCGACCGGCCGGAAGAGGTGCGCATCCTTGGCGGCGACCTGCGTGTTGATCTGCCGGAGCGGCGAGATGTCATCCAGGACCCAGAACGAGCGTCCGTGCGCAGCGACGATCACATCGTTGTCCTTGATCGTGACATCGTGGAAGGGCACGGGCGGCAGGTTGCGCTGGATCGATTGCCAGCTGCGGCCATCGTCGAACGAAACGTACATGGCGCGCTCGGTCGCCGCGAACAGGAGGCCGCGGCGCACGTGATCTTCGCGGATCGCGCGCGTGAAGTGATCGGGCTTGATCCCGTTCACGATCTTCGTCCACGTCTTGCCGTAGTCGTTCGTGCGGTAGAGGATCGGCTGTTTATCGCCTAACGCATAACGGTTGGCCGCGATGTAGGCGGTGCCGGCGTCATGCGACGACGGCTCGATGATGGAGACGCGCGTGAAGTCGCCGATGTCGGGTGGAGTGACGTTGGACCAGGACACGCCATTGTTCCGCGAGATGTAAACGAGACCGTCATCTGTCCCTGCCCACAGCAGCCCCGGCGTGATCGGTGATTCGTCGAACGCGAAGATGATCCCGTATGTCTCGACGCCGGTTTGATCCTTGGTGATCGGCCCGCCAGACGGGCCCATCGTCTTCGGATCGCGGCGTGCGAGCTCTGGCGAAACAGCCGTCCAGCTTTCGCCTTCGTTCGTGGAACGGAAGAGGCGCGAACCGGCGGCGTACAACACGTTCGGATTGTGGCGTGAGAAGACGATCGGGAACGTCCAGTTGAATCGCACGGCGATGTCTTCTGACGAATGCCCCATCGGATTGCGCGGATAGACGGTCACATCGCGCGTGAATCCCGTTAGGCGATCGCGTCGGTCGAGGTTACCGCCATAACACCCGGCGAACGTCACGTGAGGTTTGGCTGGATGCGCCGCGATATAGCCGGACTCGCAGCCGCCTGCGTCGTACCAGTCGGAGATATCGATATTCCCCTGCTTGCGGCTGGGCCCGCAGAGCGTGGAGTTGTCCTGCTGTGCGCCGCAGATGTTGTATGGCCAGTCGTTTGTCGTCGTCACATGATAGAACTGTGCCGTGGGGTATTCCTGGTCGGTCCACGTGCGGCCGCCATTAAAGGAAACATTGGCGCCGCCGTCGTTCCCGTTGACCATGCGTTCCGGGTCGTTAGGCGCGATCCAGAGGTCGTGGTTGTCGCCGTGCGGGACCTGGATGTTCTGCGCGAACGTCTTGCCGCCGTCACGCGAGCGGAAGAACTGGACGTTGAGCGCGTACATGATGTCCTGATTCTTGGGATCGGCGTAGATGTGCGAGTAGTACCAGGCGCGCTGCCTAACGCGCCGATCGCGATTGATGTACTCCCAACTCGCACCGGCATCGTCCGACCGATAAATGCCGCCCGAGTCGTGTTCGATGAGCGCCCAGACGCGTCGCGGATTGGCCGGCGACACCGCGACGCCGATCTTGCCGACGATACCCTTGGGCATGCCACGCGCCGTGGTCGTTAGGTTCGTCCAGTTGGCACCGCCGTCAGTGGTCTTGTAGAGCGCGCTGTGCACGCCGCCTGACGACATCCCCCACGGTTGTCGCCACGCCTGCCACATCGCCGCATAGATCACGTCGGGGTTCGACGGGTCCATGACCATATCGATGCCGCCGGTGGAGTCGTTGACGAAGAGCGACTTGTTCCACGTCTTCCCTGCGTCGGTCGATTTGTAGATCCCCCTGTTAGGCGTGGCTTTGAATACGTCGCCGAAGACGCTGAGATACACCGTGTTCGAGTTGGTCGGATGCACGATGATGTCCGAGATGTGCTCTTCGCGGAAACCCATGAGCGTCCACGTGCGGCCGCCATTGTCGGTGCGCCAGACGCCGTCGCCGTGCGAAGTGTTGCCGCGGATGCATGTCTCGCCGCCGCCGACCCAGACGATGTCAGGGTTTGTCGGATCGACGGTGATCGCGCCGATTGTGCCGCCAAAGTAGCGGTCGCTCATCGGCGTCCAGTTCATGCCGCCGTCTGTAGTCTTCCAGACTCCGCCGCCCGTTGTCCCCATCCAGTACTCATATGGTCGCTTGTCCGAGCCAGCTACCGCGACCGAGCGTCCGCCGCGCGCGGGCCCGACTTCGCGCCAGCGTAGCGCGTTGAAGAGCGTCGTGTCCGCCGTGAATGCCTGCGTAGGAGCGGGGAGCGGGGAGCGAGGAGCAGTGGGGCGTTGCTGTGCACTGAGCCCGAGGGGTAGCGCCAGCGTGACTGCAGCGAGGTATCGGCGAGAGAACGGATGCATGGGGTGCCTCAGGAAGGACGGTCGTAGCGCGTCGAATTAGCGCCGGGGGACCACAGCGACGCAAGGCGCTTCACGGCGTTGAGCGGGAGCGCGGCGCGGGGAGCAAGAAGGGCTATCAGTCGGACAGCTCTCGCTCCTCGCTCCGTGCTCCTCGCTCTTGACTAATGGTACGGGCGCCCCATTCGCTCAACGTGAACTACTCCACCGCGGACAGACGCGGACCTGAAAACGACGACCGCGGAGACTGCATTAAAGAAAAGTCTGCGAGTTGTCTTTGTTTTGTTCGCGCTAATCCGCGGCGCCCCTTTTGATCTTACTCAACCTGAACTACTCCACCACGGACCAACACGAACGACACAGCGACGAACGCGGAGACTTCTAAAACAAAAAAGACCGTGTTTGTTGCTTTGGCGTTCGTGTGCGTCCGTGGTGCAGCTGTTGATCTTACGCAATGAACTACTCCACCGCGGACCAACACGAACGAAACAGCAACGAACGCGGAGACTTCTAAAACAAAAAAGACCGTGTTTGTGCTTTGGCGTCAGTGTACGTCCGTGGTGCCGCTTTTGATCTTACTCAACCTGAACTACTCCACCGCGGACAGACGCGAACCGGAACAGCGACGACCACGGAGACTGCATTAAAGAAAAAAGTCTGCGTGTTGTCTTTGTTTGTTCGATAATCCTGTTTTAAGGGTTTACACGCCGGTAACGATGCCTCCAGGTTGGGCATTGCCTAACGCAGCGCCTCGATGCTGCAACGCTGCCCCGTGTCCACCACACGCAATGCAAACTGTCGCCTCCGGCACGACAGCCAG
>DATFBW010000346.1:0-3575 GCA_035253645.1 Gemmatimonadaceae bacterium | reverse complement strand
CGGTGAAAGTCCTCCTCACGCTCACCGACGTCGAGCCCGCCGTTAGGCTCAACGCCGCCCTGGAGAAAGACGGCGCCGATACCGCCGTCGTCTCCCCCATGGACGACGTGCGCGGCGCGATACGCCGGGAGAAGCCTAACGTCATCGTGATCACCGGCGCGCTGCTCGATCCGCAGCACGTCCAGCTCGTTAGGTCCCTCCTGTGGGACGAGGTGCCGGTCGTGGGTCTCGCCGACGTCCTCGACCCCGACCTCACCGCTCGGCTCAAAGAGATCGGCTACGTGGAAGTACACGCCAAACCAATTCAGTACACGGAGGTGAGCGGTAGTGTCCGTCGGGTAATAGAACGGCGGCAATTGCAAGAAGACACTGGACTGAGTGGCGAGTCGGAAGCGATCCGCGAAGTGCTCGTGAAAGTCGAGCAGATGGCGCCCGTGTCGAGCACCGTGCTCATCGAGGGGGAAAGCGGCACTGGCAAAGAGCTCGTCGCCCGCGCCATCCACAAACTCTCCCCTCGGCGCAACAAACCCTTCATCGCCGTGAACGTCGGGGCTCTGCCCGAAACGCTATTGGAAAGCGAATTGTTCGGGCACGAGAAGGGTGCGTTCACGGGCGCGGCGGAGCGGCGTATCGGCCGCTTCGAATTGGCGCATAACGGGACTTTGTTCCTCGACGAGATCGGCGACGTCCCCATGGCCACGCAGGTCAAGCTCCTGCGCGCACTCGAGGAGCGCGAGATCACGCGCGTGGGCGGGACGCAGAGCATCGCGGTCGACGTCAGGGTCGTGGCGGCGACGAACGCGCCGCTGGCCGAGCAGGTGAAGATGGGGACGTTCCGCTCGGACCTCTTTTACAGGCTGGACGTGCTGCACATCTACCTGCCGCCGTTGCGCGAGCGGCGGGAAGACATCCCATTACTCGTTAGGCGCTTCGTGCGCGAGCTATCCGAGAGGCACGACAGGCCCTTTCAGGGGATCGCGCGCGAGGCGCTCGACCTCCTCGTCGAATATCCGTGGCCCGGCAACGTGCGCGAGTTGCGCAACCTGATCGAGAGCATGGTGGTGCTCGCGCCGGGGCGGGAGATCACTGCCGGTGACATTCCGCGTCAAATCCGTGACGGTTCCGGAGCGCGCTTCTTACCCGTTCATGTGGGTCCCGTGCTGCGCGGCGAGGCGCAGGCGACGGGGCGCGAGCTGGAGTTCATCATCCGTTCGCTGGTCGAGCTCAAGCTCCAGGTGGAGGAGCTGCGGCGTCACGTGCACGAGCTTGATGACAGGCGGGATAGAGGCTGGTTAGGCGAGGTGCAGGAGGCGCAGGCTCTCCCGTCGCCGTCGCCGGGGATAGAGCCGCAGGATCAGGCGCCGCCCCCTAACGTGGTGACGATCAGCCCGCGGATGACGATGGCGGAGATCGAGCGGGCGGCGATCGAGGCGGCCCTGAGGGAGAGCCAGGGAAACCGGCGTAAAGCCGCGGAGATGTTGCAGATCGGCGAGCGGACGTTGTACCGAAAACTCAGAGAATATCAGCTCCCGGTCGGCGACTTGATGCCCGATTGAGCGGTGTTTGTGACGGTATTGTATACAATGTGCCAGGCGTCACATAGCCGTTATTAAAGAAAGCTAAGTGGTTTCGCTGCTTGCGTTTTCGTCCGGGTTCACCGATATTGCCGCGCCCGGCGAACCGCTGGGGAGTCGGAATATTTGTGACTTCGCCTGGTTAGGCGACCTACCCGAGAGGGTCATGGCGTTATCGCGGTCCCAGCATCCTGCGCAGAGCCATGGCTCGGGCGCATCTCCGATAGCGGGCGCCGTTCTGCCTATCAAGAGGGCCGAGGAGTTGTTGTCGACGTTGCCGGGAGTGATCGCGGCGCGGATCATCGCGAGCGATACGGGCGCAGTCGACGAGATTCACATTTTGACGTCGGCCGATGTCGCGCCCAAGCAGACGGTGCGCAATGTGGAGAGCGCGTTGATTGCGCATTTGGGGATGCGCGTTGATCACCGGAAGATTTCGGTGGCGACGACGCAGGAGGGAATGCGGAAGCCGGAAGTTGTGTCCGCGCCGCGCGTGGAGCGCGAGCTGAATACGGCCGCGAGTGTTCCGCCGGTAGCGCCCAAGGTGCAACATGCGCCACCGCCGCCGTCGCCGGTCATAACGCCACGTTCATCGGCGGCGATTCCGAATCGTGAAGCTGCACCAGTCCCAAGGCCGCAGGTGAGTGTGTTGTCGCATCCAAGTCGGGCGTACTATTTCGAGGATATCGAGGTGCGTCGTTCGCGACTGAAGGGGTTGTCGTGTCGCGTGACGCTGACGAAAGGGGATCAGTCTTTTGTGGGAGAGGCGGAGGGGATGGAGAGTGAGCGGTCGCGGATCGAGTTGGCAGCGCGGGCGGCGTTGAAGGCCATCAAGGAGGAGGGCGTGGACGGTCGGCCTCTGGATCTCACCGGAGCGTTGATGATCGAGGCATTCGGCCGGGAGTTTGTGTTTGTTGGGGTGACGGCCCAGCAGGGGCGATCGAGCGCGTTGTTGACCGGGACGTGTGAGGTGAAGGACAGTCCCGAGACCGCGAGTGTGTTGGCGGTGTTGGACGCGACGAATCGGTGGATCGCGCAGCCCAAGTGATGAGTTAGTCCGTGTAGCGCTGCAGAGACGGCGTTAGGCGGTTGCTTATTTGAAAATTGAAGGGGCCCCCGTTCCCGCGCAGCGAAGCAAGTTTTTGAGCGGGTTCGGAACAAGTTGTCGAGCGGAGCCGACCTGAGGAAATCGCATGCTTAGATAGGAGCGAGCATGACGCTCTGATGGGAGGTGACGCGTTATGATCACGTGGATTATTGGGCTTTACAGTAGTCTACTAACCTGGATCTAGAGCGTAGGACGGGGGCTCACTGAACTTGTCATTAAAGATGTTGGTGGCACGTTCCCGAGACGAGAAGTCGTTAGGCACAAGCGTGAACTTTATTCAAGCCGTCCAGAATTCTGAGCCGCGTAGCGATACCGCGAGCCAGGCAAGCGAGCACGCCATTCTGGTGCCGAGGCCTTGGGCGCGGTTCGGCCATGGTGCGCAAAAGGATGGAACCGTTAACGGCGCCGCAACGCGTCGGGTTCTACCGCTGTTGGTCGCAGTTACGGTCGGGGCCCTCATAGCTCTCTATTGGTTGTCCCGCGCTCAAGCAGTCACTCCGAATCATAGACTCGGCCTCGTACTGGTTTTGTCGGCGTTGGCCGCCCTCTCCGAAATCGTCGGTTTCAGTCATGGTAGAGCCACAGCCGGATCTGTCGGCCTGGTTCCAATTACGGCGTCCCTGCTCATCGCGCCGTCTTGGACTACTGTGCTATTTGCCGTATGCGGTCAAACGTTGGTCTTCATAGTTCAAAGGCGCCAGACGCTCAAAATCCTTTACAACGCGTCGCAAGTGGCGTTGAGCATCACGCTAGGAACGCTAGTCTTCTTAGCAATCAGCGGTGGCAACGCTAAGGCTCTTGAAGGCGTTGGGTTTGTCGAGGCGGGATTGCGCCTCGCCGTTCCCACGATCGTGATGGTAGTTGTCACGTGGATGACTAACGCCGTGCTAATG
>DATFBW010000345.1:0-21107 GCA_035253645.1 Gemmatimonadaceae bacterium | reverse complement strand
CCCAGGCGAAGATATTCGACACGATCAGTCGACTCTCGGTCGCTCAACTCTCGGTCGCTTAGTGCGTCGAACTCTGGATCGCCGTCGCTTGGCACCACGCGTGTCCCCCCTTGAAGGTGTGCCCGTATTGACCACATGGTTAACTAATGATATCCTTCATTGTACAAGTGGTCAACACAAGGCGGATGTTCCAATGGTCGTCGTAATGACCGGTCGCACACATGCTTTCGCGTCGCTGCAGGCAAGGTTCGACGCTATCGCTTCGGGGCGTTTGTCGGGCGACAGTACAGCCCTGCACAACGCCATACTCGCTCACCTCGCCGAGAACCAGGCGGGCGCCGTAGCGGCAGGGTGGACGGAAGTTGCGCTCACCCGATTGGGAGGGACAGGCAAGCTTTACGTCGAAGGGACATCCCCGGCGATGCAGGGTCGCGACCGCGTTCCTGACTCGTTAGGCGCGTCGTACGCGGCGAGTGGCAGCGTGGACCACGTCGGCGCGGAATTCAGATCCAAGGCGCGCTGGTCGGACGACGGCGGCCAATAGCGAATCTCAGACCCGAACGGCGCGTCCGGCACCCGGCGCCGCTCCTGGCGCCTGCAGGCCGAGTAGCGCGGCCTGCCATTGATCACTTGGTTAATACGAAACAGTCGGTATTATCCATATGGTCAACGGCGCGTCAGTCTCGTACCTCTGTGGAGGAGTTGTATGCCGCTGGTTATTTGGCTCGTTGTTGGTTTTGCCAGTGGCGTCCTTGCCTATGCTTTCCTGAACGGCGGGTACGGACTATTCGGCGATGTCGTGGGGGGGATGGTAGGGGCGGTCGGCGGGAACTGGCTGTTCGAGGCGCTCAGGATCTACATCCCCCTCGACGGATTGTTGTCGCACATCCTGGTGGCGATCGCCGGTGCATGGATCCTCGTCATCCTCTTGCGGGCCACGCGCCCCCGCCGACGTTACGCGTGGTCCCGTTAGGCGCCCGAGAGGCGCCTAACGCTTATACTTACGCCGCCGGGCGCGAGGAGTTATCTGCTTTGCGATGAGGTTGTCGCCGTCTGTTTGTCCCAGACGAAGCGCTTGAGAAACGCCGTGCTCCGGTTCCACGTGTCCAACCAGATGTTGTGGAACATGGATTCGTGCAGATCGTCCGGAATCACTTGGAGCTCGTAATACACGTTGCGCGCACGGAGCAGCTGCACCAAGCCAACCGTCTGCGCAAAATCGACGTTGCGATCGTCGTCCCCGTGTACGAGAAACACCGGCGATTTCCATCCATCCATCGCTGAAATCGCCGATGACCGATACGAAACGGCAGCGGTGTCGAGCGAGCTTCCCCACAAGTGCACGCCCGCCATGTCGACACCGGCGACGAACACGTCGGAGTTGCGCGCGAGCGCTTGTGCCGTGAGCACGCCACCATAGGACAGACCCCAAATCCCGATACGCGCAGGATCCACGTCCGGCCGGGTCTGCAGCCACTTGGCCGCCGAGAGGACATCCTGATACTCCGCGTTGCCACGCCCCCCGGTGTTAGGCGCAAAGCGGAATGACCGACCGTAGCCCACACCGCTGCGGAAGTTCACTGATAGCACGACATAACCCTGGCTCGCCAGGTATTGGTTGTAGCCGTACGCCCAGGAATAGAAGTGCATGTAATGGTATGCCGGGAGCATCTGGCGGATTGGACCGCCGTGCACGAACACGATTGCCGGCCGGCGCTCACCCGGTTTCAGATCTTTCGGCCGGAAGAGCTGGTTGTGAATCTCCAGACCATCCGGCGATTTGACGATGACGACCTCGGGCACCACATGCGCGTCGGTCGGGAATCCTCGGCCTAACGTGGGGAAGATGCTCCGCGCGGCGCCACCGCTCACAGGCGCAAACGCCACCGAAGCCGGCGTGCGCGCATCGTAATACAGCAGCGCGAGCTGCTTGCCTGACGCGAGCGGCTGCGGATGCGTCTCCACTCCTGACCCGGTTGTGACGCGGCGCGGCGTACCGCCACTCACCGGCACGGCCCAGATGTGACGTCGTTCGATGTCCTCGGCATTGGTACAGTAGAAGAGCGTACGCCCATCCTTTGACAACGCGGCGCTCGTCGCATTCTCGATCAGACCGTTGGTTGTGGTGAGCATGACCGGCTTCGGATCGCTCCCTGTCACGCTGATGGAGTAGTAGCGATCCCACTCGTCCGTCGCCGGCGATAGCGGGAAGATCACGTGTCCGTCGGCCCAAACGAGCACATTGATCGCTGTGAACACTGAGTCGTTAGGCGCGTTGTGCCACAGCTCCCGCGCCTCGCCCGTCCCGACGTTGGCGATCATAATCGACAGCGTATAGCCACCGGCGAACGTCGCGCGGCAGAGCCCCGGGGGTTCCTTCGCGCGTTGTGCCGAATCGTTTACAGGACGTCCCTGATTTCCGCCGCCGCCGCCGCCGCCACCGCCGCCGCCGCCGCCACCTCCCTGACCGACCAGCGGCGCGTTCGCACATGGGCCGCGAGAGGCACCGACACCGGACGCTGGACCAGAGGGATTGCCAATGCTGTTGCTGCTGACCTGACCTTGCTGACCGAACGGCAGCCCGGGTCGCCGCGTGAAAGCGATCTCGTTTCCATCACGGGACCACGCCGGTGCGTCGTCGAAATCGACGCTCGGCGCCATGTAGGTCACAGTTCGCGCCTTGACGTTATAGACGCCAATGAACGAGTGGTTGCCACGCATACTGACGAACGCGAGGCGTGAGCCATCGGGCGACCACTTGGGCGAGCGTTGTGTCCCCCACGCTTTGATCAACGGCTTGAGCCCGAGATCGATGCTGTCGCGCGTTGCGCGCGGTCGAGTGAAAGAGCCGTAGATCTGACCATCCTTGACGTAGGCGACCATGCGTCCGTCCGGGGACAGCTCGGGCGCCCCGCCATCGACAATCTTGTATGCAGCGCCGCCGCCAGACGTACGCACGCCCCAGATGGCACGCTCGCCACCATCCGGGTCGTGCGACGGGTTGGCGATCCATCCCTGCCTGTTGGGCGCCGAGCCGCGCACGAAGACAACCAAGGTGCCATCGTCCGAGATGCGCACATCCGTCAGGTCGATCCCATCATCCTGCAAAAAACGCGTGAGCCTAACGGGAGTGAAGTTGGGCGCCGCCGCCGTGTATACGTTCCGCATCCCTTTTTCATACGTCATCCACGCCACACGATCCGCTTTGCGCGCGCTCACCAGATCGAGCGGCGACGCGGGGCTCATGAACTGCTCCACGGTCGGCTTGGATTGGGCGGCCCCCTCCAGGCTAATGACAAAGCCGCAGAGGGTAGCGAGGGCGATAGCACGTTGACGCATAGGTTCTCCCAACTGAGTTGTGCGAAACCGGCCGCGCGAAGGCCGGCTTCACAAAATGGGGGTTGCACCGGTCTGGGGAAGGACCGCGCTGGCGGATAGTCGCCAGATCGTTATGCTAAGCGGATCCACCCGAGGACCTGCTATGACGGATTCCGCTGATCCGCGTTATTCCCCGGCCGAAAGCCGCCGCACTTTCATCGCGAAGACCGGGACGCTCGCGCTCGGTGCGATGATCGTCCCGCGACACGTGCTTGGTGGCGTTGGCTTCCGCGCGCCGAGCGACACGCTCAACGTCGCGATAGTCGGCGCGGGCGGACAAGGCATGCAGAACATGTCGCGGCTCTTGGGCGAGAACATCGTAGCGCTTTGCGATGTGGACTTTGGATACGTCGAGCGTTCACTCGCCGGGCGACTACGGCCTAACCGCGAGGGCGTCGTATCTCCCGAGGCGACGAAGCTGCGGGACGCGTACCTCAAAGCGAAGCAATACGCTGACTTTCGCGAGATGCTGGAGAAGGAGCGCGGAATCGACGCGGTTGTCATCGCAACACCGGATCACTCGCATGCGGTCATCGCCATTGCCGCGATGAAGGCCGGGAAACACGTCTACGTACAGAAGCCGCTCACCTACTCAGTGTACGAAGCGCGCGCGTTGGACCGGTTGGCACGCGCGAACCCCAAGGTTGTCACGCAAATGGGGAATCAGGGACATTCGATGGAAGGAACGCGCCGGATCCGTGAGCTCATTGCAGCGGGCGTGATCGGCAAAGTCAGCGAGGTCCATATTTATACAGATCGACCTGTGCGCTACTGGGCGCAGGGTATCCCACGCCCTGGATACACGCGACCAACTCCAGCTGCATCTCCGACCGCTCCTCAGGCGGAACTATGGCGCGGATCAGCGCCGCAGCCTGCAACGGTGCCTCCTCGATGGAACGTGCGCACAGTCGAGAACGCGGTGCTCAAGGCGATGGCGGAGAATCCGCAGACTCCACCACCAGGATTGGACTGGGACCGTTGGTTGGGACCAGCTCCGGAGCGGCCCTATCACCCAGCGTACCATCCGTTCAGCTGGCGCGGGTGGGTGGGCTTCGGCGTCGGCGCCATTGGTGACATGGGTGCGCACCTCATCGACCAGCCGTATTGGGCCCTCGATCTCACGTATCCAACGAGCATCGTCGCTTCATCCACGTTGTGGGGTGGGCCGGACGACGACCCCGCGTCGTATCCGCTCGCGACAACCGCTGAATTCGAGTTCGGGGCGCGCGCTTCTGCGCCGCCCGTCAAACTCTTCTGGTACGATGGTGGCCTCTTGCCGCCTCGGCCGCCGTTCTTGCCGGATGGCGTGATGCTCCCGCGCGGGGATGGCGGCGGTGGTTACTTCGTGGGTGACAAAGGCATTCTCACGTACGAGACGTATGGCGAAAAGCCGACGGTTTATCCCGAAGCGGCGGCGCAGGCGGCAGCGGCCGTTCCCAAGACCGTGGCGCGGGTCGAAGTGCCGCACGAGGTGAACTGGGCGATGGCGTGCAAGGGCCTAACGAGCGCCAGCTCTCCCTTCCAGTATGCGGCGCCGCTTACCGAAGTCATGCTGCTCGGCAACGTCGCCCTGCGGGCGGGCAATGGAAAGAAGATCCTGTACGATGGCGCCGCGATGAACATCACGAACGTGCCTGACGCGAACCGCTTCCTCACCCGCGAATACCGCACCGGATGGAACGTGTGATCTCACATGTTACCGTTGCCGTTGTAAGCCTTGCGTGCTCCGTTGCGCTCAGCGCGTGCGCGCGGTCTCCGCGCATCCCCGCGCCAGATCGGACCGGGCCTAACGTGCTGACGTCGGCGGAACGCGACGCCGGGTGGCGTCTCTTGTTCGACGGCGCGACGACGCAGGGGTGGCGCGGATACCGGCAGGAGGGAATGCCTAACGGTTGGACGGTGGTCGACGGTGTGTTGCGCAAGGCCGTTTCTACCGGCGACATCGTGACGACGGAGCGCTTTGGCGATTTCGAGCTGGAGCTCGAGTGGAAGCTCGCCATGGGGGGCAATGCCGGTTTGTTCTATCGTGCCACGGAAGAGTACAACCGGATTTACTGGAGCGCCCCGGAGTATCAACTCCTCGACGACCCGAATGCCCCGGATGGCCGCAGCCGCCTAACGGCAGCTGGTGCGGCACACTCGATCCACGCCGCGCCCGCCGGCGTTGTGAAACCGGGCGGGGAGTGGAACGTCACACGCGTGCTTCTGCGCGGCGCGCACGTCGAGCACTGGCTCAACGGCCAGAAGCTCTTCGAATACGAGCTGTGGAGTCCCGATTGGGAAGCCAGGGTAAAGGCCAGCAAGTTCGGGCGATGGCCTAACTACGGCCGCGCGAAGGAAGGCTATATCGGCATTCAGGGCGACCACAATGGCGAGCTGTCCCTGCGCAACATCAAGGTTCGTCCGCGTTAGGACGGTTGCCGTCTACCAGATTTGAGTCCGAACGTCACCGCCGGTCTGGCACTATGAAGAAGCCGATTTCAATCGTTCTCATCGAGGACAACCGGATGTTGCGCGAAGGTCTGGCAACCCTTATCCGCGAGCAACCGGGCTTTCAAGTGCTCGCTGCCTCGGCGAATATCATCGAGGCGTTGCAGAAGGTTCGCGATGCCAAACCACGCGTCGTCCTCGTGGATTTCGGGTTGCAGAACCATGACAGTCTGCGCCTCACGGCCACGCTTCACCGAGAGGTGCCCGAGGCCAAGGTGATCGTCATGGGGCTGCTGGCGCAGCACGAAGACATCGCCGACTTCGTGCGAGCTGGCGCGTCGGGATTCGTCATGAAGGACGCGGCAATCGACGAGTTTTTCGATACGATCCGCTCCGTTGCCAACGGCAAGGAAGTACTTCCCACGCAATTGACAGGATCGCTGTTCAAACAAATCGCCGACCGCGCCATAAAGGGCGGCAAGAGTCCCGTTTTGGAGGCCGTAAGGTTGACGCAGCGCGAGCGACAGGTTGTGGAGCTGATCGGTGAGGGGCTGAGTAACAAGGAGATCGCGGCGCGACTGCACGTCGCTATCCACACCGTGAAAAGTCATGTGCACAACGTTCTCGAGAAGCTCGCCCTCCACACGCGGCTCGAAGTCGCCGCCTTTACGCGGCGCGAGGGCAGCAAGAGCTAACGATTGTCGACACGGAGACTAGTCCCGACGATCTAGTCCCCGGACCATCCCCATTGTCGATGGTGCGTGGCATCGGTAAGGCCTAACGTTCAGTCGTGAAGCGCTGTGCCTATGGCCGGGGAAGGAAGGGCGCCCGGAGCAGGCAATCATGCGTCCGCAGGGTGGGTTGATGCGCGCTGTGTCGCGACGCCCGGTTCGGGCTTGACCGCACCCCCCGCGTTCTCCTACCTAACGAGGCATTACATGAGTGTCACACTTTCTTCTACGGCGTCGGCTCGCACGGTGCGCGTCGTCGCGCTCGTCACGCTGTTGTTGGCCGTCGCTGCTTGCGCATCCCTCAGTAACAAAGAGAAGGGAGCAGCCGCGGGCGCAGCCGGGGGCGCAGTCGTCGGCGGCGTCATCGGGAACCAGACCGGGTCTACCGCACGAGGGGCCATTATCGGCGCCGTGATAGGTGGCGCTGCGGGCGCCGTGATCGGGCATCAGATGGACCAGCAGGCAAAGGAACTGAAAGTCGACATCGCGGGTGCCACCGTGGAACGCATCGGTGAAGGCATCCAGGTCACCTTTGCTTCGGGCCTTCTCTACGATTTCGATTCCGATGCGATCCGGCCGGAAGCCGCTGCGAATCTGCAGAACCTCGCGACCAGCTTGAAAAAGTACGCCAATACAAACCTGCTGATCGTCGGCCACACCGATGCGTTAGGTACCACCGTCTATAACCAGGATCTGTCGGCGCGACGTGCGAACTCGGCGTCGGCGTACCTCAGGACGCAAGGTGTGGTGAGCAGCCGCGTGCACACATCCGGCAGAGGCGAGCTGGAATCACTCGCGTCGAACGAGACGGAAGCAGGGCGTCAAAAGAACCGTCGCATCGAAGTCGCGATCTTCTCGGGTCCCCTAGCCCGCACATCGGCCCGTTAGCCTGCGAGATGCGCGCCAGTGCAGTAGCAGTCGTCCCATCTGTACGTCGTTAGGTGTATCACTCGGAGCGGGACTGTTCCCGCTCCGTCACCGCTGGACTCGTCCAGCACTCGGAGTCAGACATGATGTTCTCACATTCGTTCTCGTCCGCCCTGCTTGCCACGCTGTTCGTCAGCGCGGCGATGATTCCTTCAGCGCTCAGCGCGCAGCGCGCTGCAGACCGCGACAACCCTGCCGCACGCACTTCCACCGTGGCGCTGCTCGATAGTGTCGATTCGTCACGCGCGGCCGCACGCCTCGTCACGCCAGTCGGATTCACGCGGCTGCTTCAGGCGGACTCCATTGGCTTCGCTCAGCAGGAACGCAGTAGGCATGTCGGCGCCGGCTCCAACCTGGCGCTCATGGGGACGGGGGTCGCCGGCGTCTTGGTCGGCATGCTCGTCGGAGGCGACGGCGGAGCGGCCATCGCGGTAGGCGGAGGCGTCCTCGGGTTCGTTGGGCTCTACCGCTACTTGCGTTAAAGACTCTCGTTAGGAGTCGCTTCACTACTGCACTCGCTTTCACGGTCGACGGTGGCGCCGGGGCACACTCTGCCCGGCGCCATCGGCGTCAGTATCGAGCACGGCCGCACTCGGCGGGGCTGCTGGTCGCTGGCTGCTAGCGCCTAACGATCCTGCGTCATGCCGGATCAGCCGAGATTGTTGCCAATATCTGCTTGATGGTCTTGAACGCGGCGGGTTTGACTAGATGGTGATCGAACCCAGCTTCGAGGGACGTGTGACGATCCGAGTCCTGACCATATCCGGTCAGCGCAACTAGTAGAGTGCCTTTGAGCGCTGGTTGTTGCCGGACCCATTTGGCCACGTCATGTCCGCTCAGCCCGGGCAAGCCAATATCCAGGAGTATCGCGTGCGGTTTGTAATCCAGGGCGGCCAAGAGCGCAGCCGAGCCGTCGCGAATCATGCGAACGTCGTAGCCCATCGCCTTCACTAGGAGCGCCAGGGTCTCGGCCGTGTCGACGTTGTCTTCAACGACCAGCACGCGCAGCGACTGAACGGCCGTTGGATCCACTTCCAGAATCGCCGGCACTGCGGAGTCGACGAGGCCCTTCACCTGCGGCAAGCGGACCACAAACTCGGTCCCTCTTCCCACCGCACTACTGACATGGACCGTTCCTCCATGCAGCTCTGTGAGCCGTTGCACCAACGTCAGCCCGATGCCCAGCCCACCTTGAGATCGGTCCAGAAAGCGATCCGCTTGCGTGAACAGATCGAAAATGCGCGGGAGCAGCTCCGGGGCTATCCCGATGCCGGTGTCCCGTACACGCACGACACATGCATCCCCATCGCTTTGCACAGTCAACCATACGCGACCGGCTTCGTCAGTGTATTTCGAGGCGTTGGTGAGAAGGTTGACGAACACTTGTTCGAGACGAGCGGCGTCGGCGCGCAGCCAGATGGGCGCTGCCGGCACCGAGATCGTTAGGTGCTGTTTGCGAATGTCGATCAACGGTTGCGCCGCCTCAGCCGCTCGTTCGACAATCCCGCCCACCGCAACCTGCTCCAATCGGAGCCAAACCCTGCCCGTCGTTATGCGGGCAACTTCGAGTAGATCGTCGACAAGGCGTGTCAGTTGTGCCACCTGCCGCTCAATGATCGCGCGAGCGTGCAGCTGCACAGGGTTTTCCGCGGCGTGTTGTAGACGCAACAGCTGAACAGCGTTCACGATAGGAGCCAGCGGATTTCGCAGCTCATGACTGAGCATCGCGAGGAACTCGTCCTTGCGGCGATGGAGATCGGATAACTCGGCCGCCTGCTTCTGCGTCTCGCGCTGGAGGCGCATGCGCTCGCTGATATCTCGAATGTTGCACTGCGCAACCAGGTGCTGACCTACGTGATAGACGTTGCTCACGAACTCGACCTCGGCCCGCGTGCCGTGCTTCGTCTGGAGGGCCAAGTGCTCATAGCGAATGTAGCCGTCCTGTTGCAGGCGTCGAAACGCCGCCTCGTTTTCCGATCTATCGCTGAACAGACCGATTTCCCAAAGTTGCTTTCCCTGAAATTCGGCGTGCGAGTAGCCTAACAAGTCCGTCATGAACGGATTGGCGTCGACGATGCTTCCTGTGTTGGCGTCCAGGATCAGGATGCCGTCCTTGGCCGTCTCGAACAGCCGTCGGTACCGCGCTTCGGAGCTCTGCAAGGTGAGCTGTGTTTGCCTCTCCTCGGTGACATCCGCGATGGCCAGAAAAATCAGCTCCGGGCGCTGCCTCGCCGAAGCGAGTTGACGCGCGTTGAGAAGCATGACCTTCCGGCCGACCGTCGCAAAGTTGTGCTCCACCACGAAGTCACTGAATGAGTGATTCAAGGGCAACACGTCGTCCAACAAGGCACGTAGTTGCGGTATGTCCCACTGACGCTCGGCCAATTCGTATATGAAGTGACTTTCGGTGTTCTCTTTCGTGAGATCGAAGGTCTCGTAGAATGCCGCGTTCGCGGACCTCACGCGAAGAACCTTATCGAGCACGAGAAACGGCTCGCGCAGGGCTGCGATAATATCGTCGGCGTATATGAGCGCTTCCCGTACTTGCTGCTCGGCGTGGCGGCTATCGTCGCTGTCCCGAACCGGCTGCACGGCGGCTGGACTCCCTCGAGGTACACTTGGCGCCGAGGCAAGTCCGCGGAATGGGAAAGCCTCGTTGTCGGTCGCGCCCTCGCTTTCATGCGGAGGCTTCATAAGCTGGTCCGCCGGTGGGGGGATGTTGGCCTAACGTACCGTCCTCGGCAGCGAAACGTCATCGCTCAATGGGCTACTTAGCGGCCTAGTTCCTTCGATCTAGACCCGACGCCATCCCCAGTGTGGATGGCAACCGCGTCAGTGGCCGGCCACCGTTCAGTGTTATGGAAGCAGCGTTCATCTCCTCTCGCAGGAGAGGTAACCGAGCGTGCTCGCCTAACGACACGGCCCGCCGTTTGAAACACTGGACCGTCGTCCGCGTATTCAGCTCCACGGGCCGAAACAAACCGCCGTTCCCTCTTCACCGGAGTATCCTATGTGGTTGATGCTTGCGCTGACTTTTGCCGTACTGTGGTTACTCGCGGTCGGACCATTTCATGTGGTCGGCAACTCTGTTCACCTGCTGGCCGTTCTCGCGATGGTTTCACTGGGTGCGCATTTGTTAACGCGCCGGCGAAAATCCACTTGATCTGACGCCTGCATCTTCGGTCGACCATCGAACAGGCGTTAGGCGATGTCTGGATCGCGAACGGTCGCGGCACAAAGGCGTCGCGATCTCCGGCGTCTGCTCACCCTCAACACCGAAAATCGACGTAATTAGCCGGCTCGGCTCCTCGGCAGCGAGATGTCGACGCGGTAGGCGATGCGCCGCCAACTCTTAGCGGCGTTTCGCTCGGCCGCCCTTGTCGTTCGCTGCGCGCGCCGTTCGCTTCGTGGATTTCGAGGCCGCCGGGAGCTTGGCGACGTACTCGAGGGCCATCCCTATCCAGGCACCTAACGCGGCGTCGTTCCGCAATCCTTTGGGCTCTACAAGGATCCAACCCTTCATCGGACGGCCGGTCAGATCGAAGCGACGCGTGTGCGCCCTGGTCAGCGCACGTTCAGTGGCCTCGGGATCGAGCCGCACGATGAGGTCGTCCTTGTGCACGCCGACGCACATGCTGCCGCGGACGAGAAATGCAACGCCCCCGAACATTTGCTTCTCCTGCACGTCTTGCCGCGTGGCGAGCAGAGTGCGCAGCCGCGCGGCCAGCTTTTCGTCGAAGGCCACTTCCTACACCCTCGCCGCAACAGCGTTAGGCACGTGTTGGCGCCGGTGTACGAGCCCCAGGAGGACGCCGAACAGCGTGAATTGTACGGCAGCCGCGCTGAGCTCCACGGCGATCCACGCCGGAATCGACGGGATCGCATATTTGCCGGCTTCGCCCAAAACAATGTACGACGCGAGGAACGCTCCCAGCGTCCACGAGAATACGACACCATTTCGTATTGAGTTCGTGCCGCGGTTAAAGGCCGGGAAGAGAAATGCAAACACGAGCCCTTGAATCATCATGGACAGCAGGCCCATGGGGACGATGGGCTCTTCTCGCATGATCGAAATGCCGGCAAAGTGGTCCGCGTTGATTGCGAAGTGGGACGCTCCCTGCACGGCAAACGTACTGAGCATGTACGCGAGGACCGTGAGGATGCTCGTGAGCGGCGTTCGGCGTTCCATAACGTCTCCGGTTTCGAGGTGCGTCAATCCCGTGAAGCTTGTAATTTGCAAGCAAAGTACGACTTAAGCTTGCATCTTGCAAGTAAGCGAGGTTTCGTGAAACGCACTGTGCGCCGGTCGGACTGTCCCATTAACTACGCCCTGGAGATGTTCGGTGACGGCTGGTCCTTGCTCGTCATCCGCGATCTGATGTTCACCGAACGCCGGACGTACAGCGACTTTTTGAATGCCGAAGAAGGGATGGCTACGAACATCCTGGCGTCGCGGCTCAAGAAGCTTCAGGGAGATGGCCTGGTCCGAAAGACCGGCACCGGCCGCGGGGCGCGGTACGCGCTGACGCCGAAGGGACTCGATCTCCTCCCAGCCATGCTGGAGTTAATCGCTTGGAGCGGGAAGCATGACCGGTTCACGGGTGCCCCCAAGGGCTTTCTGACGCGGATTCAGAAGGATCGTGGGCGCGTCATGGCCGAGTTTCGGTCACGGCTCAGTCAGGAATATGAAATTGGAAACAGGTAGGCGTCCCAATCGTTATTTGTGCGTGTCTAATAGAAGCCTCTTGCTGAAAGCCTCAGTGGTGCCAACACTTTTGTCCTATGCGTGACGGATTCAACGGACTGAGCCACAGAGCGCTGCCTCTGTTCGGCCTGCTCCTGACCGCTTTGTTCACTGCGGCGTGCGCCACCGCTACGGCGTCGCTCGTTAGCGGCCCCTCAGCGGAAGTGGCGGTGGTAGCCGACAGAGGTGAAGGTCCCTGCCCTGCGTGCAACGGGAGCGCGCTCGATTCGCAAATGACACGCGCCATCGAGAAGCGCATCGAGGACCTCAAAGCACGCGGTGGTCTGTGCTCGGCATATGGGGCCGTATTGGAGACGTCCTATCGCAGCGGTCAGATCATCGTGCGACCGTTCATGTGGCGCGTTGGTTCGCAGCTCACATCTGGCGAGGCCAAGCCTAACGGCGAGATGATCCTTGCGCGCGAGATCGACCCTTTGAACGTGGGAGTGCGCACACTCGACGATCTGTTGTGGACCATGGAGCACGAGGCCGTACACATCGCGTTTCGCGTCGAAAACGACCTGACCACCGACCGCGCCGACACTTACGTGCGCGCGTGTCGGGAGAAAACATAGCGAACTGGCAGTCGCTGTCAGTCCTCGTCGGTTGCCGAGGTCGCGGCATCGCGTTCGCATGGAAGCACCGTGATCGATCAGCCAGCTCGCGATACGTGCCAAACGCTCTAGTGGAGCACAGCTCCTTTCTCGAAGTCGTATAGCGTCAGTTTACGGAGCCTGTAGTACGAGGTCCAATAGCCGCGCAGCGCCTGCACGTACGCCAGCAGCGCCTGATCTTTGTCGTTCTGCGCGACGACAAGGTTGTCGATCGCGATGCGGCCGATCACATAACGATTGTACGCAACCTCGAAGCGCTTGCGCGCGACTGTATCCGCTTTGGCCGACAAGAAGAGCTGCCGGCGCGACTGCGCCAGTTGCAGCGCCGCAAAGTGCGCGTCCTGCGTCACTTGTTCACGCGCTGTGGTCGAACTGCTCGTTACCCGATCGAGATCGGCGCGCGCGGCCTGCACCTCCGCTGAGTTGGCGCCCCACCGGATAAGCGGAACCGATACGCCGAGTGTGAGCTGCTGCGCGTTGGCCAGGTCGCGATACGCGAGGTTCATGTCCGACGCTGTGGCGTTATAGCCATAGCTCGCTGTCAGCGTCGCTCCCGGTCCGTTATTGAGACGCGCTTCGGATATGCGACGGCGCGCCTGAACATCCTGCAACTTCAGGTCGATGATGGTAGCGCGGTTGGACAGCGCTTGCTGCACCGCAACAAGGGTATCGGCCTCGAATTGCGGCACTTCGTCCGAGACGGCGATGTCGAGCACCTCGTTAGGTTTCAAATTGAGCGCCAGACGCAACGCCGCCAGCGCGCGGTCGTGCTCCAGGCGAGCGCCGTCGAGTGCGTTGCGCGAACGTAGAAGCTGCAGCTCGCTCTGTCCGAGATCGTTTTCGCCGATCTTGCCGACCTCGAAGCGTCCCTGATTCATCCTGAACAGAGTGTCATTGATCGCCGCATTGATTTCGGCATTCTTGAGCGTCGTCCGCGCCGTGAAGTAGTCGAAGAAGGCAGCGACTGCCTGGAGCGCTACGTCTTCGCGCGCCTCGAGGTATTGCTGCTCGGCGGCATCCCCACGCAACCCTTGCTCCCTCCCATCCCACGCCAGGCGATTCGAGCGCAGCAGCGGCTGCGTCAATGCGACGCTAAATGGCGTCGAGTTCCAGGTCTCGGAAGCAGTCGTTCCTGTGCGCTTGAGCTGGTGTAGGCGCGAGCTGACCGCGAGGAAGCCACCCGTGAACGGAAGCTCTTGGGCGACGGTCAGACTGAGGTTGGCGTTCGTTTCCTGTTGTGGCCGGAACAGCGTGGTTCCATCCGGCTGCAACACCGGAATGATCGATCGGTTGTACTGCGGGACGTTCCCGGCCAGCGAAATTTGGGGCAAGCGTCGCGCGTTGAACGCACGTTCGCGCAAGCGCGCGGCTTCACGCACGCTCTGCGCCGCGCGTGCTGCCAGGCCGTTCCGCTGTGCCAGCTCGATCGCCTGCTGCAGCGTTAGGCTCTGTTGCGCGGAGAGCTCTGTTGCGACGGATGTCGCAAGCACCAGGACCGTACGTCGTCCAATTCGCATACCCTGCTCACTCATGGCGGAGGCACGCCACGACGTCCTGGCGCGCCGCGCGCCAGGCCGGGACGATGCCGAATACGATTCCTACGGTGATCGAAACACCAAAGGCGACGACGATCGACACGTAGGAGACGAGTGTTCTGATGTCGGCCAACTGCTCGATGCCGCTGCTCAACGCCCCGCCGAGGAGGATGCCGGCAACGCCACCCGCGACACTGATCAGCACTGCTTCGCTGAGAAACTGGAACAGGATGTCCTTTTGCGTCGCCCCTGTCGCCCGCCTAACGCCGATCTCGCGCGTGCGCTCCAACACCGAGGCGAGCATGATGTTCATGATTCCGATCCCGCCCACGACCAATGAGATCGAGGCGATAGCGCCCAGCACGACGTTGAAGATCGTCTTCGTGCGCTGCTCCTGCTGCAGCAATAACTCCGGAACGGTGATCTCGAAGTCGACCACGGTATTGTGCCGCCGCTCCAGCATCCGTTGGATCACATTCGCTACCGCCGGGACCTTCGACGATTCGCGTACGCGCACGATGATCCGGTCCAGCTGATTGAGGTTCATCCGCTCGGCGCGCGCTTCCTCGTCTTCCTGCGGTTGATCGGCCTGCGGCATCGGTTGCTCCGCCGCCGCGGCTTTTTCGATGTCACGTTGCGTTATGCGTGCCCGATTGCGATAGCGCAGAAGCATGGTGTGCAGCGGGAGGTACACATCCATGTTGGGATCGCGGATGCCGAGCCGTTGCGACGTTTCGCCGCTCACACGCCGGTCTTCGAGCACGCCAACGACCGTCAGCCAGTTATCGCCGACCTTGATCGGGCGGCCTATCGGATCTTCGGTTGTAAAGAAACGCGTGCGCACGCCGTAGCCGATGATGGCTACGGGGCGGCCTTCAGCAACCTGGAGCGGCGAAAAGAGCGAGCCGCTGATCAGCTGAAGATTCGTTAGGCGGAAGTACGTCGTATCCACACCCACGGCTTTGCCGGTGCGGCGTCTCCCTTCCCGCGTGATCATCGTATTGACCACGATCTCGCCGCTCGCCGTTTCGACGTCCGGAAGGACCCGGGCGATCGCTTCGGCGTCCCGATATGTCAGGCCCGGCGAGAACTTCTTGGGCTTCTTGGCCAACTCGGCTTCCTTCGCTTCTTCTTCCTTCTGCTCCTCGAGCGGGGTGATGACCACGTTGTTCGTGCCGAGCAACTGCATCTGCTGGAGGATCTCCTGCTCGGCGCCCTTGCCTATCGCGAGCATCGCGATCACGGACGCGACCCCAAAGAGGATGCCTAACGAAGTCAGGCCAGCGCGCAGCTTGTTGTGCACCACCGCCTCGCTCGCGGTGCGCATACTGAAGAGCACGTGCGCGATGATCTTCGCGCGCAGCGCAGCCAGCGACGCCCGATCCAGCCGCACCGGTTACCCTCTCTTCGGCTGCGTTGCGGTCGCTTTGACCTCTGACCGTTGACCTTTGACTTCGTTCTTAAGCGCCGTATCTCCCAGCGGCGCGGCCTTCGGCTTGTCGCGCGAGCCCGGGAGGCGCGCGAGGGCCAGATCGTCCTTGTTAGGCGGCGGCAGGAGCATCACCTCATCGCCGTCCTCCAGCCCACGCCCGACGACGACTTCGTCGTCATTCATCGCTCCTGTTTCGATTTCCTGCTTAATGATCCTTCCGCCGGCACGCTTGAACACGTACGGGAAGCCGGAATCGCTGTTCACGGCCTCGATGGGAACGAAAAGCACGTTTTTGACGGAGGCTGTTTCGATCGCGTTCCCTGTCGTCATGCCTGGCCGAAGTGTGGTGTCGGGCCTGTCGAGCAGCACCTTGACCTCGAACACTTTGGCATCCGCGTTAGGCCTCTGCTCGCCCACGTTGGCGACCGCGGTGACTTTCCCGGTAAGCGTTTTCGAGGGGTCGGCATCGAGCGTGATGGTGACAGGCTGCCCTTTCTCCACTTTGCGGACGTCAATCTCGTTGACGTACGTCACCGACTCCATCCCGGAGAGGTCGGGAAGCGTCGCGACGGTCGGGTCCCACGCGCCGATCTGCGAACCGGCTGTGCGCTTCTTACCGTTCCATTCCTTGATATAGATGACCATTCCCGGAGCCGGAGCACGCACCGTGAAGTTGGCCATCACTTCCTGGATGATCGTGAGGAGGTTCCGCTGCCGCTGCAGGTCCGCCCCAACCTCCCGCATCTTGGCTTGCGCCTGCTCGGTTTTCGTCTTGTAATCCAGTTTGGCCTGAGCAAGGGCGCGCTGAGCCTTTTCCAAGTCGATCTCAACCTGCCGTTGCACGCTCGGCGCTTCGTATTTGGCCTGGTCCTTGGCGATCTGCTTTTCCTGGAGCGACAGCTCCATGGTCTTCATCTCCTCGCGCGCCTTGGAAAGGTTCAGCGTGGAGTCCAACTGTGCCTGCTCGAAAACCGCTTGCGCTTTCTGAAGGGCGAGCGTCACGTCCGCCATCTTGGTCGCGGCGGGAGTCTTATCGAGCTCGGCGACCATATCCCCCTCTTTGACGACCGTTCCCTCCGGGATCAGGGTGGCGATCTTCACGTTGAAGACCTGCGCCTGCTGGAGTGTCATGGGGCCCGTGATCTTGATATCCCGGATCGCGCGCAGCTCGCCGGCGGTCTGCACAACGACTTTGAAGTCCCCTTTTTTGACACGGGCGGCGATGGTGCTAGCGGCAGGCGCTGAAGCTCCCGATGGAGAGAAGAGCAACGCGGTCGTTACAACAACCACCACGGCCAGCGCCAGGCCCGCGAGCCAAGGCTTACGGAGGAATCGCCTCATGGAAATGCTCACTGTCTTACTGGGTTACGTTTGCTGACGGGGTCAAGACAGCAGCCCCCAATATGCAAACACGCTACGCATCGGGGGGCTTTTTCTGGGGACCGGAGAATCGACTGTCAGACACCAGTAAATCATCGGGAGTTGTATCACAGGGGGGCAGGCCCCTTTTGAGACCCCTTTTGAAGCGACCTAACAAGCAAGATCTCCTCGCCGCAGCTGGTCGTTCGGTGCCCGACCTTCTGGCCACGGGGCTGGACGTTCTCTTTTGCGGGATTAACCCAGGCCTCTATTCCGCTGCCACCGGCCATCATTTCGCCAGGCCGGGAAATCGGTTCTGGCGCGCCTTGTACGAGTCCGGGTTCACATCGCGTCTCCTTTCTCCGGATGAAGAGCGGGAACTGCTCCAATGGGGTTATGGGATGACGGCGATCGTGCGGCGGGGGACGGCCACTGCCGCAGAGCTATCGGACAAGGAATACAAAGGAGGCGGGCGGGCGCTCGTTAGGAAAGTCCGGAAGTATCGGCCGCGGATGCTCGCCGTGTTAGGCGTGGGCGCTTATCGCTCTGCCTTTAATCGCCCGCTCGCGCGGCTCGGCCTGCAACCCGAGCGCATCGGAGACACCGAGATCTGGCTGCTGCCAAACCCCAGCGGGCTCAATGCGAACTACCAACTCGACGACCTAACGAAACTCTTTCGCGAGCTGCGAACCTACTTGGCTCATAGTCGTTAGCGCGTCGCCTTTAGCTGACCTATGCCTGAGCACTAGTTGCGGAGGTCGATCACTGCCTCGCGGCCAAATGACTCCGAGAGCAAGACTTCGACGACATTGTGCCCAGCCCGATCCGCGCTCAACAGACGACCTTCACGCTTGAGCTCAACGAAGCGCTCGCGATCGGGGAATTTGTCCTCGCTCGTGTTGCGCACTTCGGCCTGCATATCTGTATCGATGACCCCAGGCGCCACCGCACAAATCCGCAAATTGGGCGTCTTGTCGAGCGCGACGGCCCGCGCGTGGTGGTCGAGCGCTGCCTTGCTAGCGCAGTACACACTCCACCCCGCATAGGCATTTCTCCCCGCGCCGCTCGAGATGTGCACAATCCTCCGGTCTCGTGCGTGCGCCGATGCCGCGACGAACGAAGCACACAACGCGAGGGGTGCAGCCACGTTCACGACGATGGCGCGCGTGACGGCGTCCGGCCCTTGCGTCTCGAGAGGTCCGGCTGGTTGCAGGACACCAGCGTTGTTCACGAGCAGCGCGGTGTCACAATCGCGGAAATGTTTACCTAACGCGGCCGCATCGATCGCCACCACCAACGCGTCCGCCAGGTCGATTTGAAGCTCAGCGAGCGCAGCGTGCCGTTTCGCAAGCCCTGGGTTGCCCCGCCGCGAAATGCCCAACACACGCACGCCGCGCGACAGCAAATGATGGGCAATCGCTTCGCCCAACCCGCGTGAATGACCCGTGACAATGGCCGCGGTGCGGTCCATGAGACCAGTCGGTCAGCGCCTAACGAAGAAACGGACCGTGTCCCGCCGTTGTGGCATTGCCGAGTGATCGCCATAACCGATAACGGCGATGACCTCGTGACGGCCGGATGGGAGGCCCTTGAAAGTATATGTCGAATCCCCGGTGCCGATGTGGATCACGCGCTGGGACGTCGGCGGAATTACTTCGCCTTCTGGCGTAGCGAGCGTATCGAGAAACAGGTGGTGGTGGCCGATGCCTTCGGCGCGGGTGCTATTCGCCTTTTCGATGGTCACCCCCTGCTTGCTCAGAACGATCGTTACGTCTGCGCCGGTGGTATCGCCCTCCGCCGGCGACACGATCATCACGGCGCTCATCGGCGCGGGAGCGCTGGGTGCCACCAGTGCTGCTGAATCCGGCACCGGCGCCTTCTCCCCACCACACGCAGTGGCCATCAGAAGGACCGCGACAACCCGAGGCTTCATCGTCACCCTCCATGCGCAAGTAGGCCTATACGAGATCTTCCCCAATTCTACCGCTTGGCTGCCGCTGGTGCACATGCGAAACTCCCTACGCGAGAAGCCGTTAGTGGCTGCAGGCCCGCATATCCCCCACAATGCCAGCTTTGAAATCACCAGGCGCACGCTCGTCCCGCAGTGCGTCGCGCCAATTGCAGCTCGTTAGGCAGCTCTGCGCATTATTCACGTTGCCGCTGATCGGGTCGCCGATCGCGCATGCGCAACACATTCCCTTGCGCGAGCTCCCCAAGCCAGCGCAGGAGCTCGAAGAACCCTTCTCGTTCGTGAGTACCGTGACCGAGATTGGCGCCGGGCGCGTCATTGCAATCGACGGGCTCGAGGCCGAGCTCTTTGTCGTCGACTTCGCGAAAGGCACGCGGACAAAACTCGGGCGGCAAGGTACAGGACCGGGCGAATACCGCATACCGGCCGGGATCTTCCGTGTCCAGGGCGACACCATCTGGGTACTCGACGCCGCACAGATGCGTATCGTTGCCTTCAATCCGGACCTAACGCCGGGCACGGCATTCCCCTTCTTGATGTTCGATCAGCAATCGAGCAGCACGCTTTCCGCGCCTTTCTTCAATGACAGCCGCGGACGCTTGTATGCAGGAAGCATGACGATTCAGGCGGCGCGGTCTGGTTCAGGCGGCTCGATGTCATTTCCCGATTCCGTCGTCGTGGTGCGCGTCAACGCGCGGGACAAATCGGCTCGCACCGAGCTGGCGCGCATCCGCTTTCGCGTGAGCGGCAAGCCCGAGATGCAAGTGTCCGGATCCAACATCAAGTACAAGATGGCCTTCCCTGGGCTCGTCGCGTCGGACGCCTGGACGGTCTTCCCGGATGGGCGCATCGCAATCATCCGCGGCGCATCGTACTCGGTGGAATTCATCAACAGCGACGGTAAACGCATCGCTCCGGTGCAGATCGCCTACGAGCGCATCCGCGTGACGGACGAAGACAAGAAGGCGGAAATGGACGAAGCCCGTCGCGAGATCGCCGAGCAGCAAAAGGCGATGCGGAAGGTAATGCCGGCCAACGTCAACATGACGTTCGAGCTCACGCCGCCGGACAAATGGCCTAACGAATATCCGCCTGTCGCCGGTGTCGCCGCCTTGCCAGCCCCTAACGGCTCGCTCTGGATCAAACGCGCCATCCCGGTGCGGCGCGGGCGCGAGCAGTGGGATGTGATCGACCGGTCGGGAAAGCTCGCCGCGCGCTGGCTGCTGCCGCGCAAGACGACCATCGCCGCGGTCGGTCCGGACATGCTCTATGCGGTCCGGACCGACGAGGACGACCTGCGGTACCTACAGCGCGTGCAGGTGCCGAAGTAGACGCCTAACCAGCTTTCTTTGCGCGGTTGAGACGTTCGAGCGCCGCGCGGTGGGCAGCCTCGCGTGCCTGATCGCTCGGCACGGCGATATCGGGTACGATGCCAGTCCCTTCCCAATTCGTTTTGGTGATCGGATTGATGGCGCGGCCGCTCGGAACGAAAACACCAAAATGAGCGTGCAGCCGCTGGCCCCCGCCGGGGTGCGCGCCGCCGCCCGTGGTGTCGCCCACGATCGTCGCGCGCTTCCGCGTCTGCAAGTTGTACGTGAACTCCTCGGCGGCGGAGAACGTGCGATCGCTCGTTAGGACGTAGAGCGGCTTGTCCGGCCCGAAGCGCTTACCAGGGACCGACGCGCGCGTCCAGAAGTGGTCAGTGCGATTGGCTGGACGGAAGTACAGCGAATTGAGGTGCACGGTGTCGGGACCAAACAGGTAGGTCGACACAAGCGCGACCGCGTGCGGACTGCCACCTCCGTTGCGACGCACATCGATGATCAGCGCATCGGCATCCGCGACCTTCGACATGGCTTCGGTGAGCGCGTCACCCATCAAATCTGGTGGCACGCCGAACGTGCGTAGCTCGAGATATGCGACGTTCCCTTCGAGGATCTCAGGCGTGCCGATGCCGTAATTGTCGGCCTTGAGGCGCTCGCGGCGCT
>DATFBW010000344.1:0-6356 GCA_035253645.1 Gemmatimonadaceae bacterium | reverse complement strand
GGCCGCATCGAGATCGTGGCTCGCTGGGTAGTCGAGGGGTTTCTCACCGGGCTACACCGATCCCCCCGAAAAGGTTTCTCAGTCGAGTTCGCGGAGCACCGGCCATATATGCCGGGTGACGATCTGCGCTATCTGGACTGGAAGATCGCGGCGCGCGCCGATCGGTGGATGATCAAGCAGTTCGAGGAAGAGACGAACATGCGGGCGGCGATCGTCCTCGACGTCAGCAAGTCCATGGACTGGACTGGTGCGGCGGCCCGCCTAACGAAGCTTCGCTACGCCGAGCATCTGGTAGCGGCGCTGGCCCACCTCCTGATCCATCAAAAGGATGCGGTTGGCTTGGTGCGTTTCGATGACGAGCTGAAGTCGGTGCTCACGCCGCGGGCGCGGAGCGTCCACTTCTATCGGCTCATACGCACGCTGTCGGAACCGTTCGGTGGAAAGGCAGCGCGCATCGGCGATGCGATTTTTCGCGCCGAGCGGATGATTCGGCGTCCCGGCCTCGTCGTCGTGATCAGCGATCTGCTGTTCGAACCGGAAACTCTTGATGGCGCGGTCAAGTCGCTTCGCGCCGCGGGCCACAACGTGTGCATCCTGCACATCATGGATCCCAGCGAGCGAGCCCTAACGACTGGTGGCGAAGCAATTTTCTGCGATACGGAGAGCGACCTGCAGGTGAGCGTTGCCGTCGCGGATGTGGAAGATGCATATCGCGAAACCGTGGAGCATGTCATTCAGGAGTGGCGCACGCGTTTTTCCGGAGCAGGTGTGGATTATGACGTCGTGACAACCGACACGCCGTTCGGTGTGCCATTGCGGCGCGCATTCCGGGTGCGGGAGAACATTGCGTGAGCTTTCTTGCCCCGGTTTGGCTACTCCTCGCAGTCGCCGCAGCCGTTCCGCTGTTGCTGCACCTCCTCAAGCGGAAGATCGACCTCAAGGTCGATTTTCCCGCCGTCCGCTACTTGCTGCGCGCCAAGCAGGATAACCGCAACCGACTGCGCGTACAGAATCTGATCCTCATGGCGCTACGCATGGCGGCGATCCTGCTGATTGCAGCGGCTGCCGCGCGGCCCATCGGCTGGTTAGGCGGAACCGGCCATTTGCCAACGGCGCTTGCGATCGTGCTCGACAACTCGTTGAGCACGTCAATTGTTGTAGACGGTGCGCCGTTGGTCGAGCGTTTGCGCGATGAGGCGCGCGCGCTCGTCCGCGGCGCGACGAGCAGCGATCGCCTCTGGCTCGTGACCGCTGACGGTCGCGTAGTCGGCGGCGATGCCGGCACAATTCTGGATGCGATTGAGAGGAGTGACGTCTTCCCCGGACAAGGTGATCTGCCAGCGGCAGTCACGCGCGCCGCGAGCCTGGTGCGCTCCGCGCAGTTACCTGGAGAGCGGATCGCGGTGGTGACAGATGGTCAGGCGACCGCGTGGCAGCGCGGCGTTGACGTCGGCCCAGTGCCACTCGTGGCGTATCTTCCCGGCGGTGACGCGCCGGCCAACCGAGCCGTCGTGCTCGCCGACGCACGTCCGAGCCGCTGGACGCCAAACGGCACGGTCGTTTTGCGCACGAATGGATGGGGCGCGGGCGGAGATTCGGCGACGTACCGCGTGGCGTTAGGCGATCGCACACTCGCGCGCGGCACCGTGCGCGCAAACGAAGAGACCGTCGTGCGGGCCGCACCGCCGGAACGCGGGTGGCAGAGCGGCTCGGCGGAGATCGCGCCGGACGAGCTGCGCGGCGACGACACGCGCTACTTCGCGGTGTGGCTCGGCGATCCCCCTCGCGTTAGGCTCGACCCGTCCGCCGGTCCTTTTGTCCAGACCGCGGTAACCGCGCTGGCCGGCATCAACCGGATCGCGTTAGGTACCGACATCGATGTTGCCGGCGCGGACGGTGGCGTGCGCCTCCCCGCGCTACTCACGGCGCCGCTAGATCCCGTGCGCCTCGGCGCCGCCAATCGCGCGCTCGAGCGCCTGGGCATCCCGTGGCGGTTCGGCGCTCGGCGTGCGGGCGAGAGTGTCGCACGCGGCGAGCGGATGGATGGTGTGTCGGTGACGTTGCGTTATCAGCTGCAGCTGGAGGGCACCGCACCCACCGATACGCTCGCGACGGTTGCAGGTGAGCCGTGGATCGTCGCCGGAGATCGTTACGTGCTTGTCGGCTCCCCGCTCGTTCCGACCGCCACGTCGTCGCCGATCGCGGCCAGCTTCGTCCCCTGGTTAGGCGACATCCTCGCGCAGCAACTCGGCGGCGAGGCCGGTCGCGTAATCGCGCTCACTCCAGGTGCCGAGTTCCGGGCGCCACAAGGGACGACGGCGCTGCAGTCCGCTGAGGGGCAGGATATTCCGCTGGATGCGGCGGCGCCGCGCGCGCCAATGCGCCAGGGAGTTTACTTCTTGCGGCGCGGGCCGGTGCGGATCGGCGCACTGACCGTGAATGCCGAGCCTGATGAATCCGATCTGCGCCGGCTCGACCAGGCGGCACTCGCGGCGAGACTGCGCGGACGCGACGTCGCAGTTTTGCGCGACGCGGGGGCGTGGCGCAACGCAGCGTTCGCGGTCGGGAACCGTCGCCCGTTAGGCACGATCCTTCTCGTTCTCCTCCTCCTCGTCATCGCGGCCGAAACTCTGGTCGCGCGCAGCGGACTCCGGCGGCTCCGCCGCACCTGATGGCTCTTCCCACGTTGATCGACGCGCTCGAAGGAACCCATGCCTTCGCGCGATTGGCGGCATCGCTCCCCGCGCCAGGGGAACAGGGCCGCGTATCCGGGCTCGTCGGCTCAGCAGACGCGGTTGCCGTCGCCGCCCTCGCGCGGCGTCTCCCGACGCGCGTGATCGTCGTCGTCGCCGATGCCATCCCGGACGCCGAACGTTGGTGGGCCGACCTCAGAGTGTTGCTCGACGACGCGCCGGTCGCGCTGTATCCCGCGCGCGAAGGGTTCGGCGAAGCCGAACCCCACGCCGAGATCGCGGGAGAGCGAGTCGAAACGCTCGAGCGCCTAACGCGTGGCGACATCCGCATCCTGCTCACGACCGCGCGTGCAGTCATGGAGCGGTCGCGCGTCCCGCGCCACCTGGCGACCGCCCGCCTCGAGCTGCGCCGCGGCGATGAATTCAGACTCTCCGACCTCGCGCAGCACCTCGACTCCATCGGCTTCGAGCGCGTGCAGATGGTGGACGACGTCGCGCAATATGCGATCCGCGGCGGCATCGTCGATATCTACTCCTTCGGCATGGCAGAACCCGTTAGGCTGGAGCTCATCGGCGATGAGATCGGCGATCTGCGCGCGTTCGATATCGTCTCACAGCGCTCGACGCGCGAGCTCGCGAGCACATTGATCCTCCCCGTCGAAACGGCACCGCGCGAAGACGACGAAGAGACGGACGGCGGCGAGCGGTTGTCGATCGCGGATATCCTGCCGCCTGACTCCGTCCTCATAATTCCACGCGGCGCGCATCCCGAGCCGGAGTTCGAGCGTACATGGAGCGAGGCCGCGCATCACATCGATCTCGCGCGTCGCCGGGGTGAGGATGCTCCGCCACGCGAGGATCTCTTTCTCGATCCGGAACATGCACGGCAGCGTATGGCCCGTTTCGCGACGATCGCTCTCGTGGACGACGCCGAGGCGGATGTGCGATTCCCGTTCCTCGCCCCGGAAGCGATCTCGCGCGACATCCGCCGCCTGCGACGCGTCGTGCGCGATGGCATGCCCACGATCATCCTGTGCGACAATGCCGGACAGGCAGAACGCCTGGATGAGCTGTTGAACGAAGATGAATACCAGCCGTCCCCGGCTGCTTTGTCGATAGGCGTATTGGACGGAGGCTTTGTGATCCCGCCGGGCACGGCGCGCGCAACGGCGTTAGGCGAGTTTCGCGGCGTGCGCATACTTACGGATCATGAGATCTTTCGCCGCGAGCGGCGCCTACGGCGCGCACGACGCTACGGCACTGGCGTCGTTCTCGAAACGATCACTGGCGTCAAGATCGGCGACTACGTCGTACACCTCGAGCACGGCATCGGCATCTATCGCGGTATCCAGCAGATCTTCGTCAACGAGAGCACGATCGAAGTCGCGGTTATTGAGTACGAGGGTGGTGATCGCCTGAATGTGCCACTTTATCGTATAGATCAGATCGAGCGCTATCGCAGCGCCAGGGACATGGGGGAAGACGCGCCCCCGCCGCGGCTGCACAAACTCGGCGGCAAGCGTTGGAGTCAGCAGCGCGAGCGCACGCGCGTGGCGATCGAAGCGATGACGCACGAGTTGCTGGACTTGTATGCGCGACGGGAAATGGCGTCGCGTCCCCCGCACGTCCCGGACAGTGCGTGGCAACGTCAACTTGAATCGTCGTTCCTGTTCGAAGACACGCCCGATCAGGTGAAGGCGACCTCGGACGTCAAAGGTGATATGGAGCGCCAACGCCCGATGGATCGATTGCTCGTTGGCGATGTGGGATACGGAAAGACCGAAGTGGCGGTGCGCGCCGCGTTCAAGGCGATTCAGTCAGGGCGCCAGGTCGCTGTGCTCGTGCCCACGACAATTCTTGCAGACCAGCACGCACGCACATTCAGCGAAAGGCTCGCGGACTTTCCCGTGAAAATCGCCGCGCTGAGCCGCTTTCAGACCCCGAAGGAACAGGCCGACATCGTCAAGCAGATCGCGGCCAAGCAGATCGATGTGGTGATCGGCACGCACCGTCTCCTCAGCACGGACGTGCAGTTCGGGCAGCTCGGTCTGATCGTGGTGGATGAAGAGCACCGGTTTGGCGTTAGGCACAAGGAGCGGTTGAAGCAGTTGCGGCTGGAGACCGACGTGCTCACGCTGACTGCGACGCCCATCCCGCGCACGCTGCACATGTCGCTCGCCGGCTTGCGCGATATGACACTCATGCAGACACCGCCGCGCGATCGCTCCCCTGTGCTGACGTTCGTCGAGCCGTGGGACGACGGGCTGATCATCGAAGGCATCTCGCGGGAATTGGACCGTGGGGGGCAGGTGTTCTTCGTGCACAACCGCATCGAGACGATCGAGGCGGTATCCGACCACGTTCGGCGGCTGATGCCACGTGCGCGCGTGGCCGTGGGTCACGGCCAGATGCGCGAACGGGACCTCGAAGATGTGATGCACCGCTTCGCCCGCGGTGACGTCGAGGTCCTCGTGTCGACGATGATCGTCGAGTCCGGGCTGGACGTGCCTAACGCGAATACGATGTTCGTCAACCGGGCCGACTACTTCGGCCTGGCGCAGCTGTATCAGCTGCGCGGGCGTGTGGGCCGGTCACACCGCCGCGCGTATTGCTACCTCATGGTGCCGGATCTGGTCGACGAGGATGCCGAACGGCGCCTGCGCGTCCTCGAGCATCACACAGAGTTGGGCTCGGGCTACCGGATCGCGCTCACTGATCTCGAGATGCGTGGGGCAGGCAACCTCCTTGGTGCCGAGCAGTCGGGGTTTGTGCACGCCGTGGGGTTCGAGGTGTACCTGCGGATGTTGGACGATGCCGTGAGAAGGCTGCGCGAAGGAGAAGGGGCCGGATCCTCCCGTACATCGCCTGCCGACGTGTCGCTCGACCAGCCGGCATACTTCCCGGACGACTACGTCCCGTCGCAGGAGGCCAAGCTCGACCTTTACAAGCGGCTCAGCGTCGTGGGGAAGGCTGCAGAGATCGAGGAGATGCGCGGGGAGGTGCGTGACCGTTTCGGACCGCTCCCGTCGCAGGCCACCAACGTCTTTACTGTCGCGCTGTTGCGGCTCCTGGGTGGGACCCTCGGGATCGAGACGATCCTGGTGCATGGGGAAGAGGCCCGCATTACTTTTCGTGAGCACGCGGTCCCGCGGCTACGCGCTATTTCGGCGGCATTCGGCGAGGTTCAGTTCCGCGCCGACGTTCGGAGGGCGCATCCGCTGTCGCTCAAGCTCACGCGACTTGGCGGCTCGGCCATGCTCGACGGTCTCGTTCGGGCCCTGCGTGAGCTTGCCGGCGCGCCGGTGAGCCGGCAACCTGAGCGCCACGTACTCTAACGCCACATACATGTCTCGAATCCGGTACGTCCTCGGCCCCGTCATCCTCCTCACCGGTACGCTCACGGTTGCGGCATGCGACGGTCTCAAATCCGCATTCACCGCGCACGTGGACGTCGTCGCCCGCGCGGAGGATCAGGAGCTTTCGGTCACCCGCTTCGCCGAGTTGTTAGGCAAGTCGCGCGTACCGCTGCAAAAGAACATCGCCGAAAACGTGGCCCAGCTCTGGGTCAGTTATCACTTGTTAGGAAAGGCCGCGGCACAGAACGACACGCTGAGCGACCCCAAGGTCATCGATAAAGCGATGTGGGGTGCCCTGCAGCAGCAA
>DATFBW010000343.1:0-12277 GCA_035253645.1 Gemmatimonadaceae bacterium | reverse complement strand
TGTCGCAAAAAATGGCGTCCCCGAGGCGATCGTCCAGCGCACGCTCGAGCGCTTCGGCCGTGTGGACATCCTCGTCAATAACGCGGCCATCGCGCGTTCCACGCGCTTCGCCGACCTATCGGCGGACGAATGGCGGCAGACCCTCGAAGTCAACCTCACGGCTCCCTTTCTCTTCACGCAAGCCGTGCTCCCCATCATGAAGGCGCAGCAGTACGGCCGCATCGTCAATATCGCGTCCTCCGCGGGACGCATGGTGTCGACCCTCGGCAGCGCCGCCTACACGGCGTCCAAAGCCGGCATGTTGGGCCTAACGAGGGCGGCGGCAAAGGAGTTAGGCGCGTTCGGCATCACCGTGAACGCGATCTGTCCCGGGATGATCGATACGGAGCTGACCCACGAACATGCGTCAGACGATCTGCTCGAACGTCTGGCCGCCGGTTATCCGGTTCCCCGGCTCGGCACTGCGCGTGAAGTCGCCGATCTCATTTGCTTCATTGCGTCGCCTTCGGCGGGATACATCACCGGCGCGTCGCTCGACATCAACGGTGGCGATTTGATGATGTGATCACCTGCGCCGCCGGGTTACATCGCGTAACTCTACCTTCCCATTGAGGAAGTGGTGCGCTGTCATTGGATGGTAGAGTAGACGAGGCGATTCCCGCGCGGCAGCGTGTGGCGTCAGGTCGCCCTGATCGCCCGGTTCACCCGGGTCGCTCGGTGAAGATGAAGCTGCAGAAGGCCGACTGGCCATGTGCTTACTTCGGGATCCGTACCACGGCATGCCTTGCGGCGCGGCCAAGGGTGACTGCGCTTACTTCATTTACAACGCCATACGCGTGAGGAGGTCATCGCCATGACCGCCAAGGACGGCTGGTTCATCGCGCTCGTAGCCATTCCGTACAGCCTTCTGCTGCTGGTTGCCACCACGCTGCTCAATATCGTGCTGCCGGGTGGCGCGTTAGGCTTCTTCACGGCAGCTAGCATCGGGTTGATGCTGAGCGCAATGACGTGGGTCATCTTCGTTCAAGGCATCGTTGATGCTCAGGACAAAATCCGTGCCCCTGGGGCTTTTCTCACCGGAGTCGTGGGAGGGACCGCGCCGTTTCTCTTCGTCATGGTCTTGCCGGCGTTGCTAGACCAAGGCCCGTCCGTTACACCTGACAACCTGCCGTTCAAGATTTTCGGTATAGGCATTACGGGCGTTCTCGTTGGAGTTATCGTCGCGATCACCTATGCGGGAACCACCGACAAGCCCTCGGACGTTTTCGCGCGTGCACTGGGCATCCCGGCGATCCTGGTTGGGACGTTTACGGGCCTTGCTGCCAAGTCCGAGGCAAACGACGCGATGAGCACGGCGAGCGTGCTGGCATCCGAGGAAGTCGCTACCGGCGCCGACACACTTTCGCTCGAACCGGTTGCCGTAAGCGATTCTGCACCGGGGCGCGTATCGTTTTTCTTGCGCCCTGGTCTCGTGCGCTCGGCATTTGCGGCACCGATGGTACAAACGCGTACGACGAGCTCAGTCGCGACCGCAGCCGTGCCCGCGTCCAAAATCACGTCGTATATCGTGGTGGTCGCGCAGTTTGGAAAACTGGAACGTGCGCGCGCGGAGCGACGATATCGGGAGTTGCGCGACGCGCGATTGAGAACCGAACGATACTGGCCGAAGTCAATCGTTCTGTACCAGAATCCAAGCGACTCGTCTTTCCTCGTCGCATACTCGCGGCACCCAAAAGAAATCGAGGCCAATCGAGTCTACAAGCTGCTCAGGATCAACGATCCACAGCTTTCACCCAAAGTTGTGATTCTCCGTCAGTAAGCTCCGAGGCGAGTTCATCGCCGGGCTGCATTAAGCCAGCGCAGGGGGTTTCTGCTCAATGTCGCTGCGCTTCCACTTCGGATATGCCAAGGTCGCCTGACGACGCTACGGCGTCAGCTTGTTCAGGATGAAATCGAGCGTCGCCTTCTGCGAGAAATAGTTCGTGTGATGCACGGTCGCGTTCGTCCCGAAGTCCTGGACGTCGGCCACGGGAATCTTGTGCGTGGGAATGTCCCCCATCGAGCTCGTGTCCACAACCAAATCGTTAGGTCCGTCGAAAATCAGGTCCGCCCCTGTGTCGAGCAGTTTGTCCTTGCGGAAATACTTCCAAAACTTCCACCCCGGATCCTCCGTCTCGAAGTTCGACTGCACAATGAAATACCTGGGCGGCGTCGCCAGCTTCACGGCGCGCAGCCGCATCAACTCCGGATGATTCGCAATACGTGATTGACCGTGTAACCCCGGGATCATCGCCACTGCGCCATCCACGATCGGCGTCTTTGCAGCGACGGAAATCACCGACGATGCAATGCGCACCAGCGCCAACGGTACGATGAAAAACGGCATGTACATCACCGCCAAGGCACCCGTCGCTTTCAGCACCGTACCGATGTTCGAAAAAACGTCCAACGCTCCTTTAAGCCGCGGCGGCGACGCCAGCGACGTCCCGTTGAGCGGCGCGCCGACCATGACGGCGCGATAAGGGCCTTTGCCGTTCATACCATAGCCCTCGAGCAACCAGCGCGTCACCACACCACCCCGGCTGTGCGTGATGATGTCCAGCGGGCCATCCACCTTGCCTAACAAGCGAGCAAGGTCGAATGCGTTCATCACAGGACTCACGGAAAGCGTCGGATGATCGAACGCGAGTACCTCTTCATACCGGTCGAACAACGTCTTGATCGTCTTTTTCCCATCGGGGGCCTGCTCCATTCCGGCGAAGAACGCTTCGGTCTTGCTGAAGGTCCCATGGATGAACAGCAACCGGCGTTTCTTCCCGGTGATCTGCGCGGTCGCGGCGGCATAGTTCACTCGCTGCGCCGCGCCGCTGCCGGCCAACGTTAGGCGCCGCAACCCCTGATTGCCGTTCAGCTCCTGATCCTTCTTGATCAACAGGTCGTTCACGTTGTTGGGATCGAGCTTGTCGTAATGATAGAGCTCGACGATCTCTCCAGGTGGCGTCTCAGGTACACCGCGGCGCAACCGCCGGCGCCCGTGCAACCGACGATCGCCACCGATCCTCCAAAACAGCACGCCTTCATCGTCGATCATGAGGGCGGCGACGCCTATCGGATCCACGCCGGTTTCCCGCCGCCGCCGCCGGCGCTGCGGAACACTCGGCGTCTCGTCGTCCGTCTCTTCATAGGTCGAAGGGAAGACGTCCGCGCTCCGCGCTGCATCACGCACTTCTTTCGCCTGCATCATCGCACGCACGCGCGCCGCGCGCTGATTGATCGTTGTCATCGCTGCCTCACGAGCGAAGGATTGGGAGGGGCGTCACGCGATTCTTTTCGTCCCAGCGCGCTGAGAGGATGTCCAGCATCGCCTGGAAATGGCGGCGCGACGTTAGGTTATCCTGCCCGCGATTCATCGCCTCCTGAAATCCGCAGTGCTCGCATAAGCCGACGGTTTCCAGAGGAACCAGGCGGCCCGCGTGGATCTCGGCGAGGATCTCGCTGAAATGCGGTTTCTCCAGGTACCACCCGTACCGCTGACCGGCCGGCAGCTCCCCTTGCATCGCAGATTTCCGTTTCTCTTCGCTCGCGCCGCCGAGTAGAGCTTCGACGAATTGCTCATGGTACGCTTCGTCGCGCCAATAGCCCGGGAATGCGTGATCGACCAGCAGGAACATCACGGGATAGATCTCCACGTACTCGAGACAACTCGCGAGCAACAGCGCGAGATCGATGCAGGTTCCGCGGCCGCCATCGACGACGTCCGATGGCGTTCGCAGCCGCTGCGAATAATCGCTGAACACCGGCGGCGGATTGATGTACGACAGAGGCAACTCGTACAACAGCGCCGACCAGATCGCGCGTACCTGCGCATCGACGGCGGAGCAACGTTCCGCGGGATCGGAATCTGGATCGGCTTCAGTATCGATCGCCTGATAGCCGCTGAAGCCCATCGCCGGATCGTCCGCGATCGCCATCAGATAACGCTGCGCCTTCTCGATAACACGCGAGACAGCGCCGTCGCGCGGTTGCACGAACGACGGAAGCCAGATGCGGTTTTCGTCTGTATCGATCCACTCGTCGACGGGGAGCAGCGTGATCGGAAACGTCTCGCGCCGTATGACCACATCGGCCATGCGCACCTCCACAAACAGCGTCGTCCGCACGCTTTCACGCAGCGCACGGGTGAGCGCCGAGGCGAGTGAAATCCGTATCTGCTCTCGCAAATCCGTGCTCGGCTTGCGCGCGCTCAGCTCGATCGTCGTGCGATAGGGAAATGTATCGGTCCCAACGTGCAGCTCGACGAGCACGTGCAGGCTCTGCACGCGACCGACCCGGAGGCTCTTCTTTCGTATGGTGAACCGCTCGAACAACACACCGTCGTTATGCAGCAGCGAATAATTCAGCGCTGAAAGCGGTTGGATGTCGACTTCGAGATAGTCGTTTACATTGGCCGCGGTGAGTTGCTCCTGCGGAACTTTGAGCTCTTTGTTCCACAACGCGTCGATGTCTTCAGGTTCCATTCTCCGCACGCCATCCCAGTAACGCGGCAATGTCTCGCGGATAGAGGTCGCGTTCCACAAGACGATCCCACTGCCGTGCAGCGGTTTGTTCTCCTCGCGCACGACGTTCCAGGCGTGACGAAACGCCGCGGGGGTATTCCATTTGGACAGCCGCCACGCCTGGTAGAATGTGGCATAAAACAGTTCGGCCAGCGTATCGTCGAAGGAATCCTGGAAGCCGATCGCTGACTCCGCACCTAACGCGACGCACGCGGCGGCTGTGCGTGCGGCGGAGTAGTACAGGTTGCACGCCACGAGCCGTGGCCGCCTGTCCTGGCTCGTCAGCTGCCTGGCCACGGACCACGCGGGTACCACTTGCGCTGCCGCACTTCCATTGTTTGCCGACTGCGCGCGCGGTTGACGCACGAGGATGCCGTCGGCGGCCCGCTCCGCGTTAGGGTCGTCCAGAAGCTGCAGCCCCTGATGTGGATCGAAGCCCGCGAAGTGCACAACGTCGCCCGTTTTTACATCGCCCAGCAGCGACGTGAGGTCGGAGGCACTGGGGTCCTTCAGCTCCCGCGGCACTCCTCGCGCGGCCTGTTTGACGAGGTCCCGTTCCGTTGAGAAGTCGTAGGCCTCGCGCAGCTCACCCACCGCACACTCGACGTAAAACCAATCGCGCGCCGCAGTCACGCGTGCGCGTGATTGCGCTGTGCGCAGGTGGCGAACGACCGTTAGGCTCCGTCCGCTGCGCTGGTCGCGCGTCGCCGTGGAAATGAGATACTCCCAGGGCATGATGCGCAGCGCCCAGTCCTCCTGCTCGTCGCGATACGGGATCGATACCTCGACCAGGTCGGCGGCGGCGATCTGCGCCAACACGTCGCCAACGAGGCCGAAGGACATCGCCACTTCCCGGATCTCGGCTCGATGACGGTCGAGCAGGTCGGGCCGGCCGACCCAGCGCTCGCGGTTCCGCAGGCTGTACGACCACTTGAGGGCGAGGCGCTCCAGTGCCGGTTTCGTCGCCGGTAGCGTGATCGCAAGCGGCTTTCGGACGCCTGGAATGTTGAGATAGACAGTGCGGTCGAAGGCACGGGCAGCTCGTTCGGTTTTCTTCCTGCCGCGTTTCTGCGGCTTGCGGAGCGTTCGCGTCGGCATTCCTTACCTCCAGTGTCCCTCGTTAGGCGCGCACCGCCGTCACGCCATGAAGATGCGGTCGCGGACACGAACGCGCGCGGGCCTATGTTACATCAGATACCTGCCGCTTCCCATCCAGAAACGAGCAGTTACCGGCCAGAGCAGCGGCTCTCCAGCCCTGGCTTTTGCATCCGCGCCAGTGCTTCTTAGGCGCCGCCTATGAAAGAATCCACGCGGGTGCTCGTCGCGCTTGCCGCGGCAATCCTCCTGGGGCTCGCGATCGCTGCGACCGATAGCGCGCCGTTGCTACGCGGCACCGACTTCGTCGCCCCCCTGGGCACGCTCTGGGTGAATGCCATCCGGATGACCGTGATCCCGCTCATCGTGGCACTGATCATCACGGGCATCGCGTCGGCGACCGACGTGGCGGCCGTCGGAAAACTCGGGGTGCGGACCCTGATTGTCTTCCTGCTTCTGCTCGTCGGAGCGGCGCTGGTTGTCATGCCGTTCGCCCCTTCCCTCTTCGCCTTGCTCCCTAACGATGCGATACGCCCACCGCTCCCCCCCGGCGCGGCGCAGGCCGCGGGTGAGGTGGCCGCGAGCAGAAACCTAACGTTTGGCGAGTGGCTCACGTCGCTTGTGCCGAGCAATCCGATCGGCGCCGCGGCGGCCGGCCAAATCGTCCCGCTGATCATCTTTACGCTGCTCTTTGCAATCGCCATCGCGCAGAGCCCGCTCCCGGCGCGCACGACGCTGGTCGCGTTCTTTCGCGCGTTAGGCGACGCCCTGCTCGTCCTCGTTCGCTGGATCATTCTATTGGCCCCGATCGGCGTCTTCGCCCTGGTCCTTCCCCTCGCGGCACGCGCCGGGGCGGCGTTCGTGGGCGCCATCGGCTTCTATATAGTTGCGTATACTTTCGCGTGCCTGGCTGTCACGGGGCTCCTGTATCCTGCCGTGGCGCTGACGACTCGGATTCCGCTGCGCCGATTCGCGCGCGCGGTGCTTCCAGCGCAAATGGTTGCACTCAGCACCAGCTCTTCCTTGGCCGCGCTGCCCGCGCTTGTCGAAGGTGCGGAGCGCGACCTCAAGCTCCCGGAACGCGTGACGGGTTTCGTGCTGCCGCTCGCGGTGTCGGTTTTCAAGATAGCCGCCCCCGTGTCATGGACCGTGGGCGCGCTTTTCATCGCGTGGTTCTATGGAGTCCCGTTAGGCGTTCGCGAGCTCGCCACCATCGCGTTCGCGGCTGTGTTCCTCGGCTTCGCCGGTCCCGGAATTCCGCGGGGCGCCTTCATCTCGCTCGCGCCGCTCTTTACCGCCGTCGGACTTCCCGTCGAAGGCGTCGGAATACTCATCGCGGTCGATGCGATCCCGGATCTGTTCGCGACGATTTTGAATACAACGGGAAATATGGCCGCAGCAGCGATAGTCTCAGGCCGCGAAAACGCACAGCAGGTTTGAGCATTGCCAGACGGTCCCCTGACGCTCGCAGGCTCGTTCGTTAGGCTCGTTCCCGCCGCGCTGGAGCATGTGGAGGCGCTAAGCGCCGTGGGATTGGATCCGGAGATCTGGCGTTGGATGCCTGGCCAAGTGCGCGATGCGGCGGAAATGCGCGCCTTTATCGAGCGGGCGTTGGATGATGCGCGTGCCGGGACCGCTGTATCCTTCACGACGCTTGTTCACGAGACCGGCCAGCCGATCGGTATGACGCGCTTCCTGAACATCGCACGCGAGCATCGGCGTGTTGAGATCGGCGGTACGTGGATCGCTCCGGCGTGGCAACGGACGCGTGTGAACACGGAAGCCAAATACTTGATGTTGCGGCATGCATTCGAGGCCTGGGACTGTGTGCGCGTCGAATTCAAGACAAACGCGCTCAACCATGTTTCACGCGCGGCCATCCTTCGGCTCGGTGCCCTGGAAGAAGGGACGCTGCGCCAACATTGGGTCAATCAGGACGGGACGCTCCGAGACAGCGTCTATTTCAGCATCCTGAACAGCGAATGGCCGCGCGTGAAGTCGCAACTCGAGGCCAAACTGGCGCCCCGCGCGGCAAGCTGAGCCGCCCACTGGCGGCGTCGGGCGTTACCTAACGAGTGCCTAACGCCTGTGTTCGGCACCGCGCTCCTGTCGTGCTGACCGGTGTGGATTTTGCTGCGTCACGCGCGCGAAGACACGCATCCGTCAGATTGACAGAAGGAGGGTCCATGGCACGAGACAACGAATACCGCAGCGATGAGTACGATCGCGACTATGAGAGAGGGAGACAGGAGCGCGGTGAACGTGACGACCGATGGGAGCGCAACCGCGACTACGGCGAGTTCACCGGCACGGGCGAGCACTCACGACGACAATCCGCGTGGTATCGCGGAGGAAGTGGGGAGCAAGACTTCGACGAGGGTTGGCAGCGGCGTGGCAATCGCGGCGCCGGGTTCACGCGCAATGATCCGCGCTCGCGTGGTTACTCTGGCCGAGGTCGCGACTGGTCAGAGCAGCGCGACTATGGAGCGCGCGGCGGCGAAGATTACGGTGGCTATAGCAACGCGCCGTGGAGCGGCCGGTACGATCAGCGGGAGCAGCGTGATCGGTTCGGTGACGAGCGTATGTGGGGCGGATACGGTGGATATGAGAGCGGTTTAGGTGCCTATGGTCCGTCCACTGGCTTCGGATATGGACCGACGGCCAACTATATCGGCCAACAGTCCATGTGGCGCGGTAATGAAGGGCGCAGAGAGAATTTTGTCGGTCGTGGCCCGCGCGGCTATCGGCGCTCAGATGAGCGGATCCGTGAAGATGTCAACGAGCGACTGACTCGGCACCCTGATCTCGATGCAACCGATGTCGATGTGCGCGTGGAAAACTGCACGATCACCCTTACTGGCGTTGTCGAGGATCGGCGTGCAAAGCGCCTGGCCGAAGACATTGCGGAAGAAGTATGGGGCGCTGAGGACGTCCGCAACGAGCTCAAGATCAGACACGGCTTTCTCGCGTCGCTTACCGGCGAGCAAGCCGACGAGCGCGACGTGACGCGTCCCGCGGTGCGCGACACAACGGATTCGACACGGAAGGCGACAGCACGAACGGGAACGAGCACAACGGGGAGCGCGGGCATCACCACGGAGTAACTGGAGTCGAGTGGGGCGCGCCTGCGCCCCACTCTTTTTTGAGGTTCATAGCGGTCTCGTTAGGCGGGCGACCTCGGCACTGCGCAGTCAGCTTGGAAGCGGCACGCGCTCTGCGAGCCTCATTCGCGGAGGAGACCAAGCTTTTTCAGGAGAGTGATTTATGCTCGAAGCAAAAGGCCCGCGTTGGGTAGCAGCGATTGCTGTTGCGCTCATCGCGGCGTGCGGAGGCGGGCGAGATGCCGACCTCGATACAACGGTGGCCGGCGGCAACGTCGCCGTGGATTCACCCGCGGCAACTACACCTCCCCCGCCGGATCGCGAGCTTCCAACAACTGACGGCGGTGCCGTCGATGTCCTCGCTACGATCGATGCCGGCGAGGTCGAAGAAGCCGAGCTTGCTCGAACGAAAGCGCAGAACGCTCAGGTCAAGGCATTTGCGCGCATGATGATCGACGAGCATTCCAAAGATCTGCGCACGCTTGGCGACGTCGTGAAGAATGCCGCAATTACAGGCGCGACCAAGGTTGGCGTGAAGGTTGACAGTGTGGCGCCAGGCACAACGACGCCTACTGGGATCATAGCGACGCTGCAGTCGATGCATCAGCAGACGATGTCCACGCTAAACGGTCTCACTGGCGCGGCGTTCGACAGGGCCTATATCGACGCGCAGGTAACCGCGCACCAGGAAGGACTGAACATCGTCCAGCAACTGCAAACTCGCGCGACAGCCCCGCAGCTGCAGCAACATTTCTCGCAGGTTGCTTCTGCTGTCCAACGGCACCTCGATCGCGCGCGCGAGCTGCAAACACAACTTGGCACGGCGCCCACCGACACGGCGCCAACGAGCAACTACCGTCCGAAGCAGTAGTCGCCGCCTAACGTTGAGAACAAGGAACAAGAGCGAGGAGCGAGGAGCGAGGAGCTCCCCGCTCCTCGCTCCCCGTTCCGCGCTCGTTATTCATTCCTCATCCGGCGCACGTTCGTCACTGGGTTCCAAAGCCTCCTCGCTTTCGACGGCGTCGCTCCAGTCGCTGCGTTCAACGCCTCGGTCGCTCTGCCGGATATCGCGCTCGCCCCGCTCTGCACGCTGCGCGCGGTCGTCCTCACGCGACGGTTCGCCGCGGAAATCTTGCTCCCGGTCGTAGTCTCGATCGTTGGCCACTGAAAAACCTCGTTCTATGCGGTCGATAAGATCCCTAACGAGGCGACCGCCAACCCGTTTAGGTGACGCGCACGATTCGTCGGGCACGCACGGGCATGAGGGCAAACGGCGGGCCGTTGATTGGGGCGCGAGGTCCGAGGTGCGAGGTGGGAGCGCCCGGAAACCCCTCGAGCGTTCCCATTGTGACGGCGTTAGGGCGCCCGATCCGCCGCCCTTTATCCCTCGCCAGCGGTCGGAAAATGTGAGGTCTTTCGCGGCACGAACTACTGTCGCATAATGGCGACGAGCACATATAGCTGGCTCCGGTTTCGGACCCAGTCCCACGCACGCGGCCCCTTTGCTCGGAGGTTGTATGAATCTTTGTGTCCGCACGGTCCATCGCGCCCTGGGCGCGGTAACCGGAGCGCTCTCCCTCCTGATCGTTCTCGCTACCCTCTTATCGCCGCCGGCGCAAGCGCAGTCTGGCTCGCCCGTCCGGGGGGTCGTCACTGATGCCAATACGAAGGCGCCGATCGGCGGCGTCACGGTGACGATACCAGGCACGCGATACGCGGCGCTGACGAACGATCAGGGCCAGTACACCCTGGTGAACGTCGCCAACGGGACGTACGTGATCGAGGCTCGGCGCCTCGGGTACGGGCTCGGACGGCAGGAGCGCGTCCGTGTGACGGGCGAGCCGCTCACGGTCGACATCACGCTGAACGCCAACGCGCTCAGTCTCGAAGCTGTCACGGTGTCAGCGACGATCGACCCCACCTCCGGGATCAGAGCCCCGTTTGCCATTTCGACACTGACTTCCGAGATGATGCCGGTTCCGGCGACGCACGCGATGTCGACGCTCCTCATCGGGAAGGTCGCGGGAGCGAACATCATTCAGGCGAGTGGAGCCCCCGGTTCCGGATCGTTCCTCCAGCTGCGGACCCCGTCGAGCGTGCTCAAAGACAACGGCCCGCTCTTCGTGATCGACGGGATCATGCTCAATGAAACGCAGCAGGTGACGACGCAGGACATCGAGACGATGAACATCGAGAGCATCGAAGTCATCAAGGGTGCGGCGGCGGCCGCGCTCTATGGCTCGCGTGCAGCCGGCGGTGTTATCGCGATCAAGACCAAGCGCGGCAAGAGCGTTTCGTTAGGCTCGACTCAGATCACGGTGCGCAACGACTTCGGGTACGACCAGTTTCACGATCGCCCCGAGAAGCGTCGTTTCCACCACTATCGGATGAATGCTCAGGGACAGTTCCTCAACGCGGCCGGCGACGTGGTCCCGCGGTCGCAACGCACGATCGAGTCGGACGGGATGATCGACAACCCCTACCCCGTCATTTACGACAACATCGGCCAGCTCTTCAAAGACGGCCGCAGCATGATGACGCAGGTGTCCATCGCGCAGAATTCAGCGGGCACAAACTACACACTCAGCTATAACCGCAATCGGCAGCCCGGCGTCATCCTCGACACGTACGGCTATCTGCGGCAGCAGCTGCAGTTCTCCATCGACCACAGCCTGCGCGACAACCTAACGATTGGCGTCAGCGCCAACCACACGCGTGCCACGAACGTCGAGGACGAGGTCAGCTTCGGGAACCTGTACGCCTACGATCCTGATGTGAACCTGACCCTGAAAGACGCTAACGGATTCTTCAAAGCTCGGCCCGATTCGGCGTCGACGATCACCAATCCGATGTATCTGCAGCAGGTCACGGACAACAGTATCCGGCGCGCGCGCACGCTGATCAGCGGCACGCTCAGCTACCGGCCGATCGGCGGAATAACCGTGAATGGCGACTTCGGCTATGATCGCGGCGATCTGATCGAAGACTTCTACACACCCCCCGGTCTGCCGGATAACGACGGCGATGGATTCACGTTAGGCAGCCTCCGCTATGACGAGGACGAGACTGACGGCGTGTCTGGATCGCTGGGCGTGACGTTCATGCGCGACTTCCGCGGGCTCACGACGCGCCTCACGACTAAAGGCGAGATGCAGCGGGAGCGGAACCTCTTCTTCCGTGCAGAGGGGACCAACTTCCTGGTCTCGGGCATCCGCGACATGTCGGGTGCGGTGACGCGGACGAACTCGTCCAGCATTACCGAGCGGCGCATCAACGCCGGCGTCGCCGCGTTAGGCCTGGATTTCGGCGGCAAATATATCGCCGACTTCCTCGTACGGCGTGAAGGAAACTCGCTGTTCGGCCGGGCGCACCGCTGGACGACGTTCTACCGCGCCGGTGGCTCCTATCTCATGACCTCGGAGCCCTGGTGGCCACAGACTGGGCTGCTCAGGCACCTGACGACATTCAAGGTGCGCTACAATGTCGGCACCGCCGGCACGCGGCCGGACTTTGCGGATCAGTATT
>DATFBW010000342.1:0-6526 GCA_035253645.1 Gemmatimonadaceae bacterium | reverse complement strand
TCGGACGGCGTCGGAGTCGGCATCGTCGTGAGCGGGGAGGTGCTTCGTGGCGAGGCCCATACTGCCGGTGAATTCGGGCACGTATCGCTGGATCCGCTCGGGCCGGTGTGCGCGTGTGGCAAGCGTGGATGCTGGGAGGCGTTCGCGTGCAACTCGGCAACCAGCAGGCGTTATGTCTTCGAAGTATCAGGCACTCGTGGCACACAGCCAAATGGAAAACGCCGCGGCCCACTCCCGTCGGTCGAAGAGATCGTGCGTCGAGCCAGACGCGGCGAGCGCGCCGCGCAAGTGACGCTCGCCGCGACGGGTCGAGAGATCGGACGTGGACTCGCGGCCGTGGTGAGCGCGATCAATCCAAAACGCATCTACCTCGGCGGCGAAGTCACTGCCGCATGGGATCTCGTCGAGGAACCACTACGCGCTGCGCTCGTAGAGGGAGTGCTGACGACTGCCGCGCGTGAGACGCCTGTGATTCCAGATCGCGCGCCCGGCGAGTACCGCCTGCTCGGCGCCATCGCGCTGGTCGCGGCGCCTAACTACGCCGCGCCGCGCGTGGGATAGTCGACCTTCGGCTCTGTTACAACGAAAACGCTTTCGCCGAGACGAGTGCCCAGCCCGGCGATCGGCGACCCGTCTATGTCGTGATACGCGTGCTCGCCATGCTCGCTCGCATCGACACCGGTGAGCTCCTCTCTAAACGGTAACCGCACCCGGGCCACGAGTGACATGCCGGACAGGATGCCCGCGGTGAGCGGCGCCGCGATTGCGACTGTCGTGAGTACCGCGAGCGCCTGCACCCATAGCAATCGCGGATTGCCGGCGAGCAGACCGTCAGCGCCGGCGGGGTTGATTGCCTTGGAGGCGAAGACGCCGGTGAGCAGTGCGCCCATGATGCCGGCGACGCCGTGACACGCAAAAACGTCGAGCGCGTCGTCGATGCGGGTGTGATTCCGTATCTCGATCGCGGCGTAGCTCGCGACCGCGCCTAACGTGCCGATCGCGATCGCCGCGAGCGGCGTTACGTAACCCGCGGCCGGTGTGATGGCGACCAGTCCGACCACTGCGCCGGTCGCACCTCCGACGGCCGTTGATTTCCCTTTGCGGATGTTGTCGATGGCGAGCCATGCGATCAGTCCGGACGCGGCGGCGACGTGCGTGGCGATGAGTGCCGTCGCGGCGATGCCGTCGGCCGCGAGTGCGGACCCCGCGTTGAAGCCGAACCACCCGACCCATAACAGTCCGGCACCGATGAGCGTGTACACGATGTTATGTGGGCGCAGCGCCGTACGTCCCACATCGCGACGGCGGCCCAGCATGATGGCGGCAACGAATGCGGCCGTGCCCGCACTCACGTGAACCACGGTGCCGCCCGCGAAGTCGAGCGCGCCGAGTTTTCTGAGCCATCCATCGCTCGCCCACACCCAGTGTGCGATCGGGTCATACACGAGCGTCGTCCACAACAGCGCGAAGATGAGGTAAGCGCGAAACCTGATACGCTCGACCATCGCGCCGGAGATCAACGCGACCGTGATACCGGCGAACATCAACTGAAAGGCGGCAAAGGCGACATGAGGAATGGTGCTGCTATAAGGACCAGCCTTCTGGCCAACTCCGATCAATCCGACCCAATCCAGATTGCCGATTGTGCCGCCCGCACCGAACGCGAGTGCGTACCCGAACAACACCCACTGGACCGTGACGAGTGCGAACGCGGCAAAGCTCATCATCAGCGTGTTCAACGTCGCGCGTGCGCGCACGAGACCGCCGTAGAAAAGCGCTAGCCCTGGGAGCATCAGCAGGACCAACGCAGCTGACACGAAGATCCATGCGGTGTCGCCGCTCGATATCGTGGACGGGATCATTCGGTCTCGCCCGAATACGCGAGCGCCCGATCCTGCACGTCTTCGGCGGTCACTGGCGTGAGGGCCAGGGTGTCGCGCTCACCGGTGCGAATGCGGATCACGCGATCCAGCTGTTGCACAAAGATCTTGCCGTCCCCCACCTCACCTGTGCGCGCAGCGGAGAGGATGGCCTGAATAGTCGGCTCCACGAACGGCTCGGACACTGCCATCTCGATGCGCACTTTCTCGCGGAACTCGTGCAGAACGACCGAACCGCGATAGTGCTCGACCATCTCCACCTCGCCGCCATGGCCGCTGACGCGAGTGAGCGTCATGCCGGTCACACCAACTCGGAAGAGCGCTTCCTTCACGGCGTGAAGTCTTTCCGGTCGGACGACTGTCACAATGAGCTTCATGCTCACAACCTGCGACCGGATCGGCGCGCAGCAAAGAAAAATCCGCGGATCTTTTGTCGGTCGGAGTGACAAAAGGTCGTCAGATTTTGCTTGATGGACGGCGTTAGGCCCGCACGTTCATGACGTATGCGCAGAAATCCGTCGCAGAGCCGCCCGGGAGTGCCTGCCGCGCAGGGGCTGTACGATCCCGTTCATGAGCACGACGGGTGCGGCATGGGTTTCGTCGCGCATTTGCGAGGTGAGCGATCGCGCGCAGTCGTGAGCATGTCGCTGCGACTTCTCGAGAACTTGGAGCATCGTAGCGCGGTCGGGAGCGACGCGGCGACAAGCGATGGATCCGGCATCCTCCTGCAGCTACCGCACGCCTTCCTTCGCAGGGCATGTGCAAAAGTCCATATCCCGCTTCCCGAAGCTGGGCAGTACGGGGCGGGCATGTTCTTTCTCCCGCGCGCGCATAACCGAGTTGCTCAGCAAGTCATCGAGCGCGAGGTGGAAGAAATTGCGCGCTCACTGGGATGCAGGCCGATCGGCTGGCGCAACGTACCTGTCAACGAACGCTTCATCGGCCGGACGGCGCGGCGCGTGCGTCCACGCATCCGTCAGTTTTTCGTGGCACCCGGAGGCGTAGATCCGGATCTCCACGATGGCTCCGCGTTCGAGCGCACGTTGTACAGGATGCGCCGCCTCATCGAAAAGGCGAAGCTCGGCGATTCTAGTGGTGAGGAGCTCTACGTTGCCAGTCTTTCGTCGCGCACGATCGTGTACAAGGGGCTCGTTAGGCCCTCGCTCCTCGGAAGTTTCTACCCCGACCTCGTTGATCCCACGGTGGCCAGCGGACTCGCGCTGGTCCACTCACGCTTTTCCACGAACACATTCCCCACCTGGTCGCGGGCGCATCCCTATCGTTTCCTCTGCCACAACGGCGAGATCAACACGCTGAGCGGCAACTTGCGCTGGATGGCTGTGGCCGAGGAGCAGATGGCGTCCCCGCGTCTGCCTAACGTGCAGGACCTCTTTCCGCTCATCGCCGCCGACCAGAGCGACTCGGCGTCGCTCGACAATGCTCTGGAGCTTCTCGTGCAGGCTGGCCGTCCGCTGCCGCATGCGATGCTGATGCTCATTCCTGAGGCGTGGGAAGGCGACAACCGAACGACTCCCGAGCGGCGCGCATTTTTCGAATTCCACGCGTCGCTGATGGAGCCATGGGACGGACCCGCGGCCGTCGCTTTCACGGACGGCCGGAAGATCGGCGCAATGCTCGACCGCAATGGCCTGCGCCCTGGGCGCTACGTCGTCACCGACGACGACTTCGTCATCCTGTCGTCCGAGGCCGGCGCGCTTCCGGTCACCATCGACAACGTGCGCGCGAAGGGTCGCCTGCGACCAGGCAACATGCTCCTGGTCAACACCACGCAGGGGCGGCTGGTCGATGGCGAAGAGCTGAAGAGCGAGCTCGCGGCGCTGCATCCATATCACCGTTGGATCAATGAGCAGCGCGTTTGGCTCAACAGCCCATCACGCATGCCTAACGCGCCGCTGCCTAACGTCCTAACCGAACGTCAGATCGCATTTGGATACACGAGCGAGGATCTGTACACGCTGCTTGCTCCTATGGCGGCGACCGGTGAAGAACCGATCGGGTCGATGGGGAACGACACGCCGCTCGCTGTGCTCTCCGAACGGCCTCAACTGCTCTTTGGTTACTTCCGCCAACGTTTCGCACAGGTCACCAATCCGGCGATCGATCCCATCCGCGAGCAGTTGGTCATGTCGCTTGGAATGAACCTCGGCCGGAAACGCAACCTGCTTGATGCCACTCCGGAACACGCGCGGCAGATCCGTATCGAACAGCCCCTGCTGAGCGCCGGGGAGTTTGCCGCCCTGAGCGACTCGCGACTGAACGCCACGGTTCTCCAACTGTTGTTCCGTGCGTCAGATGGCAGCACCGGACTGGAGCACGCGCTCGACTCGTTATGCACGTCGGCTGCGGCGGCTGCAGCGTCGGGAGCGGAGCTGCTGATCTTGAGCGACGACGGCGTGGACGCGACGTGGGCGGCGATCCCCTCACTACTGGCCGTGTCCGCCGTGCACCACCACCTCATACGGGAACGCCTTCGTTCCGCCTTGAGCATCGTTGTGCAGACTGGCGAAGCCCGGGATGTCTCACAGATCGCGCTGCTGATCAGCTACGGGGCGAGCGCTGTATATCCGGAGCTCGCCTTCGACACTTTAACGGATCTCGTCCGACGTGACACGATACCTAACGAGGCTGATCCAGTGCACGCCCGCGCCGCGTACATCAAGGCGGTGAACAAGGGCCTGCTCAAAATCATGTCGAAGATGGGAATCTCCACGCTGCAGAGCTACTGCGGCGCGCAGACCTTCGAGGCGATCGGGCTCTCGCGCGAACTGGTCCACCGTCACTTCACGGGCACTCCCTCACGCCTCGGCGGTGTGGACCTCGACGTCATCGCCGATGAGACACTGCGCCGTCACGTGCAGGCCTATGGTACGAGGCTCGCGAATAAACGTCTCGATGTAGGAGGCGCCTACCACTATCGCATTCAGGGCGACGCGCACCTCTGGAATCCGCGTACGATCTCCACGCTGCAGCACGCGGCTCGTACGGCGCGATACGACACCTTCAAGGAGTTCAGTCGCATAGCTGATGTCGACAGCCTCAATGGCTCCACGATTCGCGGACTTCTGGACTTCGCGGACCGCGAGCCGATCAGTCTGAGCGACGTGGAACCGGCATCGGCTATCGTTAGGCGCTTTGTCACAGGCGCGATGTCTTTCGGCTCTCTGAGCCGCGAGGCGCACGAGACGATGGCGATTGCGATGAACCGCATCGGTGGCCGTAGCAACACTGGCGAAGGAGGGGAAGAGCCCGGACGTTTCGGAACAGAGCGCAGCAGCGCCATCAAGCAAGTGGCGTCCGCGCGCTTCGGTGTCACTACCGAATACCTCGTCAACGCGAGCGAGCTGCAGATCAAGATCGCGCAAGGCGCCAAGCCTGGCGAAGGCGGCCAGCTGCCGGGCCATAAAGTAGACGCAATCATCGCACGCACGCGGTATTCGACGCCTGGTGTGACGCTCATTTCGCCGCCGCCGCACCACGACATCTATTCGATCGAAGACCTTGCACAACTCATCTACGATTTGAAAAGTGTCAATCCGAACGCCGCGATCTCGGTCAAGCTCGTCGCGGAGGCAGGCGTCGGCACAGTGGCGGTGGGCGTGGCGAAAGCGCACGCCGATCTCATAACGATTTCAGGAGATTCCGGAGGGACGGGCGCATCTCCGCTCTCCTCCATCAAACACGCCGGCGTTCCCTGGGAGCTTGGGCTGGCCGAAACGCAGCAGGCGCTGCTGCTCAATGGACTGCGTGGGCGCGTCAGGCTCCAGACCGACGGTCAGTTCAAAACGGGCCGCGACGTCGTCATCGCCGCGTTGTTAGGCGCCGAGGAGTTCGGCTTTGCCACGGCACCGCTCATCGTCGAAGGGTGCGTGATGATGCGCAAGTGTCATCTGAATACATGCCCCGTAGGCATCGCCACACAGGATCCTGCGCTGCGAGAGAAATTCGCGGGCCGTCCCGAGCACCTCGTGAACTACTTCTTCTTCGTTGCTGAAGAAGTCCGCGAGATTATGGCAAAGCTGGGTTTTCGCCGGATGGACCAGATGGTTGGGCGCAGCGAGGTGCTGAGACAACGCGAGGCACCGCATGCGAAAGCACGAACGCTCGACCTAACGCCGCTGTTGCATGTTCCTGCGCCGGCCTCCGCGACGGGCAGCGAGAGTCGCGCGCGACACATGGTGCGCGCACAGGATCATGGGCTGTCGTGCACCATGAATCAGTCGCTAAGCGAGCTGGCCGAGCCTGCACTGCTACGTGGCACGCGTGTCAGCGCGGCGCTCGATATTCGCAACGTTGATCGTGCTGTAGGTGCGATGCTGTCCGGCGAAATCGTTAGGCGCGTCGGGCACACGGCTCTTCCTGACGATACCATCGCGCTCACATTCACAGGCTCGGCGGGTCAGAGCTTTGGCGCGTTCGCCGTGCGTGGATTGACGCTCGAGCTGCATGGCGAAGCGAACGATTACTGTGGGAAAGGCTTGTCGGGCGGGCGGATCATCGTGCGACCGCCTAAGGGCGCCAAGTTTCTGCCTGACGAGACAGTGATCGTCGGGAACACGACGCTGTATGGGGCCACGGCCGGCGAAGCGTTCTTCGGCGGCGTGGCTGGCGAACGCTTTGCGGTGCGC
>DATFBW010000341.1:0-7062 GCA_035253645.1 Gemmatimonadaceae bacterium | reverse complement strand
CTTTCGCGCGCGGTCACCATTGTACATCCCGCGCACCTGCGGCAGCGTCACGTGGGATTCGTCGATGATGACGAGAAAGTCGTCCGGGTAGTAGTCGAACAACACCGCGGGCCGCTCCCCCTCTTCGCGTCCCGAGAGGTGCCGAGAGTAGTTCTCGATGCCCGCGCACGTGCCAATCTCCAGCATCATCTCGACGTCGAAATTCGTGCGCGATTCGAGGCGCTGCGCTTCGAGCAGCTTTCCGGCGTTGCGCAACACCGTTAGGCGCTCCACCAACTCGGCGCGGATCTTTTCGATCGCGCGTTCGAGGGTGATTCGTTCGGTGATGAAGTGCTTCGCTGGATAAATCGCCGTCCGGTCCAATACAGCGATCGTCTCGCCCGTGAGGCCGTTGATCTTCGAGATCCGCTCGATCTCGTCCCCCCACATTTCCACGCGCACACCCTGCTCTTCGTAGGCTGGAAGGATCTCGACCGTGTCGCCGCGCACGCGAAACGTCCCGCGATCAAAGGACAGATCGTTGCGCGAATACTGGATGTCGACAAGTGACCGCAGAATCTGATTGCGCGCGATCTTTTGGCCCCGGTTGAGCAGCACCATGCGCTCTTTGTAAAGCTCGGGATCACCCAGCCCATAGATCGCGGAGACCGTGGCGACGATGATGACGTCATCACGCTCCATGAGACTCGACGTCGCGCGTAACCGCAGTCTGTCGATGTCCTCGTTGATCGAAGCGTCTTTCTCGATGTACGTGTCTGTCGTCGGTACGTACGCCTCAGGCTGATAGTAGTCGTAGTATGAGATGAAGTACTCGACGGCGTTGTTCGGAAAGAAGCTTTTCAACTCGCCATAGAGTTGAGCGGCCAGCGTCTTGTTGTGAGAAAGGACAAGGGCGGGGCGGCCAAAGTTCTTGATGACGTGCGCCATCGTCATCGTCTTGCCCGAACCTGTCACACCCAGGAGCGTCTGGAACCGATCGCCGCGTTCAAGCCCCGCGGTGAGTTCCGCGATCGCTCGCGGCTGATCCCCAGCTGGATTGAATGGTGATTGGAGGTGGAACGAAGCTCGCGACATGGAAGTCCCAATATAGTCCGCTGGGTGCAGCTGCGTCGGGGTTTGTTCGGGTGCGTGGGTGTGACGGGCCACACCGCTTGAGTCCGGATGGAGGTGCGATCTTTAAGCCTATGCTAGGACTCCGTATTACGGCCTTTTCACCGCTTGCGGCGCTACTCATAGCGGTACCCGCGGGAATCCGGGATTCGGCGCCTGTTGTTGGCTTGAATCATCTGACCTTGGTGCCCGATTCGGCGACGTTCGCCGCGATCGCGGCCTCCCCATTTCTGCGCGACACATTCGCCCTGTTGGCGCAGCCGCCCGGCGAGGGCGCGGCCACCGAAGGCGTCGCGATCCTCGGTCGCTCCACGTACGTGGAGTTCCGGCGCCCCGGTGCCGGCGGCGTTGTCGGAAGCAGCGGACTCGCGCTAGGCACGGACGAGCGGGGCGCCTTGCGCGCCGTGGCGCGACGCCTAACGAGCGAAGTCGGGAGCGTTCGCCTCGATTCTCTCATGCGCCGGCGTGACTCGACGGACGTCCCGTGGGTGTACCAGCTCGTCGCGGGCGACGCGCGGCTCGACTCCGCGCTTGCCGTGCGTGTGGTGGAGTATCACCCGAGCTTCCTGCGGAAGTGGTACGGGGCTGCTCCAGCAGCCAGCACGAGCGTCGCGCGTACACGCGTTCTGGAGCTGCATGCGACGAGCGCCGATAGCGTGAAGCGGCGCTACCCCTTCGTGGATGTCGTCGCGATAAAGGTAGCCGCGCCCACCGAAACAGAGCCTGTGCTACTCGCACACTGTCGCGCCGTGGGGTGGCGTGTCCAGTCGACGAACAGCGGGACCGCGTGTGTCGGATCCGGCGTGCGACTCTTCGTAGTCCCGGCGAATACGCGCGAGCGCGGCATCGTGGCGTTCACAATGCGTATAGCTTCAACGGGAAAGCTGCGTGGTGCGACGACGCGCAAATTCGGACGTAGTACGTTGCGAATCTCTCGCAACGGTTTCGCGACCTGGGAATTCGTCAACTAACTGCTCAGCCGGAAGCTTCGAACAGCAGCGATCACGTGAGCCGTTAGGCTCCTAGTACACCGGCCAGTTGTCGACTGTCGTATTGCGCAGGGGCGCCAGCCCGGAGAACCGCGCGGCCGCGTTGGCCACCTTGCACGAGTCGTAGCGGAAAGTCTTCGTGCCGTTCCCGAGGTCCGACGGCGGCACGATGTGGCCTAACAACACGTTGAGCCCTGTCACCACCGCACCGCTCACCGTGTTCGTTCCGTTTGATGTGAGCACACCACCAACGAGGATGATCCCGTCCCAGGAGCGCACACCTGTTAGGCGCAGATTGTTGCGCACGATCAGGAGTCCGCGCCCGTCGCTCGGCAATGTGAATTCCGCTGCCTGATCGACATACACGATTGGCCAATACGCGGGATCCGCGAAACTCGGCCACGCCCCACCCGGAATGGCGACGTCCGGTGTGAGTGCCGTACCGCTCACGATCCCGATCCAGTCGATTGGGATCATCGCGTTGGCCTGCGCCTGTGTTCCCATATCCAGGATTTTCGGCGTGCCTGTCGGTACGGGTGCGCCACCGCCCTGCACGTAGCCGGGCACTGTGGGGACCGCGACGCCGGCGACAGCCGACGCCTGACCGCAGGCGTCTGCGCCATCGACCGTTCCTGCGCCACCGGTCTTCAGGATTCCCGTTAGGCTCGTCCAGGCCGAGAGCGGGGACATGCCGCCTGTATGGAAGCGAGCAAACTGCGCGAAGATGCGCTCGGCCGCCGGTGTGTTGCCAGGCCGGTACGACGTGCGGACGCCGTGGGCGCGTACGGAGAACAGCGCGGGACGCCCACTAGCGGCCGGCACAAGACGCTGTACCCTCACATACGCGAAGCCATCCGCGAAGTTGAATCGGGCCGAGTCGGGGCCGGTCCACGCACCTGACGTTAGGCTGGGGATTGCTGCCTGCGGATTGGCGATGAACTGGTCGAACGCCGAGCGCGCAATAGCGTAGGCACCTGATTGCGCTTCGCTGTCGCTGACCGCCTGACGCTCCGTCGTAATCATTGTGAGGGACGCAGCTGCGGCAGCCGACATCACGGCCAAGAGCATGAGCGCCGTGATCAGCGCCGAGCCGCGCCGAGGGCCTGTGCTGCGCGTTTCGTTAGGCCGCACGGGGTGTCGCATTAGTTGACCCGATTGGTGAAGAACACCGACGTTCTGAAGAGCGCAGTTTCCGGTTTCGCTTTTCCAAATCGCGGCCTGTCGCTCGAACCTGATAACACGAACTCTATGCCATTGATCTCGTTGAGGGGCGGCACCGCGACGTCAGCGGTGTCGTTCGAGTTGCGATAGAAACGGAAGCGCGACGACGAATCAAAGGGCGCCGCCAGTTCTTCAGTTGCTCCAGTTGCCTCGAGCGTGCGCCACATCCCCAGTCGACCCGGGAAGATCGCTGACGGCGCGAATGAGAAACGCACGCGTTGATAAATGAATGCCGGAGTTCCTGGCGTGGCTGCCACGGGGAACACGGGTACAACGGTGACAACGCGGCCGCCCGGTAGCGTCGTTATGTTCGCCGCGGCGCAAACCCCTGCACCGCTCGACGTAATCGTGAGGGGCGTTTCTGTATAACTGTATAACCCGCTCGTGGTACGATACGCGTAGCCGGACGGTGCAGCTCCGGCGGACATCGCCGAATCCGTGGGCGTTAGGCTCAACACCGTCCCGGCACCAGACGAACCGCAAACAATCGCCATCGAAACCGGGATCCTCACGGTGACCGACGAGGCGCCCGACGCGGACGATGCCGCGGCCACCGCGTTCGCGTTGTCGGCCATGCGGATTTCTGAAAGCAGTAGGTTCACTGGTGCCCGCGCTACCGTCCGCGCGAAGCGCTTCTTCTGCTGCAACTCGGCGAAGCGCGTCTGCGAGATGAACGTTTTGACGGCGGCGATTCCCAGGATTCCCATGATGACCAAGCCGACGATCAGCTCGGGGATGCCCATGCCGGCACGCCGGCGCACCAATGCTCGTTGCTTCATGTGCCTAACGGATTACCCTGCTTGCCGATAGAGCGCGTCAGGTACGTCGTATCGGGTTTGATCGTGGAGTAGAGAGGCTGAATGATGACCTGGATCTCCTTCGTTCCGCTTCCCGCGAGTGTCGTAACCGTTATGCAGCGCGTATGGGGGAAGCTCACAGCCTCCACGCGTGTGCAGCCAGCCTGGCTATCGAGCTCGGCGTACGGCAGCACCGTCAGGTAGTTGAGTTGTTCTGTCTGTTCTGCGCCGCGTGCGCTTCTCGTTGAAACCTGTGTGGCGGTCCGCGCGGCCACGAGCAGCATGCCTGCCAGACCGATCATCGCAACGCCCATTCCGATGAGCGCGAAGAGCACTTCAACGAGGCTGAAGCCAGTTTTTGTCGCAGTGGCGGAGCGGCGCATGCGCGTGCCGCCAGGTGAACGTCCGATTCGCTTCATGGAGTGACTCGCGTTAGGCCCGTACGTGTGACCTGGATCTGGCGCTGGAATGCGCCGTTCGTTAGGCCGATGTTGAAGCCAGCGGAGCTGATGCCGCCCGGAAAGACTTCGACCGTCGCGGGGATGAATGTCACGGCGTCCAGTTTGTATTCGGACGTCATGCGCAGCGGACGACGCCGATAGACCGTCCCCGTCAGGCGATCGGCCACGCGGATCTCGCCGCTTCCGGCGTCATAGGTGATGCGCAACGGCTTGCGTTGACGCGCGGCGAGAGAGAACGCAGCTTCGACGTCACCAGCGACGGCAGTCGCCGCAGCGATGACGCGGCGATGGCGCGTAGTGCGATTGAACTGTGGCAACGCCATCGCGACGATCGTCGCGAGTATGGTGATCACGATCATCGTTTCGATCATCGTGAAACCGGAGCGCACGTGCCGTCGGCTGTCGTCGCTTTGTAGCTGTGTCCTCATGTGAAGCCGGGATCGAGCAAGAACTTGGCCTCACGGAGATTTCCCGAAGTATCACAGAATTCCCCGCGCGGCCTGCAGGCAGCTCCGCGATCCAGTTCCAGCGCAAGCGGTTAGGGCCCGCGCGCCGAACCAATGGTCACAACTCGGCCTCGCTAGGCGGGGGAGCGCACTTGCGGACAGTGCGTGCGTGCCTCATTGCAACACCCATTGCTTGCTGTGATCAACAGGCATCGAGAACCACCCAAAAACAAAGCGCCCGCGAGGAAATTTCTCCCGGCGGACGCTCTATTTCGTTAGGCCTGTTCTTCTTCTAGTACAGCGGCCAGTTGTCGACGGTCGTGTTACGGAGCGGAGTCAAACCTCGTAGACGATTCGCCGCGTTCGCAATGTTGCACGAGTTGTACTGGAAGGTCTTGCTGCCGTTGCCGAGGTCGGACACCGCGGCGGCTTCGCCGAGAATAAGGTTGAGTCCTGTGACGACAGCACCCTGCACAGTGTTGTTACCGCTGGATGTGAGAGCGCCGCCGACAAGGACGATACCGTCCCAACGGAGCGAGCCGTTGAGCCGCATGTCGCGACGCACGATGAGCAAGCCTCTGCCATCCGACGGCGGAGTGAACTCCGCTATCTGATCGACGTAGATTATCGGCCAGTAATTGGGATTCGCGAAGTTCGGCCATGCGGCCGGTGGCGACACGACATCGAAAGGCAGCGCCGTTCCGTTCACAATGCCCGCCCAGTCAATGCCGACCATATCGTTGGCCTGTGCCTGGGACCCCATGTCAAGGATGTTTGGATTCCCGGTGGGCACTAACGCGCCGCCGTTCTGCATGTAGCCGGGAGTCGTCGGGACTGCAACACCAGCCACTGGGGGCAGAACTGCGCACCCATCGTTGCCAGTGATTACGCCGGAGGTGCCGGTCTTTTGAAGGCCCGCTAAACTTGTCCATGCGCCTAACGCCGGCAACGTGCCTGTATTGTATCTGGCGTACTGGGCAACGACGCGCTCGGCCGCCGGTGTGTTACCAGATCGGTAGGTCGTGCGCACGCCACGGGAACGCACTGAGTACAGCGCAACTTGAGAGTTGCCCGTCAGCTGCAACCGCTGAACGCGCACCCATGCATGTCCGTTTGAAAAATTGATGCGAATGGAATCGGGCCCCGCCCAAAGCGGCGGATTAAATGCGGGCCAGGTTCCCGCCGGATCGGCGAGGAAGCGATCGAGCGCCGAGCGAGCGATATCGTACGCTTCGGACTCACCTTCCTGATCGCCCAGCGTTTGCCGCTCGGACGCGATCATACTGAACGTTCCAGCGACGGCGGCCGAGATGACGGTAAGCAACACCAGCGATATGACGAGCGCCGATCCTCGGCGGCCGTATGCGAGCTTTGTGGTCATACGCATGCTCGGTTAGTTGGCGCGGTTGATGAAGAACACGGCGGTGCGCAGCCGCGCGACCTCTGGAGTCGTTCCACCAAAGCGTGGCGTTTCACTCGCGCCGGTGAGCACAAGCTCGACGCCGCTGATTTCATTCAATGGCGGCACTACCACATCCGAGGTGTCGTTCGCGTTCCGGTAGAAACGGAAGCGCGAAGCGGAATCGAATGGCGCAGCGACTTCTTCGGTGAAACCCGTAGCTTCCAGTGTGCGCCACAGGCCCACACGACCGGGGATTGTTGTAGAAGGCGCGAACGCGAAGCGCACGCGCTGATAGAGGAACGCGGGGCGACCGACGCTCACTGGCGCGGGAAATGGCGTGACCGTCACAACACGCCCGCCAGGCAGCGTCGTTATGTTCGCGGCGGCACAGGTGGCCGCGCCGCCCGCCGTAATTGTGATCGCGCCTTCCGTGTAGTCGTAGGTGCCGTTGACGTCACGATAAGCGTACCCGGATGCTGCGGAACCCGCGACCACGAGCGAATCCGTCGGCGTTAGGCTCAGAACTGCGCCGCCACCTGTCGCGCCGCACACGAGTCCCATCGCGATCGGCACGCGCACGGTGATGGATGACGCCCCTGAAGCCGACGATGCGGCCGCGACGCCACCGAGGTTCTC
>DATFBW010000340.1:0-5121 GCA_035253645.1 Gemmatimonadaceae bacterium | reverse complement strand
CATGCGCGCGCGGGGATCGAGGTGCCCCACTTGCGTGAAGTACCAGGACCGCTGCAGCTGCATGATGTTGTGATACATGTAGATGTCCGACTCGATGATCTCCCCCGAGCGCGGATCGTTCACGTTAGGTCCCTGCGCATTTTCGATCGTGGAGGGGAACCAGCGCACCACCGAGTAGCGCGCATCTTCGGGTGCCCAGTCCGGATCCTCCTGCGGGGTCGGCGCGTCCTTCGCGACGATTCCGCGGATGAATCCCGCTTCCTCGAACGCGGGCTGCCACTCCTCGATCCCTGCTTTGACCCACGGGACGAGCCACTTCGGCGTCGCCGGATCGACGTAGTACGTGATCGGCTTGATCGGCTCCGACTTGGCCGCGTTAGGATCTTTCTTTTCCAGGCGCCACCGCACGATGTACTGCCGCGACTCGGCGCGCTGCTCGGGGCGGCCATAGTCGAGCTGCTGCATGCTGAAGAAGCCGATTCGCTTGTCGGCGAGACGCGGCATCATCGGCTTGTCAGGCAGCCGAACCATCGACCAGTACATGCCGATCGTGGACGTCCCTGTCGCGGCCTGCTGGAAGGGATTGCCACCCGGTTGCGCCGCGGCGGGAGTCGCTGGAGCAGGAATCGTTAGGGTCGCTTCGACATCGACGTTCTGCGGGAACGAGAGCACGCGCTCGATGAACGAACGCTGCGCGTCTGGGGCACCGCGGAATGCCTGGCCCGGTCCAATTTCCGGCGGAGGTGCGACGTACAGGCGTGTCACTTCGATGACTGCCGCGCTATCGGGACCGTACGCTTCGACGTTGAAGCCCGCGAGGATGACATCGGTGTTCGACGCACGCACGGCCTGGAACATCGGGTGCGCCGAGTCGGCGACGGTTTCGAACGAAATATTGCGGAGGAAGACGCGGTTATCGCGACGCTCCCAACGCACGACACGCCGCGGTCCAACCGTCTGACCGCCATATCCTGCATTGACGGGGACGCGCGACACGCGCGTGACGAGCAGCATGTCACGGTTGAGCTGCGAGCGCGGGATTTCGAAATAGACCCGGCTTCCGATGCGGTGGGTCTTGAACATCCCATCGCGCGTCCGTGCCTGGCCCGTGATGACGCGGTTGTACGGACGCGGCTGCGGGTCCTGCGGGCCGGCCGCCTGAGCTGGCCGCGTCGTGTCTTGTGGTGCACCCGCTTGCTGCCCAGCCGGCGGTCCGCTGACGTTCGCGGGCCTAACGGCTGGTGCCGGGCCCGAGGACGGCGCGGCGGTGCGGCATCCGGAGAGGGATGCAGCGACGACGATCATACTGGCTGATGCAAATACGTATCGCATATGACTGTATGGGGAATTGGAGACGAGTTTGGCTGCCTCAAGTACGCCGGTAGAAACGCATAATGCCAGGCGAGTGCTGGCACTCGAGGTCAAAGGTCAAGGGTCAGAGGTCAAAGTGGGTGTACGTGCCTGCTTTGACCCCAGACCTCTGACCTTTGACCTTGGGGCCGTAGTACATTCGCCAGCGGTGCCCCGATACCCCGACTCCGCGGTTTTTTACCGCGACCTCACCCTCGATTACCCGGTCATTGTCCGGGGCGAAGGGTGCTGGCTCTACGATGACAAAGGCGAGCGCTATCTCGACGCGGTCGGTGGCGCTTTCGTGGTCAACATCGGGCACGGAGTGCGCGAGATCGCCGACGCGATGGCTCGTCAGGCGTCCCGAATCGCATACGTGAACAGCAGCGCCTTCACCCACGAAGCTGTCGAAGAGCTCTCGACTCTCCTCATCGAGCGGACGCCAGCCTTCGACAAGGCGTACTTCCTTTGCTCCGGATCCGAGGTCACCGAGGCGGCCCTCAAACTCGCGCGCCAGCACTGGCTCGCTCGCGGCGAGCCGACGCGGAATCGGGTGATCGCGCTCAAGCCCTCATATCACGGGAATACGCTGCTCGCGCTATCGGCCTCGGCGCGGGAGCACTACCGGACCTACTTCGGCGACTGGTTGGTCGACGTCGCGCGCATCCCCGCTCCCGATCCGTACCGCTGCGGTTGTGGCGGCTCCGGTCGGAATTGCGCCAACTGTTCCGGCGATGTGCTCGCGGATACGATCGCGCGACTCGGCGCCAATACAATCGCCGCGTTTATCGCCGAGCCGATTGGAGGCAGCTCGAGCGGCGCGGTAGTGCCTAACGCCGATTACTGGCCGCGCGTGCGCGAGATCTGCGACAGGACGGGTGTGCTGTTCATTGCCGACGAGATCCTTTGTGGTGCCGGTCGCACCGGCACCTGGACGGCTATCGAAACGTGGGGCGTCGCTCCCGACATCATGACGTTAGGCAAGGGGATCGCGAGCGGGTACGCGGCGCTGTCAGCGGTCCTCACAACCGAACGCGTCATCGATCCGATCGTGCAGAGCGGGAAGTCATTCGTCCACGCGCAGACCTTCTCCCACCATCCAATCGCCTGTGCCGCAGGCGTCGCGACCGTGGGGTATATCGAGGAACACCGTCTCGTAGAACGGTGCGCCGAAATGGGCCGCGTGTTCCACGGGAAGCTCTCGGGGTTGCGCGGGCTCCCGCACGTTGGTGATATCCGAGGCCGCGGCCTGCTCGCCGCTGTCGAATTCGTTGCCGACGTGGATACACGAGAGCCTTTTGCGCGCAGCGAGCAGTTCGCCGAGCGTTTCACGAACGCCGCGCGCGCCGGGGGACTCATCGTGTGGCCGAACATCGGCCATGTAGACGGAGAACGCGGCGACACGATCATGCTGGCGCCTCCCTTCGTTGTCTCCGCAGCGGAGCTCGATGAGCTCACGCAGCGCTTTAGTTCCGCGCTCGAAGCCACTGTCGGCTCCGCGCCCGTCCGGTCCCTTGGAGCGAGCACTGCCTAACGATGCCACAACGCGACTACCCGCGCATTGTCACTCCCCCTCCAGGCCCCAAAGGCCGCGAAATCGTCGACCGCGATCGCGAATGGACGTCCCACTGCTACATCAAGGAATATCCGTTGGTCATCGCGCGCGGTTCGGGCACGATGGTCGAGGATGTCGATGGCAACCGGTTTCTGGACTTCATGGCGGGAATCGCGGTTGCGGCGACAGGCTTCAGCCACCCTGAAGTTGTGAAGGCCGTACAGGAGGCGGCCGGTCGCTTCTTACACATTTGCGGATCGGATTTTTATTACGACGCCATGGCCGCGTTATGCGAGCGCCTCGCGAAGCTCGCGCCCGGTCCGACCAAGAAGCGCGTCTTTCTTACCAATTCGGGAACGGAGACGACTGAAGCCGCCATCAAGCTGGCGCGACACGCGACACGCCGGACCGCGATCATCGCATTCCATGGCGCTTTCCACGGACGGTCGACGGGCGCGGTCAGCCTAACGTCGAGCAAGGCGCGGCAGCACGCGGGCTTCGGCCCGTTGCTCCCCGACGTGCACCACGTCCCGTATGCCTATCGTTACCGCTGCCGCCATTGTGCCCAGCTCGATGCGTGCACGCTGGAGTGTGCGTCGTCAATCGAATCCGATCTGTTCACGCGCCACCTGGACCCGCGGGACGTCGCGGCGATCTTCGTGGAGCCCGTACAAGGTGAGGGCGGATATGTGATCCCGCCTAACGGTTTCATGCGGGCACTGCGTGATCTGTGCGATCGTCACGGAATCCTTCTCGTGTGCGATGAAGTACAAAGCGGAGTGGGGCGCACCGGGAAGATGTGGGCTTGCGACCATGAAGGGATCGAACCCGACATCCTGCTTACCGCGAAAGGGCTGGGCTCTGGCATGCCGATTGGCGCGATGATCGCGCGCGAAACGATCGATCGCTGGCAGAGCGGATCACATGGCTCGACGTTCGGCGGCAACCCGGTGTGTTGTGCCGCTGCGCTCGCGACGCTCGATCTCGTGGAACGCGAGCTGATGGCGAACGCGGCAAAACAAGGTGAACGGCTCCTCCGCGCGATGTGCAAGCTCGCCGACCGCTATGACGTGATCGGCGATGTGCGTGGGCGCGGGCTCATGATCGGCATCGAGTTCGTGAAAGATCGAAAGACGCGTGAGCCGAATGGTGAGCTGGTGCGCAAGCTCGTGGACGCGGCATTCGAGCGTGGATTGCTGCTGTTAGGCGCCGGCAAGAGTGCGCTGCGACTGGCTCCACCGCTCATCATCGACTCCGACGATATCGATACCGGCGTTGCAATCATCGATCAGTGCCTGGGTGAGCTCACGGCCGCATGAACAGCAAGGTCTGCTCGATGCACGACGCGATCGCGCGCAACGTGCATGACCGCGACACGGTTGTCATCGAAGGGTTCACTCACCTCATCTGTTTTGCTGCGGCACACGAAATCGCCCGGCAAGGACGACGCGAACTCACGCTGTGTCGCCTAACGCCTGATCTGGTCGCCGACCAGCTCATCGCGGCGGGGTGCGTCGGAACGCTCGTATTTTCATGGGCCGGGAACCCAGGGGCGGGCTCGCTCCACGCCTTTCGCCGAGCGATCGAGTCCGGAAGCCCTGCCCTGGAAATAGACGAGTACAGTCACTTCGGCCTGGTCGCACGGCTCGCAGCCGGGGCGGCGAAGCTGCCGTTCTGGCCATTGCGCAACTATATGGGAACCGACCTCCCAAGTGTGAACCCACGTATCTCCACGGTGAGCTGCCCGTATACGGGCGAGGTGCTGGCGACGGTCCCGGCGCTCAATCCGGATGTCGCGATCGTGCACGCACAGCGAGCGGACGCGTTAGGCAACACGCAGGTGTGGGGGTTGGTCGGAACGCAAAAAGAGGCCGCGTTCGCGTCCAAGCGCGTGGTTGTGGTTGTCGAAGAGCTGGTGGACGAATCCGTCATCCGGCAGGATCCCAACAGGACGCTCATCCCGGGGTTGATCGTGGACGCAGTTGTGGTCGAGCCGTGGGGCGCACACCCATCGTATGCGCAGGGCTACTACGATCGCGATAACGACTTCTATGTCGACTGGGAACCGATTTCGCGCGACGAGGGTCGGCTGAAGGCTTACCTCGACGAATGGGTTTTCGGGGTCAGAGATCGCGGCGAATACTTGGCGCGCCAACCGGAGCTGCGCGAGCGCCTAACGGCAGAAGCGAGAATATGTACGGGAGTCAATTATGGAT
>DATFBW010000339.1:0-2144 GCA_035253645.1 Gemmatimonadaceae bacterium | reverse complement strand
TGCTGCCTCTCCCCCGTATTCGTAGCGGACAAGTGTCCGATGCCGCCGCGTTGGCCGATTTTGCTGCGCGGACTTTTGCAGAGACATTTGCGCCAGCGAACCGCCCCGAAGACATGGCGGCGTATCTCCCATCCGCGTACGGCGACCTCCAACAAGCAACCGAGCTCGCCGACGCGAACGTCGTTACACTGATCGCAGAGGCAGATGACAGCATCGCGGCGTACGCGATGTTGCGCACCGGTCCACTGCCGGATTGCGTGCGCGACCCGACCGCGGTCGAGCTGTGGCGATTCTATGTCGACCGGCCATGGCATGGCCATGGTCTCGCTCAGCGACTCATGCGCGCGGTGCATAACGCGGCACACGAACGTGGCGCGGCAACGTTATGGCTCGGCGTGTGGGAGCGGAACGAGCGCGCGATTGCCTTTTACGTGAAGTGCGGCTTTCGCGATGTCGGGGCGCACGATTTCTGGGTCGGCGCTGATCGTCAGACCGACCGTATCATGATCGGCGATGTGATCACATCATGATTGCACGTCTGTGGTCGGCGCGAACAACATCCGGGCAGCTACCGGTATATCTCGAGCACCTACGGAGCCGTGTTTTGCCCCAGTTGCAGAAGCAAGAAGGTTATCGCGGCGTGTCCGTGCTCGATCGGCCGCTGGCTGACGGCATCGAAATCCTTGTGATCACATATTGGCGTTCCATCGATGCCATCAGGTCTTTTGCTGGTGCCGACGTTGAGAAAGCCGTTGTACAAACGGACGCGCAAGTGCTTCTTACCGCGTTCGATGAACGTGCCAAACACTTCGTCATAGCCTTCTCAGACGTTTTGCCGTCTAAATAATACTCACGCAACGCCTAGCTCACGCTCTCATGCATGGAATCATCTTCGCTGAGCTCAAGAAGTTCGTCAATCAAGGGTTTGGCGAAGCTGCGTGGGCAAAGATCTCGCGGCAGGCAGGAGTGACGCGCGTGAGTAACCTTGCGACCGAGAGCTATCCCGACGAAGAGTTGTTCGCCCTCGTTGGCGCGGCCGAGAAGCTCAGCGGCGTACCTGCGCAGAATCTGTTACTGCAATTCGGCGAATTCATTGTGCCAGACCTACTGAAAGTGTTCGGGGCCTTCGTGGATAAGCGCTGGCGCGCGCTCGACATGCTGGAGAATACGGAATCGGTGATTCACCGAGCCGTGCGGCTGCAGGACGCCAATGCGGCGCCACCGCAGCTGCGCATAACCAGGGCGGGTACCGATGAAGTGGTGATCGTGTATTCGTCACCGCGCAAACTGTGCGCGGTCGCCAAGGGGATCATCCGCGGCATCGCGAAGCACTACGGTGAAAACCTCGCGATCGCCGAGAAGACCTGCATGCTCGAGGGTGCACCGGAGTGCACCCTCGTCACCACACGCACGGCATCCGCCTAACGAACAGGCGCCGACCGCCCGGCCGCTACATGATCGTTCGACCGCCGATGAGGACGTGCGGCGTGTTCTTGAGCAGATCGTTGAGTCGCGCGATGCGGCCGTTCACGATCGCCTGGAGCTCACCGGTCACAGCATTGCTTTCGTCCACAAGCTCCCGGCGTCGCGACTGCTGCGGATCGGTGGGCCGGTTGTACGAGCGCACCACGCTGCCATAGAGCGACTGCACCTCGTTCTGGAGGCGCGGGTACTGGCGGTATCCCAGCCCCTGAACGGGCCTAACGAGTTTGTCGTCGCGCAGGGTGCGCACCTCTTTCAGCGCGGCCTCGGCTTCCGTAAGCGCCGAGCGCAGCGTCTGCTCGCCGTTCGACCCCTGCGCGCGCCGCAGTGTCTCCGTAAGGTTGGTGAGCTGCCGGATCAGGTCATTAGCGCGATCGATCGTGCCATTTACCTGCGACGCCAGGTCTCGCAAAGCAAGCGCCGTCTCCAGCTGCTGCTGCAAATCGGCTTCGGCAACCTCGGTGCGCGGGTCGCCCTTGACAGTGATCGTCTTCTTGTGCTCGGTGCCGCCTAACGTCAGGGTAACCGTATATGTACCGGGCACGACCGCGGGCCCGCCGCCCCCTCCTCCAAAAAAGCCGCCGCCGCCGCCACCGCCGCCGCCGCCGCCGCCACCGCCGCCACCACCACCGCCCGCCGCGGGAGCTACAATTGGCGTCAGC
>DATFBW010000338.1:0-4910 GCA_035253645.1 Gemmatimonadaceae bacterium | reverse complement strand
ATGCGGTCCAGGAAGCCTTCGTCGACGCGCACCGTTTGCTCGCCACGCTGCGCGATCCGGGCGCATTTGCGCAATGGTTTCGTACGATTGTATTCAAGCACTGCGATCGCCTAACGCGGCGCAAGGGACGCTGGCTGACTGGTCTGGACGCGGCGCTCAATATCGCATCGGACGAGCCGACGCCGCACGAGCGAATAGAGTTGCGCGAGGTGCGCGATTCGGTGCGCGCTGCAGTCGCGAGCTTGTCCGAGTCGGAACAGCAGGTCGTGCTGCTCTATTACATGGGGGACCACTCGCAGCAGGCGATCGCCGACTTTTTGGATATTACGCCTAACGCCGTGAAGACGCGCCTCTATTCGGCGCGGCGGCGGCTCAAGAGCCATATGGCCAACATCGAGAAGGACCTCAATGCCGCGCGACCCTCCGGCGATCCAGCGTTCGCCGAGCGCGTTCGTCGGCTGATTCAACCCGAGCCGCTGAAGCAGAATAAGCCGTGGCTGTGGTCTCCCGGAATCGGCACCGATGTGTGGGAGATGTTCATGGCCTGCATGACGGGCGACCTCGAAACCGTGAAGAAGCTCGTCGCGAAGGATCCGTCGCTCATCCGCTCGCACTACGAGTACCGCACACCGCTTTCGTTCGCCGTGCGCGAGAATCAACTCGCCGTCGCCGAGTTTCTGATAGACCACGGCGCGTTGAATGTTGGATTAGGGGAACCACTCGAGATGGCGCGCGATCGTGAGTACGTGGAAATGGAGCAGCTGTTAGCACGCAAGCTCGCAGAGCTGAACGGCGCATCTACCAAAGGTGATGCCGTCGCCGCTGCGATCCGCGCCTATGACCCGCAGACAGTGCGCGAGCTGATCGATGCGTCGCCGGAGCTCGTGCATGCCGGCGACAATTCGTCGAATCAACCCATCCATTGGGCGACGATGACGCGCCAGCTCGACGTCATCGACATGCTGGTCGACCGCGGCGCCGATCTCGATGCGCGGCGCGCTGATGGTGCGCGGCCCATCTACCTAACGAATGGTGATTACGGCTACCGTGGATGGCGCGATGTGCCGAGTCACGTCAAGACGACGCCACACGAAGTGTACACGCACCTCGTTGCACGAGGTGCGAATGTCGACATTTGGATGGCAGCCGCGAAAGGCGATATCGATCGGGTCCGTGAGCTGTTGGACCGTGACCCGTCTCTCGTAAATCGCTCCAACGAGTACAACTCGTATTACATCGGCTGCGGGTCGCCCCTCAGGAATGCTGCTTCGGCCGGACACATGGATATTGTTAGGCTGCTGCTCGATCGCGGAGCGGATCCGAACCTCCCGGCCGAAGGCATAGCACCTAACGGGTGGGCAATGTACTCCGCAGTATTCCACGGCCATTACGAGATCGCGAAGCTCCTGCTCGAACGCGGAGCCAATCCCGACGCGCCAGTCGAAAGCTCGGCGGATGCCGTATGGATCGCGATCCGGAACGACGATCGGCGTATGATCGAGCTCCTGGCGAAGCACGGTGCGACGTGGGAGATACCAATCGGACTGGATTGGTCGCTGACGTATCACGATATCGTGGCTACTGGCCTCAAACGGTCCGTCGAGGTGATGGGCTTCTTCGGTGATGTCGGAGCCGCGGAGCGACTCTTCAAGGCGGATCCATCACGTGCGGACGATTCCGAAGCTCTACGTGCCGCCGCGACGAACGGCCACGAGGAGTTTGTGAGGCTGATGCTGCGCTATCAGCCCGACCTTGCCAAACGCGTCGTCGTGTCGCGCCCGCGCGAAATGGCGGAGCTGTTGTTCGCACATGGGATGGATCCCAATCATGCGAACTGGGTGCGGCGCACACCGCTGCATCATTTCGCGAGCGATGGCGATATCGAGAGCGCGGCGCTCTACCTGGATCACGGGGCCGACATACATGCCCGTGATGTTGAAGATCGTTCCACGCCGCTCGCGTTCGCAGCGCGCCGGGGGAAACTGGAGATGGTGAAGTTTCTCCTGCAACGCGGCGCGCAACCGCAACACCCCGACGATCCCTCTTGGGCAACGCCGGTGGCCTGGGCAACTCGGCGCGGTCATACTGCTATAGTGAAGCTGCTGACCGGCTAGTTCGCGTGCACCTCGATGTATTCGGCCTAACGCCAGTGACAGCCGTCACACGGGTGACTAGGCGGTGAATGGTGGGGTCAGCTAGATAGAGGTCCGTATGACCCTGTTCTATCGCTCCCGCCTGGCACTCAGCACAACACTTCTGATGGCTGTCGCGTGTACGTCAGCCACAGGCCCCGCGCCCATCGTAATTGGTGTGACCTATGAGCTCATCGCGCTGGATGGGCACGCAGCGCCGTTCGAGTTCGAAATGCCAGCACGCTTTGCTATGGTGCTGACATCCAACGCGCGGGTGCACTTGAGGTTTGAAGACAGCGCGTCGTACTCACTCGTGGTTCACCGCGCACCGCAGGACGCTGGGTTGCTTTATCGCTCGTCGTATCGGCAGCTGAAGAACGGCATCGTTCAGCTCATGGGCTATGGCACTTTCACCGACGGGGTCAGCCGCGAGTTCGTCGAAGGGGGCGGAGTGCCGCGCGGCGATGAGCTGCGCCTCGAAACTATCGCACCCTTCATTTACGGCGCGCACGTCTGGACCTTCCGACGGCGTTAGGCGCCACGCTTATCGTAGTCGAGGGCCCCTTCGCCGATACGCAGTGGCGTCACGCGCTCCCGAACGCATCACATGGGCCGTTGCCCAGCTCAAGGTCAAGCCGACTGATCGCATCCTCGAAATCGGTTGCGGACGGGGCGTAGCCGCTGCGCTGATCTGCGAGCAGTTGCGCACTGGTCGGTTCATCGGCCTGGATCGGTCGGCGGTCGCAATCGCGGCCGCCGTTGCTCGGAACCGTGAGCATGTGCGCTCAGGTAAGGCAGACTTTCTCAAAGTCGCGCTCGCAGATGCCGAGCTGCGTATGCGCTTCGACAAAGTGATCGCGATCAATGTGAATGTGTTTTGGATCAACCCAATGAGGGAGTTGGCGGTAATCCGTCAGCTTCTCGTCCCGGGCGGCGGGCTGTATCTCTTTTATGAGCCACCGTCCTCGAGCCAGTTGGAGCGCGCGGCGGCGGCTTGCGTGACATATCTTCGGAAGGGTGGCTTCAAGATCAAACGCGTGCTGCGGGACCGGAGCACGCGGCCACTGCTTGGACTGGTGGCAACGACCCAAGCCTAACGCGGACGCGAAACGGTATGCGGTTGCGGCGATTCCTCTTCAGCTTTTACCTTGCATTGCCTGCGCTAATGCACGCGCAGCCTGCTGGTTCCGGCAGTGGAATGCTCTCCGATCGAGCCTACTACATGGTGTTCTATAGCGGCTACTCCGAAAATGCGACACCAGAGCTGCTCATCGTTCTACGCGGAGCGCCAGGCTGGATGCAAATGGGAAACCGCGCAACCGGGCGATCGAGCCTGGCAGCGCCTGGGAGTGGCCGTCCTTGGAGCTCGAGTATCACCATCGGGAATGTCCACTTCGAGTGCAGCTTTCGACCTAACGAGCAGATCCTGCGAATCGGCGCTACCGATTATCCGCTCGGCGGCGCGAATGTGGTTGTTGTCGACCGCGTCGACGCCGTTGGCGGTCAGCCAAAGATCCTGCCGCCATTCAAGGTGCCGTTGCCACGAACCTCCCGCGAGTCCTTGGCTGCAGTTATCGCGCGGCTCCCCGAGCTGCAGCAGTACATCCATTGAGACCTAACGAGAATATGCCGTATGAGATCTCCCTTCCGTTCCTGGCAGCAGCCGACGCCGAGGCAGCACAACGAGGAGATACATACATTGCACCGGAGCACTTACTACTCGCCGTCGCCGCGAACGCCAGCGGCGCGAGTGCGACATTCCTTGCGCGGCACGACCTAGCGAGTGAGCGGCTGCGTGAAGCGGTCGATGCCGTGCACGGCCCGCGTTTGCACGACGTCACCTTTGACGGGCCGCGGACGATTGCGATGCGCACCCTACGCGCGCTTGCACACGCTATAGATGCCGCTGCCGCGCGGCGTGGGCATACCGTCGCCTTCACAGCGGATGAACTGCTGATCGCTTTGTTATCAGATAGCGTCGCGCGCGGCGCTGTTATCGCTACAGTCCTCGAGCGCTTCGACATCACGGTTACAGCCGCCCAAGCCGAGCTCGCCGAGCTGCACGCCGCTTAGCAGTCCGAGCGGGCAACTGTCCCTGCTGTAAACCGCCGCAAGGCGCACTTAATGCAGCCGTAAGTGAGCTTCTCTCACACAAACGGCTATGAGAAAGCTCATCGTTCAAGCGTGGATGACGCTGGATGGCGTTTTTGACGCTGACACCATGGATAAGTGGTTCATTCCGTACCGCAGCGAAGAGCGCGATGAAATCATCAGTGAGACCGTAAACAACGCCGATGCATTTCTGGTTGGACGCACCACCTACGAGATGCTCGCTCCATACTGGTCGACCAAGAAGAACAACGAAGATGGCATCGCGGCACGATTGAACAGCGCGCCGAAGTACGTGGTCTCTTCGAAACTCCAGGACAGAGACGCCACATGGAATAACTCCAGAGTCATCCGTGGCGATGTCGTGGACGAGGTCAAGAAGCTCAAGAAGGAGCCGGGGAATCGCATCGTGCTCATGGGCAGTGCGAAGCTCGTCGAATCGTTGATGCCGGCGGATCTTGTGGACGAGTACCGCTTAATGATCCATCCCATCGTGATGGGAACTGGGAAGCGCTTCTTCAGAGAAGGGGTGAGCGTCACGAAGATGCACCTCGTCCGTGAACGGCCGCTCGCCCTTGGCGTCGCTTCCATGACGTACGAGCCGGCCCGCGACTAGCAACTACTGTTGCCAAGCCTCCCTAACGAGGCGCACTTTCCCTGCCCCGGAAG
>DATFBW010000337.1:0-6622 GCA_035253645.1 Gemmatimonadaceae bacterium | reverse complement strand
GTACGGGCCAGCCGCGCTCGGCGGCGTCATCCATATCTACACGAAGCCCGGCAGACCTGGCGCACGCTCGGCACGCTCGATGCCTAACGACTCAGCAATGACTGCTGCCCAAGGACGCTACGGATTCGCTATCTCGTGCTTGCCATCGTGCACGAAAGCCCGCGCGGCCGACGGAACTGACTATTGGAAGTTCGACGGACATCCACCCATCGCGGGGATCAGGGCCGGTGGACCGGCCGCGATGGCGGGCCTGCAAGTAGGCGACCTCGTCACACAGATCGATGGGATCTCCATCCTGACAGAGCAGGGTGCGCTGCGATTCCAGCGTGCCGAGCGCAAAGAGACGCTCCATGTAACGGTGCTGCGCAGTGGCAAAGAGGTCGGGTATCTCCTGAAAGTGCGGTAGGCCGCGCGCACACTTAGCTCGCGCTCGCACACCTACCCCTTGACTATCTAAGGGACGGGCCCAATCTTGCCTTCCCTCAGATAGTCTAAGGGTAAATCGTCCGCATGAAAAGCGAGCTCCTCCACGGCACCCTCGAGGTCATGGTCCTCAAGACCTTGAGCTGGGGTCGCATGCATGGCTATGGCATCGGCCGCTGGATCGAACAGCAGGGCGGTGACGCGCTACGCATTGAAGAGGGCTCGCTCTATCCCGCGCTCTATCGTCTCGAGCGCAAAGGATGGATCGACGCGGAGTGGGGACTTTCCGAAAAGAACCGTCGAGCCAAGTACTATCGCCTCACCCCGCAGGGACGCCGCGCATTAAAGGAAAGCGTGTCGGTCTGGGGCGATTTCGCGCAAGCCGTTGCTCGCGTACTCGGTGCGACTCAGTCGCCATCGCGAGCTTGAACTTTTTTTTGCGTACAGGTGTCGAAAAATCAGCACCATGGAATCGCATCCTCCACCTCAAGTCCCCCGCTGGCGCCGCTACATCCGCTTCTGGCGAGCGAATGTCAAAGCGGACGTGGATGATGAATTCCAGTTCCACATCCAGGAGCACATCGACGATCTCATCGCACGCGGCATGGCCCCGGACCGCGCGCGGGACGAAGCGCTTCGCCGCTTCGGTGACATCGAAAAAATCAAAGACGCCTGCCGAGTGTTGGCACAGGACCAGGAGAATCGCATGCGACGAACCGAGATGCTCGGCGTAGCGCGCCAGGACGCGCTGTATGCTTTCCGCTTGATGCGCGCGAATCCCGGATTCGCGACGGCAGTTGCCCTCACGCTCGCGTTAGGGATCGGCGCCACGACCGCGATCTTCAGCGTCGTGCATTCCGTCCTGTTGCGGCCACTGCCGTACGCCGACAGCGATCGGATCGTGACCATCTTTGAGACGCTCGGTGGAGGTCGCGGGCGGGCATCGGCCGGACACTTTTATGACTGGACCGAACAGTCCCGGGTGCTCGCGGCAACGTCGGCGTGGCAGCAGCGTACGTACAACCTGACCGATGGCGAGCCCGAGCGGCTCTTCGGCGCACGCGTGACGCCCAGCTTCTTTCAGGTGCTGCACATCCCCCCCGCGGTAGGCCGCTACTTCCTACCTGAAGAAACGGCAGCCTCGCGTGTGACCGTGCTGAGCTACGGTATGTGGCAGACGCGTTTCAACGGCGATTCGGCCATCGTCGGCAAACAGATCACGCTCGACGGCGAGAAGCACACCGTCGTCGGCGTTACTCCGGCCGCGCTCACCCTAACGACGCTCGAGGAAAGGCTGTGGACGCCGCTGACGTTCGAGCCCGAACAGCGGACCAATTACGGCGCGCACACCTTCCTCGTAACCGGCAAGCTCAAGCCGGGAGTAACCATCGAGCAAGCGCAGAACGACCTCGTTCGCGTCACCGAGGACATCCGCCGGAGGCACCCAGACAACATGGAGCAACGCGGTGTACAGGTGGTTTCATTCACCGACGTCCTCATCGGCGATTACCGCACGCAGCTTTGGCTCCTTCTCGGCGCCGTGACCTTCGTGCTTCTGATCGGATGCGCCAACGTCGCGAGCCTGCTGCTGGCTCGCGCGACCGCGCGACGCAAGGAGATCGCGATCCGCGGCGCGTTAGGCGGCGGTCGCGGCCGCCTCGTGCGGCAGCTGCTCACTGAAAGCTTCATGCTGGCCGCGATCGGTGGCGTGCTGAGTGTTGGCGTGGCGTACTTGGGGGTACGCTTCCTCGCGCGAACGGGGCCGGCGTGGGTTCCGCGTCTCAGTGCGGCGGGCCTCAATATCGAAGTGCTGCTTTTTGCGCTCGGTGCGACGATCGTCTGCGGCTTGCTCTTTGGTCTGGCGCCAGCGCTTCGCGCCACGCGCGTCGACCTGCAAAGCGAGTTGCGCATTGGGGGACGCGGCTCGGGCGGCCTCGTGCGCGACCGCACGCGCGCGACGCTCATCGTGACCGAATTTGCCGTCGCGCTCATCCTCCTGGTAAGCGCGGGATTGTTCTTGCGCAGCGCACAAGCGCTGCAGCGCGTACCGTTAGGCTTCGACCCCAACGGCGTGACGATGCTGCGCGTGGCGCTCCCCGGCGATCGTTATGCGGAGCCGAGTCAGGTGCAAACGGCGTTTACACGCATCGTGGACGAGGTGCGCGCGATTCCAGGTGTGCAGTCCGCCGCGGCGAGCACGCGCGTGCCGATGTGGGGGATGAGTATCGATGTTGGAATCACGGTGGACGGTCGCGCTCGGAACCCGGATCGCGTGGAACTCGGTCACATCCGCCTGGCGACGACCAGCTTTCTGGAGACGATCGGCGTCCCACTCAAACGCGGGCGCCTGCTACGCGATTCAGATCTGGCCACCGGAGCGCCACGCGTCGTCGTCGTGAACGAGACCTTCTCGCGAAATATTTTCGGCGATGAGAACCCGATAGGAAAACGGATTTCCTTTTGGTCTGGTCCCGAGCCGGTGTGGCGAGAGATCATCGGTGTCGTCGGCGACGTCCGCGCTTTCGGTCAGGAGAACGAGCAGCCGCCGGAGATGTATCTCCCGCTCACGCAGGCGCCTGACGAGTCGTGGAATGCCTTCCAACGTGCGATGACGATCGTTGCCGCCGCCCCGCCTGGAGTTTTGACTGCGACCACACTCAGGCAGGCTGTGAATCGCATCGACCCGCTGCTTCCCCTCTACGACGTCCAGGGGATGGATGCCGCCGTTGCGCAGTCGACGGCATCGCGCCGCTTCAACACAATGCTTCTCACGTTCCTCGGTCTGACAGGCCTCGTGCTCGCGGCAATCGGCATCTATGGCGTCATCGCGTTCTTCGTCACGCAGCGGACGCACGAGATCGGCGTCCGCGTCGCGTTAGGCGCGAGCCGGTCGCGGGTCATCCGCATGGTTGTGCGCCAGGCGGTCGTGCTCGCGTTGATCGGGATCACCGTGGGCGGCGTCGCGGCCTTCTGGGCGACGAGAGTATTCGGCTCGATGCTCTTCGAGGTTGGCGCCCGTGATCCGATCGCATATGCCACCGCGGCCGTCGTTCTCTTGCTCGTGGCAGTCGCCGCGGCGTTGCTTCCGGCCCGTCGCGCATCGCGGGTGGAACCTGTGAAAGCGTTGGCGACAGCGGGGTAATTCACGAGCGGGGAGCGAGGAGCAGGGAGCGAGGAGCAGGGAGCGAGGCACAGGTCGATCCCGCTCCCCGCTCCTCGTTCTTTTGATACCTTGGATGCGTGTCCGTACCAGCACGCGTCACCATCGTCAACGTCGGTTATCGCTCCACGAACTTCTGGGTCGTGAGCGCTGGAACGTCGCGCCTGCTCGTCGACCTCGGATGGCCGGGGATGGCCGGAGCGCTTCTCGCGAACCTCAAACGCATGGATATTCCCATGAACGAGGTTCGTTATGGTCTTGCGACGCACTACCATATCGATCACGCTGGTGCGGCGCAGGATCTCAAAGCGCTTGGTATGCGGCTGATCGTGACACTCGAACAGATCGAGGCTGTTCCGAGAATGAAGCAGTGGACGAAGCCGCACGACAACTACACGGACATTCAGCTCCACGACAACGTTGTGCTGCGCACCGAAGACAGCCGCGCCTTCCTGGCGGACATCGGACTTGCCGGGGAAATCGTGCACACACCGGGCCACTCGGACGACAGCGTTACCCTGGTGCTGGACAGCGGGGAAGCGTTCACGGGAGACCTAACGAGTGAGGGGATGGAAGCAACTGAGGATCCGGGCGTGGTCGCGCGCAGCTGGCAGGCGCTCCGCGAACGTGGTGTTACGACGATCTACGCCGGCCATGGGCCAGTGCGTCACATGCCAGCTCCTTTCGTTACAGAGTAGCAGCCTGATGCCTCCACACATCGTTCGATCTCTCGCGGGCGTGCTTCTCGTCGCGGCGTTAGGCTGTGGCGGTAGCAGCACGAATGTTCCGACGCGTCCCGCCACGGACACGACACCTGCGCCCTACTCGCTCGTCTGGTCCGACGAGTTCGACACGCCCGGCCTCCCCGATTCCACCAAGTGGGGTTACGACGTCGGTGACGGCTGCCCGAATCTGTGCGGCTGGGGGAACAACGAGCTGCAGTACTATACCGTTAGGCGAGCGGAAAACGCGCGTGTCGAGGGCGGTCACCTCATCATCGAAGCGAGAAAGGAGCCATTCGGCTCGCGCGCGTACACGTCGACGCGACTCGTGTCCCGCAGAAAAGGGGACTGGGCTTACGCGCGCGTCGAGGTGCGCGCAGACCTCCCGTCAGGCGTTGGCACGTGGCCGGCGATCTGGATGCTTCCGACGGAGTCGGCGTACGGTGGTTGGCCCGCCAGCGGCGAGATCGACATCATGGAGTACGTCGGCTTCGCACCGGATACGGTCCATGGCTCGGTGCACACAGCCACGTACAATCACGTCAAAGGCACGCAGCGCACGAGATATATCCAGGTGCCTAACGCCGAACGTGAGTTTCACGTGTATTCGGTCGAGTGGACACCGGAGCGGATAGAGTTCTTCGTGGATAGCGTGCGCTACCACACCTTCGGCAACGAGAATACCGGCTTCCAGGCGTGGCCGTTCGATCGGATCTTTCATGTGATATTGAACCTCGCCGTCGGCGGGAATTGGGGCGGGCAGAAGGGCGTTGCAACCGACATCTGGCCGCAGCAACTGCGTATCGACTACGTGCGGGTCTTTCAGCGACGCTAATTCCGCTTGCCTGGGGCTACCCCCCAGCTAAACTGTTGGCCCGTGACTTCCGTGCCTGATCTCCGCGATCGACTCCAGGCCGCTCTCGGCGCGACGTACCGGATCGAGCGCGAGCTGGGAGCCGGAATGAGCCGCGTTTTCGTCGCGGAGGACGTGCAGCTTGGCCGCAAGGTTGTGCTGAAGGTGCTGCCGGCGGACTTCGCGGGGAGCGTGAACGGAGAGCGATTCGAGCGCGAGGTCCGCGTCGCCGCGCGACTCCAGCACCCACACATCGTTCCGCTGCTCGCAGCCGGGTCCGCCGGCGATCTGCCGTATTACGTGATGCCGTACATTGAAGGGCAATCCTTACGCGACCGGCTCGCGCGCGAAGGAGAGCTGCCGGTCGGTGAAGTCGTTAGGATCTTGCGCGAAGTTCTTGATGCGCTGGACTATGCGCATCGTCACGGCGTCGTTCACCGCGACATCAAGCCTGACAACATCCTCTTAACCGAGCGTCATGCCGTCGTGACGGACTTTGGCGTCGCCAAGGCGTTGAGCGACGCCACCGGCGAAGGACGTCTCACGGCTACCGGGATTGCGCTGGGCACGCCGGCGTATATGGCCCCCGAGCAGATTGGCGGTGAGCCTAACGTGGATCACCGCGCGGATATCTACGCCGTCGGCGCACTCGCTTTCGAGATGGCGACTGGAATGCCGCCGTTTCGCGGTGCGACGACGCAGGCCGTGCTCGCGGCGCATATGACGCAGTCACCTCCGTCCGTTGCGACGCTCCGAGAGGGCGTTCCTGCGGCGCTCGATAGCATCGTACAGCGGTGCCTCGCGAAGCGACCGGCCGATCGCTGGCAGACCGCGGCAGAACTTATCCCTTCGCTCGACACGCTGGTCGCCACCACGACACCTGGTGCGACGACAGTGCCGACGACGCCTAACGCAAAGCGACAACCACACCCGCTGCGTGTCGCCGTGGTGTTCGGCTTGGCGTCGCTGGCGATTCTGGCAATGGTCTGGATGCTCGTGCAGACACTCGGGTTGCCGGACTGGGTGTTCCAGGGCGCCATCGTCTTGCTCGTCGCGGGGCTGCCCATCATCCTCGTGACGAGTCAGCGCGAGCAGCAACGGGCCGCTGACGGTGACTTTGCGACGCCGGCCGGCTTACAACGGCTCTTTACCTGGCGCCGATCGATCCAGGGTGGGGTCATTGCCTTCGCGGCGCTGGCGCTATTGACGACCGGTTTCATGACGTCGCGCGCGTTAGGCGTCGGGCCCGGCGCCACACTGGTCAGCGCCGGCGTCCTGACGCCTCGCGATCGCATCCTCATCGCTGACTTCGACAACCGGACGTCCGACAGCACGCTCGGCCTAACGATCACGCAGCTGCTGCGCATCGATCTCGCGCAGTCGCCGTCCATCTCCGTCATGGAGCCGAGTCAGGTCTCCGAAGTGCTTCGGCGCATGGAGCGCGATCCGACATCACGCGTCACG
>DATFBW010000336.1:0-13539 GCA_035253645.1 Gemmatimonadaceae bacterium | reverse complement strand
CCCCGCGGCGTCGCGCGTGGCCAAGCTGGCGCAGGAGACACCATCGTCGTTCGTTGCGTTCGACTTGTTGGCTGTGAATGGCAGCAACCTGATGAACGTGCCGCAGGAAGATCGGCGCGCACAGTTGGAGAAGTTCCTGGCTGATGCCCAGCCACCGCTCTATCTCACGCCCGCAACCAAAGATCGCCTAACGGCGGAGCGCTGGCTCGCGGAGTTCGAGGGCGCGGGGCTGGACGGTGTGATCGTGAAGCCGCTGGATGCGGCGTATCAACCGGGCAAGCGGGCGATGATCAAGGTGAAACATGCGCGCACTGCCGACTGTGTCGTTGCAGGTTTCCGCTGGCACAAGACAGGAAAGGATGCCATCGGCTCACTTCTCCTCGGCCTGTACGACAAACGCGGCAGGCTGCAGCACGTCGGTGTCACGTCGTCGTTCAGCATGCAGATGCGACGCGAGCTCGTGAAGGAGCTGGAGCCTTTGCGGAAGGAAGCCTTCGAGAATCATCCGTGGCGCGAATGGGCCGATTGGGCAGGCACCGATCGCATGCCCGGTGGCCACAGCCGGTGGAGCGCCGGCAAGGACTTATCCTGGGAGCCCCTGCGCATCGAGCGTGTCGTCGAAGTGAAGTACGACCACATGCAGGGCAATCGTTTCCGGCATGGAGCGACGTTCCTGCGCTGGCGTCCCGACAAGCAGCCTAACGACTGCACGTACGAACAGCTCGAAGTGACTACGCCGTACGAACTGCAAAGAATATTCGCGTCGAGCTGAGCTGGCGGCTCATGGGGAACTATTCGCCCCACGTCGGCGTGTCGTCCGGATCGAGTTCCTCCTGGTCTGGCCTCAAGTCCACCGGTACATGCTGAAGGTTGACGCGGATCCTTGTCCACGTGGTAAAGCGGCCGCGCATGGAATCCACGAGAACGTCGGCCGGCTGGAGCAGCGCGGCTGCCTTCGGATGGCGCTGCTTCCAGCGCTCGAGCCCAGCGAGCGCGTCTTCCTTCTTTTGCGCGCGACCGATCTCGATCAAGGGAAACTTGGATACGCGCCGTTTCGACGGCTGCACACGCGGTGGCTCACCGCTCTGCTTTTTGTAGTGCGGCGGCCACGGGGCATCGCCCAACCCCTCTGTTTCGTGACGAGCGGATAGCTCGAGCAGCGCGTCGATAGATCCGGCGTGGCGGTCGATGTCCTGGTGCCGATCGCCCAGCCTAACGAGGCGCTCAGGGATCGTCGCGAGCGTAAAGTCGGCCGGCTCGCAATCCGGAACTTCGTCCCAGCTCAAGGGCGCTGAAACGCGCGCGTCCGGAGTCGGGCGCACTGAATACGCCGATGCCACCGTACGATCCTTCGCATTCTGATTGTAGTCCACGAACACCCCATGCCGTTCCTCCTTCCACCACTTGCTCGTCGCGATACTCGGCGCGCGCCGCTCGACTTCGCGTGCGAGCGCCAGCGCGGCGCGCCTAACCTCGTCGAAATTCCACCGCCGCTCGATGCGCACAATGACGTGCATCCCCCGCGACCCTGACGTCTTTGGCCAGCCGACTAACCCGAAGTCGCGCAACGTGGCATCGGCCAAAGCCGCGACCTCCCGTACCTGTGACCACGAAACTCCTGGCACCGGGTCGAGGTCGACGCGGAGCTCGTCAGGGTGATCGAGGTCCTCGGCTCGCACGGGATGCGGGTGCAGCTCGAGACACGCGAGGTTTGCCATCCAGACGAGTGCGGCCGCATCGCGCGGCACGATTTCATCCGCGCTGCGGCCGGACGGAAACTTGAGGGAAACGATCTCGATCCAATCAGGGCGCGAAGTAGGCGCGCGTTTTTGATAGAAGAACTCGCTTTTTATCCCGTTAGGGTACCGCACCAACACGTTAGGCCTGCCGCCCGCGCCGCGGAGTGCGCCATCCGCCACGGCGATGAAATATCGGGCGAGATCGCGCTTCGTGTATTTCGCGTCAGGAAAGAGAACTTTGCTCGGGTTCGATATCGCTACCTCGCGTCCGGCGACGACGAGGATCTCGGACTTTTCCTTCACTTGGCAAGCGGGCCGGAAGGCCGCTCCGTGTACCAGTCGTTAGGTGTGTCGCGGTGGAGGCGGAGCTGCATGATTGTCGAGCCAGGAATGTGCGGCGGGGTTGCGTGCACGAACAGCATGCCGGATGGTTAGGCGTTATGCCTCATGAGGCTGCAGCCTAGTTTTCGATCGCTTCGTAAACGGCTTTCTGAAACATCGACGCGGGGAACGTTTCATCGATCGCGCGCTGCGTCATGATCATCGCGACCAGATCCTGCGCGGGATCGTTGAACCAATGTGTGCCGAAGCCGCCGTCCCATCCATAACGCCCGGGTGTCGGGGAGATGCTATCGGGCTCCGTGACCATGGAGACGCCAAAGCCCCAACCGCGACCGTCGAAGAAGCCAGGAAAGAGGCCGGACACGCTCTTCTGCTCCGGCGTTAGGTGGTCTTTGGTCATGGCGTCGACTGATCGCGCCGCGAGGATCCGCTTCCCAGCATGCTCGCCTTTGTTGAGGAGCATGCGCGCAAACGTATGGTAATCGTCCACAGTGGTCACCAGACCACCGCCGCCAGATGGAAAGGACGGCGGATTGCTCCACGTGCTCTTCTGCGCCGTGTCGAATGCTTCAATCGTTTTGGTCTGAGGATTCGAGAAATACGCGGCAGGGAGGCGGCTCAACTTCGCGGCGGGCACGCTGAATCCAGTGTCGCTCATGCCGAGTGGCTGGAAGATCCGCTCGCTCAGGAACGTTGGCAGGTCCTGGCCCGACGCCCGCGCGATAAGGATACCGAGCAACTCCGAACCCGTGTGATACAACCATTTCTCCCCCGGCTGCGCCATCAACGGCAGCGTGGCGAAGCGCCGCAGCCACTCGTTAGGTTCGGGCGCCGGGTGGATGAATGGCGGCATGGGGATGCCTACACCCAGCTCGATTGCCTTCTTCTGAATCGGCCGCGTGTCCATGGGGAACAGCAGACCAAACCCCATGCGAAAGGTCAGCAGATCCTCGATAGAGATGGCGCGCCGTGCGGGGACCGTTTCGTCCAGCGGCCCGTCGACGTTCTTGAGCACGCGCCGATTCGCCAGCTCTGGCAAGAACTTCTCGACCGAATCTTCCAACCGAAACGCACTCTCTTCCACGAGAATCATCGCCGCGACCGCGGTGATGGGCTTCGTCATCGACGCGATGCGGAAGATCGTGTCGCGGGTCATCGGATCCTGGCTGCCTAACGCTTTAGTACCGATCGCATCCACCGCGACCTGACCTCGGCGGCTCACGAGCGTGACCAGCCCTGGCGCTTTTCCGCTCGCCACGTGAGCAGCGAACGTATCGTGCATACGCTGCAAGCCGGCCTCTGAAAAACCGTGGCCCACGGCGGCCGCCGCGCTGTCGGCGCCCGGCGTCCGTGGATCGCAGCCGGGCAGAGAGCCGAGCAGGATGGCGCCGCCGCCGAGCGCCGTAAGCTCGACGAACTTACGGCGATCGATCGGCCTGTTCTGGTCGTGCAAGTTCATCATTCGGTTCTCGTCAGAAGGCGTTTCAGTGAACCGCTGCGCCCTGCAGTTCGGGCAGGTATTCCTCGAGCCGGTCCAAGGTCTCGTTCATACCGCCTTCCATCCCGGATTGTAACATCCCGTCTCGCTCTTCCACTGAGTTGAACAGTGACCGCACCGTGTAGATCGTCTTGCCGTTCTGTTCCACCAACGTCAGGGTTTCGACACTGACGAACCCGGGCATCGGTTCGTACTCGAAGGTTTGCACCACGCGCTCGTTAGGTACGATCTCGCGGATCTCGCCGCGGAATGCCTCTTCGGCCCCATCGGGCTTACGGACCACATAACGCCACTTGCCGCCGGGACGGAAGTCGAGCTGGCAGTCTGTGATGACGAAACCGCGCGGCCCCCACCAGTGCTTCACGTGCTCACATTTGCTGAGCGCTTCGAAGATGAACCGACGCGGGGCGTCGAAGGTGCGCGTGATCAGGATTTCGCGATCGGACGGCAGCGTGACTTTGGCTGGGTCATTTTTTCTTGCGGGCATTTTTCTTCTCCTTCCTCTGAAGTTTGTCGAGATACTGATCGAGGCGTTCGAAGCTCGATTCCCAGTTCTGGCGATATTGCTCCAACCACTCCGAGACATCCTTGAGCGGCTCGGCGACCAAACGCCGAGGACGCCACTGCGCCTCGCGACCTTGCGCGATCAGCCCGGCGTGCTCGAGCACTTTGAGGTGCTTCGAGATCGAGGGCTGCGACATCGCGAACGGCTTGGCGAGCTCCATGACCGTCGCCTCTCCTCTGGCGAGCCGTGCGAGAATGGCTCGTCGCGTGGGGTCCGCGAGGGCAGCGAAAGTCGTGCTCAGATCGTCGGTGTGCACTGTATATAGCCAAATTGGAATATAGCCTACTAGCTATATAAATGGGCCGCCTTCGCACGTCAAGTTCTCAAGTGCTCCGTCCCGCTGACGCCGCGCGATCCAGCAGCAGCGCCCGCTCCCTCGCATTCCGCGTGAGCGACGCTGCGCGTTCGAACTCCGCGCGCGCTTCGTCGAAGCGCGCCAACTTCGCCAAGAGGTCGCCACGCACCGCGGGGAGCAGATGGTAGGCCTTGAGCGCGGGCTCACCTTTGAGCTTGTCGACCAGCTCGAGCGCTGCCGCCGGCCCTTGGGCCATCGAAACCGCAACTGCGCGGTTCAAATCCACGACGGGCGACGGTCGTATCGCGGCAAGCGCGCCGTACAGCGCGACGATGCGCTGCCAGTCCGTGTCCGCTGCCGTGCGCGCACGCGCGTGGCAAGCCGCAATCGCCGCCTGTAACGCGTACGGCCCATACGCCCCGCCTAACGATTCGGCGCGGCCTAACGCGGTGAGACCGCGCCGGATGAGCAGGTGGTCCCACCGCGTACGATCCTGGTCCAGCAGCAGCACCGGCTCGCCGGAAGGCCCCACACGCGCGCGCGAACGCGAGGCCTGGATCTCCATCAAGGCAACGAGGCCGTGCACTTCGGAGTCATCCGGAGCCAACTCGGCCAGAATGCGGCCGAGCCGGAGCGCGTCCTCGCAAAGCGCCGGGCGCAGCCAATCATCACCAGCCGTGGCCGAATAACCTTCGTTGAAGATGAGGTAGATGACTTCCAGGACGGAGGATAGGCGTTGGGCCCGCTCCTCTGCACGCGGAACCTCGAAAGGGACTTTGGCCTCCGCCAGCGTGCGTTTGGCGCGCACGATACGTTGCGCGATTGTCGGTTCCGGAACGAGGAACGCTCGCGCGATCTCCTGTGTCGTTAGGCCGCCGAGGAGTCGCAACGTGAGCGCGAGGCGCGCCTCCGTCGAGAGGACGGGGTGGCAGGCGGTGAAGATGAGCCGCAGGAGATCATCCCCAATGTCATCGTCCAGCGACGCGTCGAGGTCGGGAGCCTGGTCCTGCTTCGCTTCGAGCTCGTGTCCCAGCACTTCGTGCTTCCGCTGAGCCATCGACCCGCGGCGCAGGGCATCGATCGCGCGGCGTTTGGCTGTCGCCATGAGCCAGGCTCCCGGGTTGTTAGGCACACCCGACTCGGGCCATTGCTCGAGCGCGGCGAGGAGCGCGTCCTGCGCCAGATCCTCCGCCAGCCCGACGTCGTGGACGAGCCGGGCGAGGGCCGCGATGACTTTGGCGGACTCGATGCGCCAAACCGCCTCGATAGCGCGGTGAGTCTCGGCGGTGGACGGCACGGAGTCGATTTACACCGGCCGGCCCGTACTTCGCAACGCTTCTCGCGTTAGGCTGTCATGCGCCTCGACCGCGGGTCCGAAGTCCTCGCTCTCGTAGACCTGGCGCACCTCGATCTCCCCGTCGCCGCTGAACTTGGCTGTCGGAGTGAACGGCACGCGCTTCGCCCACTCGATAGCCTCTTCTTTCGACTTCGCCTGGATGATCCAGAAGCCGGCGATCAGCTCTTTCGCTTCGGAAAACGGACCATCGACGACGGTGGGTTTCCCGCCGCGGAATTTCACTTTCGCGCCCTTTGAGCTGGGGTGTAGTCCCGCGCCGTCCAGCATCGCACCCGCTTTGATCAGCTCGGAGTTGTAGCGCCCCATCTCGGCGAACTCCTGCTCGGTGGGAAGCACTCCGGCTTCGCTCTGTGCATCGGCTTTGATCATCAGCATGAATCGCATCTGTTAGTCTCCGTCAGGGGTACGCCGAATCGACCGAGAACCGGCTTTATCCACACGTCGAACGAGCCGAACTGAATTCGACAGGCCTGGTCGGTCCTTCGAAGGTCACGCGCCAATTCCCACTGGTTCGGGACGCTGTCGCATTGCGTTGAAGACTGTGGCCGGGACGCGTAGCTCGTCGTTTTCATAGGCCTTTCGCAGCTGGTCGAACGATTCGTCGGGGGACCGGATCAGCGCGGCAACCTTGTCGAAAGCGCTGAGCTCTTCCGCGCTCAGCGGCTCGTTAGGCTTGGGCATGGTCCCCCAGGTATCCCACGGCAACATTTCCACTTTGTTCAGGGCCGCCAGATCGCGCAGGAGCTCACCAGCGAGCATCCAGAAGCCGCGCATTTCGCCGACGAAAATTCCAAAACGTGACGCGTCGGCGTCGCCGCGCCGGCACTGCGTCCAAGCCTTACCGGCGACCAGGTACCTGTCGCGCGGCACATCGAGAACGTCGTGTTTGATCTGCAACTTCGTTTGCCATACGTCGTCGAACTGCGGGTCGACCAGGAGCCAGCGCTTGTCGCCCGCATTCCAATACTCCGCGACCGTATGCTCTTCGTAGTAGCCCGGGTTGAAGTAGGACCCGAATCCATATCGTGCCCGCGCCGGCACTCCTTTGGCACGTAGCATGGCAACCATGAGAGACGAGAAGTGCTGACAGACGCCGACGAGACGTTTATCAGGCGGACGCGCTATCGTCAGGGGGTCGCCATCGAGCACGAGGATGCGGTCCACCATTTCACGAACCGCGCGGATGTGGGATTCTTCCTTCCGCGCCTCCGGGATCGTGACGCCATACGCATCCGCCATGTACTCATGTAACGCGAGCCCTTGCACTACACGCACCAGCTCGGCCACATCGTTGGGAAGGTCCTGCACAATTCGCGTATGAGGACCAAAGTCGGTCATCGCTGAAGGGGCCGCGTAGAAATTGAGCACCTTTTGCGACGGATTGGCTGGCTGCGGCATATCCCTCCACGTTAGGCGCTACGCTCGTCGAGCCATTCGTTCCTTGCAAACCATCCATCGGATGGCTACGCAGGACACGCACCTCAGTCAAGCGCAATTGACAGCCCCGGCAATTTGCCGTTACATAGGCAGCCCATGTGTCTGACGACTCCCTCGTTGGCCCGACACCGGCCTAACGCGAACTGAGCGATGGCCATGAAGCTCCGTTCCAAGCTGGCGCTCGGGCTCGCCGTTTTGATGGTTATCGTGCTCGTCGTGGCACTCGCGGTGCCGCGCTATTTTGACGCGCGCACGAATGTGGTGCTATCGGACAAACTGATCCCAGTCTCCGACGCGGCCCGCGCGCTCCACAGCTCGTTGCGCGTCGTGGATCTGCACGACGATCTCCTGCTCTGGAGCCGCGATCCTCTCGAGCGCTACGGTCACGGCCACACCGACGTTCCGCGACTATTAGAAGGACGCACCGCGCTCCAAGTCTTCTCGGCGGTCACGCAGTCTCCGCGCGGGCTCAATTACGAGAGCAATACGAGCGACACGGACAACATCACGTTGCTCGTGATACTTCAGCGCTGGCCGATGAAGACATGGCGGAGCCGCACGCAGCGCGCTTTACACCAGGCGGCCAGGTTGCGCGATGCGGCGCAGCGTTCCGGCGGACGACTACGTGTCATCAGATCCGCGGCTGAGCTGGACGCTCTGGTGTCAGCGCCTAACGCCGCTACTACCCTGGTCGGCGGCCTGCTGGCGATCGAAGGGCTGCATGCGCTCGATGGGAAGCTGGCGAATGTCGATTCCCTTTTTGCGGCCGGCTATCGGATGATGGGTCTCACGCACTTCTTCGATAACGCAGTGGCCGCATCGGCGCATGGCGTGTCCAAGGGCGGCCTCACGGAGCTCGGGCGGCAAGTCGTCCGGCGCATGGATGCTCTGCGGATCATCATCGACGTCGCGCACCTCGCGCCCAGGGGGATAGACGAGGTCCTGCGGATCGCGACCCGGCCGATCGTCGTGTCGCATACCGGGGTGCAGGCGACGTGTGCCGGACCGCGGAACCTGACGGACGATCAGATCCGGGCGATCGCGGCCAAAGGTGGTCTCATTGGAATCGGGTACTGGGATGGCGCCATCTGCGACGTCACCGCGTCTTCGGCCGCGCGCGCGATACGTCACGTTGCGAACGTCGCTGGAGTACAGTTCGTAGCGTTAGGCTCCGACTTCGACGGCGCGACAAAGGTCCCGTTCGACGGGTCGCAGCTCGTACAGATGACTCAGGCACTGCGCGACGTCGGCTTTAGTGATGCGGACGTGCGTGGTATCATGGGTGAGCACGCGATCCGTTTTCTGCGCGCGAACCTGCCGCCGAACTAGGCATGATCTACACGCGATTGGGGACGACCGGGACCAGAGTATCGCGCATCTGTCTTGGGACCATGACGTACGGGTCCAAGAAGTGGCGCGATTGGGTGCTCGAAGAAGGCGAAAGCATGCCGTTCTTCGAGAAGGCAATCGCGCACGGCGTGAACTTCTTCGACACAGCCGACGTGTATTCGCGCGGTGTGAGCGAGGAGATTGTGGGAAAGGCGTTGCGTGCGTTGGACGTCGCGCGCGAGTCCGTCGTCATCGCAACCAAGGTGGCGCTGCCGATGGGCGACGGGCCTAACGACAAAGGCCTTTCCCGCAAGCGCATCCTCGCGTCCATTGACGGTTCGCTGCGACGGCTGCAGGTGGAGTATGTGGATCTGTATCAGATCCACCGCTTCGACTACGAGACGCCGCTCGAAGAAACGGTGGAAGCGCTGAATGATGTGGTACGTTCAGGTAAGGCGCGTTATGCCGGCGCGTCGAGCATGCACGCGTGGCAATTCGCGCGCATGCGCGCCATGCAACGGGAGCGTGGATGGGCGCCGTTCGTCACGATGCAGAATCACTACAACCTCATGTATCGTGAGGAAGAGCGTGAGATGAACCCGTTCTGTATCGCTGAGGGCGTGGGGTTATTGCCCTGGAGTCCTCTTGCGCGCGGTTTTCTCACGGGGTCGCGGAAGCGCGGAAGTCGAGAGGCGAGTCCGCGTGAGCGCGGCGATACGTATGCGCACGAGATGTATTATCGCGATGAAGACTATGATGTCGCCGAGGCGGTTGTAGCGGTTGCGCAAGCGCGAGGAGTAAAGCCTGCGGAGGTGGCGTTGGCGTGGTTGCTGTCGCGTCCAGGTGTGACGGCTCCTATCATCGGCGCGAGCAAGTTGCAGCATCTCGACGATGCAGTGCGGTCTCTCGACCTCGAGCTGACAGAAGACGAACGCGCGCGACTCGAGCAGCCGTACAAGCCGCACCCGGTTCTCGGACACACCTAACGCGGAAAAAACTACTCAGCTGTGAGCTGTGGAACGAAAGCTGTGAGTTCACAGTTGTGAGCTATCCAGCTGTGAGTGAACAAAAGGGGATGATAGGTGAGCCTTAGACCGGGCTGATAGGTGTTACGCCGCTTTGGGTCTGAGGACCAGGGCCATGAGATTCAGATAGATGAACTGAAAACTCCCGTCGATCCCCCAAAGGGACAGATGCTGCTGCGCGAAGAGGATGCTCGTTAGGCTCACGGTGACGACGAAGCCAAGCCAGCAAAGGGTCGCGATTTGCAGGGCGGAGCGCGCGTCGCTCGCGGCCAGGCGATACAGGAAGAATCGGAGCACGAGCGCCATCACAAGGTAGGTCACGAAGGCCACGAGATAGTTGCGCGTGACGTTCTCCTGCAGGGCCGCCATGCGCGTCGGATCGTCGTATCCGTGCGCCCGCTCCCAGGCACGTCCAAACAGGAAGGGCGCATACCAGATGGCGCCGACCACCATCGGGATCAAGGCAGCGACAAACACGGCCAACACAGGGCGATTGCGCATGGGAAGAGCCTGGGCGGAGTGTACGTGTCAGCTGTGAGCTGTAAACAAAGGTGCGAGCGCGCCGCTCTGAGGGTAAGAGCTTTAGGTACCGGCTCTTAACACGCTCTCATGAATGGCCAGCGCGCAGCTGGTCGCTCCGAGCGCGTTCGCTCAGAGCAGATACAAGCGGCTCGTTAGGCGCTACGCGACTACCGGCCCGACCAGATATTGGTGAAGACTGCGATTGCGCCGCTGCTCGAACCGAACCGGATAAACGCCTCGGAATTCGGAATGACAACGATCGACTCGATCTCGCTCGCCGGGATCCACGCGTCGGTGCCCCAAAGCATCCCGTCCACGTAGACAGGAGCGCACCTTTGGCGCCGCAGCATATAACACGCCCCCCCGTTGCGAGTGCGCGTGATCATCAGCCCTGCCGGAGAATTCCAACGCAGAAGATCCGCAAGGTCTGTAGCGATCATGCGGTGTCGGTCGATTTCCTCAGGAGTAATGACCTGCGAGCTGCTGAGCGCCCTGATGTCAAAGCCGAAGCGGTTGCTCACCTCGCGTCGAACGATCACGTCGACCGGTTTCATCACGCGAGGACTCAGTACGTATACGGTATCGTTGCGAACCTCACCCTCTTCGAGGCGGATCGGATCCGTGGTCTCGGGGAAGTAGCCCAAACGTCGGACGTTGAGGACATATCTGCCGGGACGATCCGCACGCACCGTGAAGCGGCCCTGGGCGTCACTTCGCGCTGTGTCGACCATTACTCCGCGCGTGGTCGTGAGCCAGACCCGCGCATTCGGGGCAGGGATACCCGCTTCGCCGACGATGAGCGTGCCAGAGATCGACTGGGCGAATGCCAGGCCAGGGATGAGGGCCGTGGCAAGAAAGAAGGTCTGCAGATGCCGCATATACACCTCGAGACCAGACGTCGTGCGAACTGCTACCCGTGCCTAAGCACCCTGTTCCTACCCCGCATCCACTCGACCTATCGATGGGCCCCTCAGCTGGGAGCTGTGAAACCAAAGCTTGGAGCTCTCGGTCGTCAGCTTTCCAGCTTTGAGCCAGCTTCCAGTGATCCACAGCTCTAAACCTCAAAGCTGATAGCACACAGCTTTGGTTTCAAAGCTCACAGCTGCACCATTGCACTCGTTAGGTCGCCGCTTCAGTACGTCCAGACTAGGAGCACCCCGCATGTCCCTTCGAGCGGCGGAAACTCGGCCGGCGGCTTCACTCCGCTGGCATACACTTCGATCCCAGCGATCGCAGACCCGGATACAACGTCGTCGATAAAGACGGGATAACCGCGTGTACTCATCGAATTGAGCCGGCTCCGATCGAGGTAGACCGTCATCGGACACCGACTGAGTCCCATCACCGCCCAATCACCTGTGGGGCCAGCACGCATGCGCACCCCCGGAATGCCCTCCAGGACTTGCGACGCGCGATACGGCCGCCGCTCCTCAATCTCCTCCGGTGTGACAAAATGCCCGGCACCTCCCGAGTGACGCTCCGCCAAGCGGCGATAGAAGCCGTTGCGGTCGAGTGAACCGACGCGACGGTCTTCGGTGATCTGCTCTGGTGGCGGTGCCTTCGCGCCATAAGGGAGCGTGATCTGAACCGACGTGTCTCGCGCGAGGGCGATCCGCATTTTGATCGTTTCGTAACCGACACGACGAATCGTTAGGCTCGCCACGCGCCCGCTGTCGAGCATCAGCTGAAAACGTCCCGAGTCATCCGCGACGACCCGCGACTTGTTGTTGACGGTGACGTTGGAGTATGCCAGGCGTGCACCTGAAGAGTCCGCGACGACTCCGCTGAGCGTTCGTGTCCGCGTCTGTGCAGACAGGAACGCCGGCAGGACGCCAGCGAACACAAGTGCGCTCATCTGGCGCAACCGAGAGCGCCGATCTACGCTACCACGACTCATCGTCTGGTCAGCATCCATGATCCTGCGTCTAACATTCTGCGCTGCGCTCGCTCTGCCGCTAGTACTCGGCGCGCAACAGGCCGACCTCATTCTCACCAACGCGCGCCTATGGACCGGGGATTCCCTGCGGCCGCGCGCGGAAGCGATCGCAATCCTGGGCGAACGCATCCAGGCCGTGGGCTCGCGCGCTGATGTGCTCGCGCTGCGCGGCCCCAAGACCACCGTGCGTGATCTGGGCGGCAAGTTCGTGGCGCCTGGGTTCATCGACAACCACACGCACTTCGCGCAGGCCGGGGCACTCCTCACCGGAGTCAACTTGCTGGACGTGGCCGACGCCGCGATGCTCGTTAGGCGCGTGCGCGAAGCGCGCGACCGGCTCCCGCGCGGGGCGTGGATCGTGGGAGGGGAATGGGGGGCGTACGAGAGCTGGGCGCAGGGAGCTACTGGGCGCGCCGTCCCTGCCGCGCCGGCGCCCGCCAAGGCGGCCTTCTCGCCCCACCGCGCGCTCATCGATTCGATCACGCCAAACTCCCCGGCGCTCCTGAGCAAGTGGGACCGAAGCACCTACCTCGCAAACGAACGCGCGTTGACCCTCGCCGGTGCGACCTGCGCGTGGGATGGTGTCGAATGTGAAGGCGGCGTGCCCACCGGGCGCCTAACGCCGGCCGCGGCGGAACGAGTGCGCGCCCTGGTACCGGCCAAGCCGCTCGAGCAACGATTGATCGAGTCGCGCGTCGCATTGAAGCACCTGAACGAGCTCGGAGTCACGACGATCCACGACAACACGTCTCCGGAGCAGTTCGAGGTCTATCAGGAGCTCAAACGTCGCGGCGAGCTCACCGTGCGTATTTACGCGCGGCCCACGCTGGACAAGTGGGACGAGCTGCGAGCGGTCGGCATCCGTCACGGATTTGGCGACGATTGGGTCAAAGTCGGCGGGCTCAAGGGATTCGTGGACGGGATCATGGGGAACTCCTCGGCGCGGTTCTACGAGCCGTACCTAACGAGTGGGAAGCTGGGCGACTGGCGGCCCATGATGGAGCCGGCCGGCAACATGCTCAAATTGTTGTTCGGCGCCGACTCCTCGGGGCACTGGCCACAGATCCACGCGATCGGCGATCACGCGATCGACACGCTGCTCACCATGATGGAAACGGTGATGCGCACGAACGGCTCCAAGGAAAGACGCTGGCGCGTAATCCACACGCAGGTCATCCGTGGTCCCGAAGTCGCACAGCGAATGGCGCGACTCGGCCTCATCGCGGAGGTGCAACCCTATCATGCAATCGATGACATGCGCTGGATGGAGCAGCGCATCGGGAAACGCGCGCGCTGGGCGTATGCATTCAAAACGCTGCAAAACGCCGGTGTGCGACTCTCGTTCGGCAGCGATTGGCCGGGCACGAACGCAGCGTGGTACACGGCAAGCCCACTGACCGGGATGTACGCGGCCGTTACGCGCCAAACGTTAGGCGGTGAACCGCAAGGCGGCTGGTTTCCGGAAGAGCGGGTGGATCTCGAGACGGCGTTCCG
>DATFBW010000335.1:0-16551 GCA_035253645.1 Gemmatimonadaceae bacterium | reverse complement strand
ACAATGGTTGCGAAAAAAAGGCCCGGCCGACGAACATCGACCGGGCCTCATTCATCCTTGCCTAACGCCTACTCTTCGTCCGCGCTCGGCAGCGGTGCACCGAAGCTCGGCCGGTCGGCCGCCATGGCCGCCGCGGCCGAGAATACGCTCGGGAAGACCGGTTCGCCCACCAACTCGGGCTCCGGCATCTCCGGCATCTCCCCTTCGATATCGACCTCCTGGTAGCGGTACATACCCGTACCCGCCGGGATCAGGTGCCCGATGATGATGTTCTCCTTGAGACCGAGCAGGTCGTCCCGGGCGCCACGGATCGCGGCGTCGGTGAGCACGCGCGTCGTCTCTTGGAACGATGCCGCCGAGATGAACGACTGTGTCGTTAGGCTCGCCTTGGTGATCCCGAGAAGCAGCGGCTCGGCAGTCGCCGGCTTCTGCTTCTTCTTCTTGGCGCGGTCGTTCTGCTCGCGGAAGGCCTGCTTGTCCACGTGTTCGCCTTCCAGGAACCCGGTGTCTCCCGGCTCGAGCACGCGCACCTTCTCCAACATCTGCTTCACGATCACGCCGATGTGCTTGTCGTTGATCTTGACGCCCTGCAGGCGGTACACCTCCTGCACTTCGTTCAAGAGATACTCCTGCACAGCGCGTGGACCCTTGATCCGCAAGATGTCGTGCGGGTTGACGGGGCCTTCGGAGAGTCTGTCGCCGGCGCGCACGCGATCTCCCTCGTGCACGCGCAAGTGCTTCCCGGCCGGCACCTCGTACAGCTGCGCCGTTTGCGTCTCGTCGACCACCCATTGGCCGGCGTCCGTTTTGGCGGGCTGCACGAAAATCTCGCGCTTGCCGCGCTTGATGTCGCCGAACCTAACGATACCGTCGATCTCCGAAATCGTCGCCGGGTCCTTCGGCTTACGGGCCTCGAACAGTTCGGCGACGCGCGGCAGACCCCCCGTGATGTCACGGGTCTTGTATGCCTCACGCGAGATCTTCGCGATCGTCTCACCGGCGTGGATCGCCTGATCGTTGTCCACGACCAGTTGCGCCCCCACTGGAATCACGAAGTCACGGATCTTCTTCTCCTTTCCACCCTTCACCTGCCAGATCTCGATGTGCGGATGCAGCTTCTTCTCGCGATCCTCGATGATCACGCGCTGACGCAGGCCGGTGAGCTCGTCCAACTCCTCGGCCACCGTCTCTTCCTCGACGATGTCCACGAAGCGGATGACACCTTCGACGTCGGCGATGATCGGATTCGAATACGGGTCCCAGGTGAAGATCACCTGGTCGCGCTTCACTTCCTCGCCATCTTCGACGAGCAGCGTCGCACCTAACGGCACAGCGAGACGTGCACCGATCGCCGAATGTTTGTCCGCCGAGCTCCGGATCACAACTTCGCCTTCGTACGACGTGACGATCCGATGCCCATCGGGGTTGACAACCGCCGTTAGGCGGTCGCCGTACTCGATCGTGCCGGCAACCTTTGAGCGGCGCGACGTCTGCTCGGCGATACGGGCCGCCGTTCCACCGATGTGGAACGTGCGCAGCGTCAGCTGCGTTCCCGGTTCGCCGATGGACTGGGCCGCGATGATACCAACGGCTTCGCCCAGGTCGACCATCGCCATCGTCGCGAGGTTACGGCCGTAGCACATGCGGCACAGCCCTCGCTTCGCCTCGCACGTGAGAACCGAGCGGATACGCACACTCTCGATTCCCGCCTCTTCGATCTCGATCGCCATATCTTCGTCGATGAGCTGACCAGCTTCGGCCAGGAGACGCGGACGCCCCGACTCATCGCGCATATGCGGATCTTCCACATCTTCCGCCGCGACGTTACCGACGATGCGCTCGCCGAGCGGCTCGATGATGTCCTCACCTTCCTTCAGCGCCGACGTATCGAGACCCTGGATGGTGCCGCAATCTTCTTCGGTAATCGTGACGTCCTGCGCCACGTCGACGAGACGTCGCGTTAGGTATCCAGCGTCGGCCGTCTTGAGCGCCGTATCAGCCAGACCTTTGCGCGCGCCGTGCGTGGACAGGAAGTACTCGAGCACCGATAGTCCTTCACGGAAGTTGGACTTGATCGGCGTCTCGATGATTTCACCGATGCCACCGGTCAGTTTCTTCTGCGGCTTGGCCATGAGGCCGCGCATCCCGGCGAGCTGACGAATCTGGTCGCGCGAGCCGCGTGAGCCCGAGTCGAACATCATAAACACCGGGTTGAAGCCGCTGGACGTCTCGCGCATCGCCTTCACCATCGCGTCGGCGATGTCGGAGTTCGCATGCGTCCACGTATCGATGACTTTGTTGTAACGCTCGCCGTTCGTGATGTTGCCGGTCTGATACGCGCGCTGGAATCGCTCCACGCGTTCTTCGGCCTCGTTGAGCAGCGTGGTCTTGTCCGCCGGGATCTGCAGATCTTCGACACCGATGGACACGCCACCGCGCGTGGCGTTGAAGAAACCGAACTCCTTGAGCCGGTCGAGGAACTCGACCGTGCGCGCGAGTCCGACGCGACGGTAGGCATCGAACACAAGCTCGCCTAACGTCTTCTTCTTCATCTCCCTGTTCTGGAACCCGATCTCCGTCGGCACGATCGCGCTGAACAGCACGCGACCGACGGTCGTCACGACCCAGCGCTTCTCACCGTCGATGTTGGCAAAGAAGCGAACCGGTGTGTGATGTGTGACATCGCTCAACGCCAACGCGGTCTCGATCTCGGCCACGTCGGTGAAGGAGCGAAGCTTCGCCACCGCTTTCTGATCTTTCTGCAGCGCATCGAAGTCAGCGGGTGCCTTCGTCGCGAAATAGCAGCCGAGGACGATGTCCTGAGACGGTTCGGCGACGGGGCGTCCGTCGGACGGCTTGAGGATGTTGTTGGACGACAACATCAAGAGCCGCGCTTCGATTTGCGCCTCGAATGACAGGGGTACGTGCACCGCCATCTGATCGCCGTCGAAGTCGGCGTTGAACGCCGCGCAGACGAGCGGGTGGATCCGGATGGCTTTGCCTTCCACGAGTACCGGCTCGAACGCCTGAATGCCTAACCGGTGCAAGGTCGGGGCGCGATTCAAGAGAACCGGGTGGTCCTTGATGATCTCTTCCAGAATCTCGTAAACCTCGGGGCTCTCTCGCTCCACGATCTTCTTGGCGCGCTTCACCGTTTCGGCGATCCCCTTCTCCACGAGCTTGTGGATGATGAACGGCTTGAAGAGCTCGAGCGCCATCAGCTTGGGAAGTCCGCACTGATGCAGCTGCAGCTCGGGGCCGACCACGATGACGGAACGGCCGGAATAGTCGACGCGCTTGCCTAACAAGTTCTGACGGAAGCGACCCTGCTTCCCTTTGAGCATGTCGGAGACGGACTTGAGCGGACGCTTGCCGCGGCCACGGATCGCCTTGGAACGGCGGCCGTTGTCGAAGAGGGCGTCCACCGCTTCCTGCAGCATGCGCTTTTCGTTGCGCAGGATGACTTCCGGCGCGCGGTGCAGAATGAGCTTCTGCAACCGGTTGTTCCGGTTGATCACACGGCGATAGAGGTCGTTCAGGTCCGAAGTGGCAAAGCGGCCACCGTCGAGCGGAACGAGCGGACGCAGGTCCGGCGGAATCACCGGGACGACGTCCATGATCATCCACTCGGGGCGGTTGCGCGTGCCGTCCGATCCCGAATTGCGGAACGCGTCGACGATCTTGAGCCGCTTGAGCATCTGCTTCTTGCGATGTTGCGACGTTTCGACGGCGACCTGCGCGCGCAAATCAGCGGCGAGCTTATCGACGTCGATCCGCTTGAGGAGCTCGCGTGCAGCCGGGGCGCCGATGTCGGCGAAGAACTGCGTATCCCCTTCCTCGCGAGCCTTCGTCTTGAGGTTGAGGAACTCCTCCTCGTCGAGCAGCTGATTGGGCCTAACGTCTTGCTGGCCCGGCTCGATGACGATGTAGTTCGAGTAGTAGATCACCTTCTCGAGGTCACGGAGTGTGAGGTCGAGGAGGTTCCCCATGGGGCTGGGGAGCGTCTTGAAGAACCAGATATGCGCGACGGGCACGCTGAGCTCGATGTGGCCCATGCGCTCGCGCCGGACCTTGGACAGCGTCACTTCGACGCCGCAACGGTCGCAAATGACACCGCGATAGCGGATGCGCTTGTACTTCCCGCAATGGCATTCCCAGTCCTTCACAGGTCCGAAGATGCGCTCGCAGAACAGGCCATCCTTCTCCGGTTTGAACGATCGATAGTTGATCGTCTCCGGCTTGGTAACCTCCCCCCACGACCACCAGGTGCGCATTCCCTGCATTTCGAGCCGTTCGCGCTCCTTGGAATCCTTGGGACCACGGATCTCCTCGGGGGACGCGATGCGGATCGAAATGAAATCGAATGCGGAGGCGCGCGCTTCACGCGCGCTGCGGAAATCGATCATCGATTACTCCTCGCCGTCATGGCGAAAGGTGACACCGTCGCCGTTCTCGTCTTCGTTCGACGCCATTTTCACGTAGATGCCTAACGCTTGCAGCTCCTTCACCAGCACGTTGAACGATTCCGGCGTGCCCGGCTCGGGGAGGTTCTGGCCTTTCACGATCGCCTCGTACACGCGCGAACGGCCGTTCACGTCGTCCGACTTCACCGTGAGCATTTCCTGGAGTGTATGCGCGGCGCCGTACGCCTCGAGCGCCCACACTTCCATTTCTCCGAACCGCTGGCCGCCGAACTGCGCCTTGCCGGCGAGTGGCTGCTGCGTCACGAGTGAGTACGGCCCGATCGAACGTGCGTGGATCTTGTCGTCGACCAGGTGCGACAGCTTGAGCATGTAGATCTCACCCACCGTCACTGGGAAGGTGAACATTTCGCCGCTGCGGCCATCGCGCAGTTTGGTCTTTCCGCCGGGTGTCAGCCCGGCTAACTGCAACAACTCCACTGCAGCGGCGTCGACATCAGCTTCCGACTTCTTGCCTAACATTCCAGCGAGTGCCGGGAGCTCGAGGTCTTCCAGGATCGCCGCGGGTTCCCGCCCTTTCTGCTTCTCCAGCTGACGCAGGGCCGCTTTGTACTCAGCGCGCTTCTGTGGACGCAGCGACTCATCTTCAGCCGCGGCCGCGTGGAATTCGATGCGATGCTCCAGCTCGCGCTCTTCGCGCTGCGCCAGCGTGCGGGCCGCGGACGCGAGGAAATCGCGCACGCGGTGGAAGAGGTCACGCGTCTCTTGCGTCACACCGCGTGCGCCGAAGTCGTTGATCGTGGCTTCGGCCATGAGCACGTTGTGTTCGTCTTGCGTGCGATCCGGGCGCACATCGGTGAGCAACCGGCGCACGTCGGCGTCGGAGACGTCCAACGGCGCGTCGGTGAGCTCGAGCGCTTCGCGCACCCAGCGGAGATTCGCCATCTTCAACAAGAGACCGATCTCACGCTCGTTCGCACCCTGGAACGTGGGCGTCTTCGCGTAGAAACCGAGGATCTTTGCCGCCCAACCGAGGTGAGTCTCCAGGATCTGACCCACGTTCATGCGGCTCGGCACGCCTAACGGGTTGAGCACGATATCGACCGGCCGGCCGTTCGGCAGGAATGGCATGTCTTCCTGCGGCACGATCCGCGCGACGATACCCTTGTTCCCGTGGCGCCCTGCCATCTTGTCGCCGACCGAAATCTTGCGTTTTTCGGCGAGGTAGACCTTCACGAGCTGAATCACACCAGGCGGCAACTCGTCAGGCTGCAGGATGCGGTCGATCCGCTCCTCGGCCTTTTCTTCGAGTTTCGCCTTCTCTTCATTCGCAGCGTCGATCAGCTCACGGATAACTTCGTTCGCCTTCTTGTTCTCGACCCTGAACGTTTTGAGGTCGATCTGCGCGAAGCGCAAATCAGCCAGGATCTCCGGCGTGAGCTTGGTGCCCGCGGTGATAGCCTCTTCGACGGTTCCGGCTTTGAGCGCCAGGGCAACCGTCTGCCCATCGAGTGCCTGACGAAGCTCGTCATCACGGACTTCGTTGACGCGCACCTTCTGCTCGCCTTCGAGCCGGCGCACTTCACCGATGCGCTCACCGCGATCCTTTTCGACCACCTGATCTTCGATGCGCGAAAAGATTTTGACGTCGATGACGACGCCTTCCATACCCGGCGGGACCTTGAGCGACGAGTCCTTTACGTCTTTCGCCTTTTCACCGAAGATCGCCGTGAGGAGTTTCTCTTCTGGCGACAGCTCCGTCTCGCCCTTCGGCGTGATCTTCCCGACGAGGATGTCGCCCGGCTTCACGTGCGCGCCGATGCGCACGATGCCGCGCTCGTCCAGATCGACGAGCGACTCCTCAGCAACGTTAGGAATTTCCCGCGTGATTTCTTCCTGCCCACGCTTGGTATCGCGTACGTGCAGCTCGAGCTCCTGGATGTGGATCGACGAATACACATCGTCCTGCACCAGCCGCTCGGAGAGCACGATCGCGTCTTCGAAGTTATGGCCGTACCAGGGCATGAACGCCACGGTGACGTTGGCGCCTAACGCGAGGTGTCCGCGCTCCGTCGCCGAACCGTCGGCCAGCACTTCACCCGCCCGCACTTTCTGGCCGTGACGCACGATGGGCCGCTGATTGATGGCAGTGTCCTGATTCGTGCGCCAGAACTTCTTGAGGCGATAGCGGTCACGCTGCGTTAGGCGCGCCAGGGGGCGCTCGTCGTCCTTGCGACCTCGCTCCGGCCCGGCGTCGACGATGATCTCGTCGGCCGTCACGTGCGTTACCGTGCCGCCACGTCGAGCGATGACAACAGCACCCGAGTCGCGCGCGACTTTCTCTTCCAACCCGGTCCCGACCAGCGGCGACTGCGGATTCACGAGCGGCACCGCTTGGCGCTGCATGTTCGATCCCATGAGCGCGCGGTTGGCGTCGTCGTGCTCCAGGAACGGGATCAGCGCCGCGGCTATGGAGACCAATTGCTCCGGGGCCACATCCATATAGTCGATGCGGTCCGGCGGAACGAGCGGCACGTCACCGCGCGCCCGGCACAACACGAGGTCATCGACGAACGAGCCGTCGGGGTTGAGCTTCGCATTGGCCTGCGCAATGATCGCGTCCTCTTCGCGGTTGGCATCGAGCCACGCGAGGTCGCTCGTCACCTTCCCGTTCTTCACGATGAAATACGGCGTCTCCACGAAACCGAGGTCGTTGACGCGCGCGTAACACGCGAGCGACGTGATGAGACCGATGTTCGGACCTTCCGGCGTCTCGATCGGGCACATGCGGCCATACTGCGAATAGTGCACGTCGCGCACTTCGAAGCCCGCGCGCTCACGCGTCAGACCACCGGGGCCTAACGCGGAAAGACGACGCTTGTGCGTCAGCTCCGCCAGCGGATTCGTTTGATCCATGAACTGGCTGAGCTGCGACGACCCGAAGAACGCCTGGATGACTGCGGATACCGTGCGCGCATTCACCAGATCGTCCAGCGAGATCTTCTCAGGGTCGGTATTGATCGACATGCGCTCCTTGACCAGACGCGCCATGCGCGACAGACCGACGGAGAACTGGTTCGCGATCAACTCGCCGACCGAGCGGATACGCCGGTTGCCGAGGTGGTCGATGTCGTCCACATGGCCCCGTCCTTCAGCCAGCTCGACCAGGTAGCGCAGGATCGCGATGAAGTCCTCTTTGGTGAGGACCGTCATCGCCGGATCTTCGTGCAGTGCCAGGCGCTGGTTGATCTTGTAACGCCCGACGCGCCCGAGGTCATAGCGCTTGGGCGAGAAGAAGAGGCGCTCGAGTGCCTGACGAGCTGTCTCCGTGTTCGGCGCATCGCCCGGCCGCAGCAACGTGTAGATCTGCCGCAGGGCGATCGCTTCACCTTGCTTGTTAGGCGTGTCGCCGTACTTCTTGCGATCGCTCTCCGGATATTTCGTTGGATCGGTTGGGTCCTTGGCGATCGTGTTCTTCACGATCGTAGACTCGGCACGGCCTGACGGAACGAAAACGGTGGCCTTGTTGGCACCACCCTTTCGCAGCCGCTTGATGAGCGGCTCCTTGAGCGGCTGACCAGCCTCGGCGAGGACTTCGCCGGTCTCCGGATCGACAACATCCGCGGCGAGGATGCGGGGCACGGCGCGCTCGCCGCGCTCGACAGCATCAAGCTCGTCGCGCAGGTCGACGGTCATGTACGACGCGAAGACCTTGATCTTGTCGATCCCCTGGCGCCGCAGCCGGTTGAAGACCTCCTCGGTCAGCTCGTCCCCTTCCCTAACGAGAAGCATCGCCTCGGCGCGCTCCTGCGCGGCACGCGCCTTTTTCGTCTTGGCCTTGGGAGCGTCCGGATCGGCCGCTTCACCCGCGAGATCGATGTTCTCCGCTATGATCGCGCCTAACACTTCGCGCTGATCCACGCGGCTCTCGCGCTTCTTCGCGAGATCGAGCTCACGGATCCCGAAGAAGAGGCGCAGGATGTCCGAGTTGGAGCCGTAGCCAAATGCGCGCAGCAGCGCCGTGGCCGGGAACTTCTTTTTCTTGTCGATATGAACGTAGATCACATCGTGGATATCGACGGTGAACTCGACCCACGATCCGCGGAACGGGATAATGCGCGCGGAAATCAGCCGCTGCCCGTTAGGGTGCGTCGATTCCTCGAATACAACGCCCGGGGAGCGGTGCAGCTGACTCACGATGACGCGCTCGGCGCCATTGATCACGAACGTGCCGAGATCGGTGAGCAGTGGCAGCTCGCCGAGATAGACCTCCTTCTCGATCTCGTTCTTGAGTCGCTTCTCGCCGTCGACGTCCTCGAAGATGCGCAGCCCGAGTTTGGCCTTGAGCGGCGCCGAGTACGTCATGTCGCGTTCGATGCACTCCTCGACCGAATACTTCGGCTCTCCGAGCGCATACGCCTTGAACTCCATCGAGAACTTCTCGTGGACGTCCGTGACGGGGAAAAGGTCCTTGAATACGCGTTCAAGCCCGATATCCTCGCGATCGTGCGCCGCGGCGTCGCGCTGCAGCAACGCTTCGAACGCGCGAGTCTGGATATCGAGGAGATGCGGCATTTCCATCCCCTCATTGAGCTTGCCGAACGACATCAGCTTCATCGTGTTAGGCATTGATCACCCTTGTCCTACAGGCGAAAGAAGGCGCAGCCCCGCTCCTCCCCTCGCAGGGCGCGAGGAGCAGGGAGCGGGGAGCGCGTACAGGAAAGTGCGACGTGATGCAGTCACAACAGCCGAGTGGCGGACCTACTTCACCTCTACGGTCGCGCCTTCGGCTTCAAGTTTCTGTTTGATTGTTGCGGCTTCGTCCTTCGATACGCCGCCACGAACTTCTTTCGGCGCACCGTCGACCAGATCCTTCGCTTCCTTGAGTCCGAGGCCAGTCAGCTCGCGCACGACCTTGATCACCTGAATCTTCTTCGCGCCGGCTTCCTTGAGGATGACAGCGAACTCCGTCTGCTCCTCAGCCGCCGGAGCAGCGGCACCGCCCGCGCCACCGGCAGCCGGTGCCGCCGCGGCCGCGGGAGCGGCAGCGATCGTCACGTTGAACTTGGCCTTGAACGCATCGATCAACTCGGCCAGCTCGAAGACCGACATGTTGCCAATTGCGTCGAGGATCTCGTCTTTCGTCATGGTTGCGTTTGCCATCGTTAGGTTCTCCTGATTCCCCAGGCAGAGCGGGGGTATTGTTCAGCGACAATTCCGGCGGACCGTGCGCGCAGCGTGCGCGCCGTCTCTCCGCCTGGGTTTAAGCGGCTCCTTCGACCTGCGCCTTCCTTGCTTCGAGCGCGCCAACGAACGTCGAGAGCAGCGCGCTCAGGCCGCTCACGAATACGACGAGCGGCGCTTGCATCGCACCGCCTAACTGCGCCAGCATCTGCTCGCGCGAGGGCATCGTCGCGAGCTTCCTGATCTGATCGTCGGTGAGCGCGACGCCATCCATCACGCCGCCCTTTACCGTCGGACGCTTGTCATTCTCTCTGGCGAAGTCCGCCAGCACCTTCGCGGCGGCGACGGGGTCTTTGGCGAGGACGACACCCGTTGGTCCGCGGAGCCGGTCACCGACTGCCGTTAGGCCCGTGACGTTTGCCGCGCGGATGGCGAGCGTGTTTTTGATGACCACGTACTGCACGCCCGCCTTCCGGAAGCGCCGTCGCAGATCCGTCATGCGCTTCACGTTGAGACCGGTGAAGTCGGTGAAGTAGAGCGCCTTGATGCCCTTCATCTGCGCGCTCAGGTCCTGGACCGCCTGTTCTTTCTCGGATCGCTTCATCGTTCGTTACCGGTACTGAGTGGTGTCGATCTTGAGCCCCGGGCCCATCGTGCTCGAGACCGAGACGTTGCGGACATATACACCCTTCGACGCGCTCGGCTTCTGCCTAACGATCTGGTCCATCAGCGCCCCGAAGTTCTGCTCCAGCGCTTCGAGGGTGAAAGAGGCCTTGCCGATCGCCGCGTGCACGTTGCCACTCTTGTCCACGCGGAACTCGATCTTGCCGCCTTTGGCCTCGCGCACCGCGCGGCCGATGTCCATCGTGACCGTTCCGGCCTTTGGGTTCGGCATCAAACCGCGCGGACCGAGGATACGTCCGAGCTGACCGATTTGGCCCATTTGATCCGGGGTCGCGATCAGCACATCGAAGTCGAGCCAACCTTCCTTGATCTTCGCGACATGTTCGACGCCGACGTAGTCCGCGCCGGCGCCTTCCGCTTCGCGTGCCTTGTCGCCGACTGCGATCGCGAGCACACGCACCGATTTTCCCGTTCCCGCCGGAAGAACGACAGTACCGCGTACGATCTGATCGGCGTGACGCGGATCCACGCCCAGCCTAACGGCAACTTCGATCGTCTCGTCGAATTTGGCGAAGGCTCCTTGCTTGACGATTTCGAGCGCCTGCCGCGGCTGATATGTCGCGACAGGGTCGCGCCGCTTCGCGGCTGCGCTGTACTTCTTGCCGTGAGTGCGCATCAGTCCTTGACCTCGATTCCCATCGAGCGCGCGGCGCCGGCGATCATCGCCATTGCCGATTCGATCGACTCGCAGTTGAGGTCAGGCATCTTGATCTCGGCGATCTTGCGAACCTGCGCCTTGGTCACCGACCCGACTTTGTCGCGGTTCGGTTGTCCCGAGCCCTTCTCCACACCTGCTTCCTTTTTCAGGAGGATCGCCGCGGGCGGCGTCTTCAGGATGAAGGTGAAGGACTTGTCGCTATAGATGGTGACCTCGACGGGGAGGATCATCCCGGCCTGACTTTGCGTGCGGGAGTTGAACTCCTTCACGAAGGCCATGATGTTGATCCCCTGAGGACCCAGAGCTGTACCGACAGGTGGCGCCGGGTTCGCCTGTCCCGCAGGGATCTGCAGTTTGACGAATCCAGTGACTTTCTTGGCCATGCGTTCTCCTCTGGTGCGGCAGTGAGGAGCGGCGAGATGCGGAGACGACCGTGCTGGAACGACGCCTAACGCGCCGCCAAGCTCGGTCCAACATCACGTCGATCCAGGCTGACTCCCACGGTTCTGTTTCACGTCGTCGTGGTATCCGACGGTGCGCTCCTCGCCGAAAGGCCGCCCCGCGCAAAGGCCGGTGACTGCGCTTCGCGGATGCCGTCCTGTTGGCATCCGGCAGTGGGATCGTCTCGGAGACAGCCGCCGCAGTTCCCCCGCGCTGTCGTCCGATCCCCCACCGACTTGTTAGGCGCTAGTACGCCCTCAATTGCAAGTAGTCCAGTTCCACGCTGGTCGGCCGGCCGAACAAACTGACCGTGACCTTCACTTTCCCCTTGTCCGGATAGATGTCTTCCACCGTCGCGCTGAAGTCCGTGAACGGCCCCTCGGTGATTTCCACCGCCTGACCGATCAGGAACGGAATCTCTTCCTTCGCCTCTTCCTCCACCGTCTCGTCGGCGATGCCGAGCAGCCGGTTCACTTCATCCATCCGCAGCGCCATGGGCTCGCGCCCCTGACCCACGAACTTGATCACGCCCTGAATGCTGTTGATGACGTGACTCGTCTCCTGATTCCACACCATCTCCACCAGCACATACCCGGGATACAGCTTGCGTTCGACGTTGACCTTCTTGCCGTTCTTGATCTCGACGACTTCTTGCGTCGGAACCAGTGCTTGACGAATCATGCGCTCTTCAGCCGGACGCGGATCCTGCTCGATGCGCCGCTGAATGAGCGACCGCACCTTGTTCTCGTGTCCCGCGGTCGTCTGAATCGCGTAGAATCGATGCGCGCTCATCTCACCCGCGGAAGATCGAAGGGATGCCCCTAACGAGGATGAGCTGCAGCAGCCAATCGACCACGAAGATCAAGAGGCCGACGAACAGCGAAAGGACGATGACACCGAGCGCGAGCTGACGGATCTGAGTCTTGTCGGGCCACGTGACCTTCTTCATTTCCGCGATGGTTTCGCGGTAGAAGGTGACGACCTTCCCTACAAACCCTCCGCCAGGTCCGCTGCTTGGAGCCTGGGCAATATCGACGGCCACTTACTTCGTTTCCTTGTGTAGCGTGTGTTTGTTGCAACGCGGGCAATGCTTCTTCCACTCCACCCGCTCCGGATGCACACGCCGGTTCTTCGTGGTGAAGTAGTTGCGATTCTTACAATCGTTGCACGCGAGGATGATGTTCTCTCGAGGCATGAATATCAGTCGTCAGTCGTCAGTCGTCAGTCTACAGTCTTCAGTTTTAGTACAGAGCTCGCGATCGGGATTGAACCGATGACCTCACCCTTACCAAGGGTGTGCTCTACCGACTGAGCTACGCGAGCCAACTCCCCGGTCCTGCTCACTGCGCCTTGCTCGTGCCGCTAGAGCGGGAGACGGGGCTCGAACCCGCGACATCAAGCTTGGAAGGCTTGCGCTCTACCAGCTGAGCTACTCCCGCAGGACGTGCGTTCCTCCTCCCTTCTGTGACTTCTCCCGATCTCGAGCCTTCTCCTACCGTTCTGCCGATCGCCTAACGCGATCACCCAGAGTGGTGGGGGAAGGATTCGAACCTTCGAAGGCGTTAAGCCGGCAGATTTACAGTCTGCTCCCGTTGGCCGCTTGGGTACCCCACCTAACGAGCGTAAGCAGCGACCAGGTGGAGGCCGCTGATTGTCATCGTCGACAAGAGCTGACGGCGAGAGTTGAACTCGCAACCTACTGATTACAAATCAGTTGCTCTGCCATTGAGCTACGTCAGCGCAGGTCGTTATTTGCGCGAGCTACACATTTTACCGGCGAGGGCCGAGCAAGTCAAGCTGTTGCTGGGCCACGACTTGCGGCTGTACCGGCGCCGATGCCACAGCCCTACTCGTCGCGCAACGCCACCACCGGATCGACCCGCAACGCCCGCCGCGCCGGACCCAAAGTCGCGATAAGTGCAGCTGCCAAGAGAGTCAGTGCAACCCCCAAATACACCAGCGGATCCGTCGGCGAGACGTCGAAGAGCAGCGGCCGTAGCCACCGCGTCGCGATGAGGGCGAGACCCAAGCCAAGTCCAAGCCCCGGAATGGCATAGCGCACCGCGCGCACGAACACTAGGCGCCACACGTCGACCGGGCTGGCGCCAAGCGCTTGGCGAACGCCGAACTCATGAGTCCGCTGCGCCATTTCGTAGGCGATGCAGCTGTACAGGCCGAGTCCGGCAATGAGCAGGGCGAGCAGCCCGAACAGCCCAAACATCGTGGCCCCGAGCTCCCACGGTCGAGTCTCCAACGACAGCGGATCTCGCAGAAACTTCACCTCGGCATACGGCAGATTGGCCCCGAGGGACTGGAGAGACCGTCGGACGTCCTGCTGCGTGGCGGCCGGCTCGCCGCCGCTTCGGGAGCGCACGAAGAGGACGCGCCATTCGAGCTGCGCCGGCGACTGCGTCTGCGGGACGAAGTGCTCGGGCGTGCCGCCTTCTCTGAAGTTGTAGGAGCGCGAGTCCTGCACGATGCCCACGACCGTGATGCACGGCGAGCGAGTCGGTGCTTGGCCACGCTCCTCCGTGACCACGTAGTAACATTTGCCTAACGCTTCCGCGCCGGGGAACAGGTAGCGGGCCATCGCCTCGTTGAGCACGGCCACATGGCTGGAGCCTGCTCGATCCGCAGCGGTGAACACGCGACCCTTGATCACACGCGTACCTAACGTGGCGAAGTAGTCCGGGGTGACCGCGTTGAGATATGGTCCGTTGGCGAGCGGTGGCAGTGAATCGCGACCGGGAACGGCGACGTCGAGGGACCAACCCGATTCGAGTGGCGTCACGACCGAAAGTGCAGCGCGCTCCACGGACGGCAGCCTCTGGACTCGTTCCAGCGCGCGCCGCCAGAAGTCTTCGAACCCGGCCCGGTTGCTCACGACACCACTGAGGTCGATCGACGCGACCATCACACGATCCGGATCGAAGCCCAGGTCGAGCTCCGACACATTGCGCAGGCTACGCAGGAACAGCCCGGCGCCCACCAGCAGCAACATCGACAGCGCCCCCTGCATAACGATGAGCGAGGTACGGAGCCGGGAACGGCGCACAGTCCCCTCGCGCACACCGGCCTTGAGCGCGTCGCTTACCTGCATCCGACGCGAGAGCAGCAGCGGCGCCAGACCGGAGACCATCCCGACGGCAAGGATACAAACCGTCGTGAATATGGCCAGCCGCGCATCGACCTGGCCCGCGCCCACTTCGGCGTTGCCAAGCAAGGTGGCCTTCAACAGCCCGGTCACCAGGGGCACGAGGAGGAGCGCGCCGGCTCCGCCTAACGCCGCCAGGACCATGCTTTCCATGAGCAGCTGGGCTGCAAGACGCGCGCGGCTGATGCCTAACGCCAAACGCACGGCGATTTCGCGCCGGCGGCTGGCCGCGCGCAGCAACAGCAGGTTGGCCGCGTTGGCACACGCGATCGCCAAGACGATCGCTGCGACGAGACTGAGCCACGCCGCAACCCGCGCGGACAGGCTACCGCTCCGCGACCTGCCCGACAGCACACCACTGAGGCCTTCCACGCCGCGAGCCGGGACCATCGACGCGAGCACCACGCTCGCCGCCGAATCGCTCTTGCGCGCCTCGCGCTGAACGCGCTGGTACGCCGTCGTCGCCCGGGCAGCGGCGGCACTAATACTCAAATCAGAGCGGCGCTTCGCGATGACCTCCACCCAGCGCATGTCGTGGTATGTCGCAAACGTGGGATTCGCAAACTCGGGTGCCGCGACGTGCATCGGGATCCACGCATCCACGCGCTGCAGGTGCGCCGCATTGAAACCACGCGGCGCAACACCCACCACGGTATAGAACTTCTGGTTGACGTGCAGCTCGCGGCCGAGCACGCGCTCATCGCCACCGAACTGTCTCGTCCACAGTCCGTGCGAGATGACTATGGGCGGTTTCGTATTGTCGGCGCGATCCTCGTCAGGCAAGAAAAACCGGCCGAGCGCGGGACGGACGCCGAGCAATGGGAAGAGATTGGCTGTCGTGAGCTCGACGGTGATCTGCACCGCTTCGGGGCCGCGTCCGAGTGACGCCGCGGAACCCCACATCGCGGCCGCGTCGCTGAACGCTCCGCTTGCATCTCGGAGTGCGACGTACGCGGGGAAGCTCGTGCTCTTGCCGTAGAAGACGCCGAAGTCGCGCGACTCGCGGCGCACGTAAATACTCGTGAGCAGCGGATCGTCCGATACCTGCGGCGGCGGCCGCAGCAGCAGCCGGTCGACGATGCCGAACATGGTGGCATTCGCCCCGATGCCTAACATCAGCGTGAGCACCACAAACAGCGACACGCGACGATCCTTGGCGAGGGAGCGGAGCGCGCTACGGAGATCATGCGTGAACGCGCCGAGTCGGTCCTGCCGGCGTTCTTGTCGGTTCCCTAACGAGTCGATGTGCTGCAAGTCGCGGCGCACGGAGGGAACGTCGCCGAAGCGCCGTTCGGCTTCGCGCCGCGCTTCAGCTTCCGTCAGGCCGCTCGCGCACAGTTCCGCGATCGTTGCGTCGAAGTGAAACGCGATCTCGTCGTCGATTTCGCGCTCGATCGGGCGGCGGCCAGCGGGGAGACGGAGCAGGCGGCGCATTCCTGTGGGGAGTCGCATCGATCCTCGCCCTATGCCGGCCGCAAGATGCGTGAGACGGCGTTCGCGTAGCGCGTCCACTGGTTCGTGCGCTCGGCGAGAGCCGTACGCCCGTGTTTCGTTAGGCTGTAGAACTTGGCGCGGCGATTCTGCTGCGTGACGCCCCACTCACTTGCGACCCATTTGCGCTGCTCCAGACGGTGCAATGCCGTGTAGAGGGCCCCATCTTCGATGCGCAGCTCATCGCTTGTTTTCTGGCGGATCCAGTGCGCGACACCGTAGCCGTGCATCGGTCCCCAGGTGAGCGTCTTGAGTATGAGGACGTCGAGCGTCCCCTGCAGGAGTTCCAGCGGTTCGTTGGCCATGGGCTACCCTCAACTGTTGAGGGTAGCAGCATGCCCATTCTCGCGCAAGAACAAAACGGCTCCACCACGGATTTACGCGGACTCCAACTGCTACAACTCACGGAGTAGTTCTCATTCCGTGGGTTCTCGGCGTTTCAGTCTGTGTGCGTCTGTGGTGGAGCTTTTGATCTTATAGGTATCGTTCGATGACGACGCCGTGGCCGGTGTCTTTCA
>DATFBW010000334.1:0-3446 GCA_035253645.1 Gemmatimonadaceae bacterium | reverse complement strand
ACGGACGGGACGTTCTTGACCAATGTCGAGAGTCGACGAGAGACTCGGTTCTGATCCGGCGAAGCGCCGCCTAACCGGGCGTTGGAGCTGATGAACGCTGGTGATTTCGGAAGCGGCGGGCTCACTGGTGCTCGCTCGCCGCGATATTTGTTAGGCGTTCGCAGCTTAACGCCATTTCGTTAGGCGGCAACGCGAAGGCCTCGCATGGAGACCCGCCTCATGTCCACTCCCGCAGTGACCACTGAGACCATGGCCACTATTCTCTTCGTCCGCATCACATCCGGCCTTGAGGTTGAAGAATTCGACCGCCGGCTACTGGAAAGACGGCCCCGCTTCCTTCAGGTACCGGGCCTGTTACAAAAGGTCTACGGACGAGACCCCGCCACTGGAGCTGTGTGTGGCATTTACTTCTTCGCTAATCGGCAAGCGCTTCAAGCATTTCGCGATGGCGAATTGGCCCAGACCATACCGGACGCCTACGAAGCAACAGAAGTGCGCCGCGAGGTTTATGACGTACTATACTCACTGCGCCCAGAACGTGGTCCTTTTGACTCAAGAGCGCCATCGGTTGCCGCCTAACACGGCGTTGCAACAGTCGGCGCAGACTCTTTGCGGATTGATATGCGCCGCAGCTGAACGCCATGTTCGTTAAACGGCAGCGGGAGGGCATGATGTATTTCTGGAGCATTCACCGACTGAAGGACGAGCTCCAGCGTGGCCAGTTAGCACCGCTACACGCCATGCGGTACCTGATGGGCATCTGGCTGCTCTTCACACTCGGCGCCTCCAGCTACTGGCTGTTTCCTGTAGCGCAGGCAAACGTCTGGGATTTCGGAATGCTCGCAGCGTCTGGCCTCGCCGTACTCATTGGCGTGCGAGCTGCGTACCGCGCCAACGGCGGCGCGGATGGCGTCGACTTCTTAGGCCGGTTTCATGCTCTCGCGTGGGTAGTCGGATGGCGTGTCCTGATCCCCACGCTCGCACTTATCGTGGTGGGCTCCATCGCATACGAAGCGATCACAAAACCGCCCGCCGATGAAGCACAGAACAGCGACGTTGTTGGGTTTGCCGCAAGCGTCATTAGCCAGGTCGTATTCTACTCGCGCGTGTCGATCCATATGCGCGATGTCACGCAATTCACCGAGCAGGAACCCACTGCATCGGCTGCCGTCTAACAGGGCTATGCAGCAGAGACCGCAGACTCGTTAGGATGGACTGCGGCGCGGCTGAACGCCATGTCCGTTAGGCGGCAGGACCACCGCTGACTAACTTGCTCGTTCTTGGCGGTGCGCTCGGGCTGATGGCTGGCGTAATCTTATCGTCTTGTTGCCGCTCGTCGCACCGCGCCTATTCCCTCCGTAGGAGGCCTCCATTCCCAGTATTACATTGGCCTGCTTCCAGCGGGCCCTGATGCCACGTTCTCCCGCCGCGATCACCTCCGGATGGCCGGGCTCTCGCTGCTCGGAGCTGTCGCGTGCGGAGCGGTCATCAGCCTTATCGTTTTCGGCGCCACCCGCTTTCGCGAAGCATCGGCGCTCCAGCAGATCACTGAGGGCGCCACTTTCGGCCTCGTGCTCTTGGCGCTCGTCGCCGTTGTCAGTACGCTGTTGCACACTGGTCGCGCCATTTGGTGGCGCCCCCGGCGACTTGCGAGCGAGTGGCCAGGTCCAGCACATCACGATGATCAATAACGTAAATCGTAAGCCGCCGGGCGACCTGCCGCCTAACAAGTCGTTGCACCAGCCAGCGCAGACTCTGGCGGGCGGCCGCTGCGGGCTTCGCCACGGCGGCCAACTATTGATATGCGCTGCAGCTCAACGCCATATCCGTTAGGCACAGCGAGAACCGCCGCGCTGCTTACAGCAACATGAAATACGTCAGACGGCTGGCCCTGACGGGCGTTCTCGCACCGATTGCCTCGTTCGCCTCTTCATGCCGAGACAACACTGGCATGTCGCGAGACATCCTCTTCGTAGCGCAGCATCCTGGCGCAACTGAAAACATCTACGCGCTTCATCCTACGGAGCTGACATCCCGCCTGCTTATCAAGGGCGATGCGGCTACGTCCCGCAGCATGCCGGCCTGGTCTCCGGATTCACGCTCGATCGCTTTCGTACGAGAAGCTGGTGACCGCAGCGAACTGTATGTCCTCGACACGATTGGTGGCGCGCCTAGGAGGCTTGCGCCACAGCTCCATGCTTTCCTGGCCTGGCCAGAGTGGTCCCCGGATGGCAAAAAGATTCTGTTTACGGCGGGTCGCACCCACGCGCCGGACGTATACGTCATTGCCGCTGATGGATCTGGTCTCGAACGCGTGCTTCACGACGCTGACGCCGACTTCCGATGTCCATCGTGGAGTCCCGATGGACGTGAGTTTGTTGTTTCGGCCTTCCGGTCTGGGCGTTCGTCCGTCCTCGCGATCGAGATAGCGTCACGTGCCGAGCGAACGCTGCTCGCCTCAGACACCACCTATCTCGACTGCCCCAACTGGGCCCCGAGCGGTGAGGCGATCGTCCTAACGAGCGATCCTCGTCCTGGGGATATCTGGATCGCAGACCCGCTACGCCCTTGGCGTGCTGACCTCGCTATCCTTGAACTTAAGACATTGCGCTTGAGAACCCTCATCGGTGATTTTGGCTTGAACAACTACGGCAAGTGGTCCCGCGACAGCCGATGGGTGGTTTTCCAAAGCAACCGACACGCAGGCTCCGGGGTCGACTCTTTAGCGCCCGCGGATCGCTTCCGGACTCTGGAGATCTACGTTGTGGGAGCCGACGGGGCTGGTCTTCGACGCCTCACGACCAACCAGTACTTTGATGCACATCCGTCATGGTAGTGTGCCGTGGAGCTGTCTGCCTAACAAGGCATTGCAGCACACGCCGCAAACTCGTTAGGATGGCCGGCGCGAGCTTCGACACGCCGGCATGTATGGACTGCGCCGCAGCTGAACGCCAGGCTGCGACGATCTTGTTGCACCAATCACCATCGTGAAGTTCGTATTCTTGATGCCACGCATCTGGTCAGTCCTCACCGGTGCAGTTATCGCCGGGTGCGCCGGTTCTCTCGGCGAGGAATTTCCGAGCGCGTATGCGCTACTCGAAGGTACGGTGCAGCGCGCGCAGCCGTCGCTCGATCCGCTTGACTTGACACTCATCTGCGGGAGCGAGAGTCCTGGCGAATCAGTGAGCGCAGCCGTCAGAACTAACTCCACGGGCGTCTATCGGATGCCCGCCAGTGTTCCTACTCCGATCGGTGTCCTACCCGACTCCGGCGCGCTGTATCAATGCCTCTTGCGAGCGACATTCCTTGGCGGCCGCGTGGCCACCGACACGAATCTCGTTGTTCGCTTCGTACCACGCCGTGCGGACGTCATACCACTGACAGTGAACCTGCGAGTGGGGATGAGTTCGTGAATGCTCTTTAGTCGCAGCCTAACAAGGCGTGGC
>DATFBW010000333.1:0-3062 GCA_035253645.1 Gemmatimonadaceae bacterium | reverse complement strand
GAAAGACTGGGCACGCGCCAGCGAGCTGTATGGCGGTGACTTTCTCGATGGTTTTCATCTCCCCGAGACCGCCTTCGACGCATGGGCCGCTGACTTGCGCGGTCAGCTACAAAGCGAAGCGCTGAACGCCGCGCACCGCTTAGCCGAAAGCCAGGAGCAGGCGAACGACGCGCGCGCGGCGCTGATGTCGCTGCGCCGAGCACTCATGATCAGACCAACGGACGAAGGCGTGGTGCGCAGAGTGATGTCGCTGCTGCATCAGAGCGGGGACCGCGCGGGTGCGTTAGCTGCCTATCAGACGCTCGAGGATACATTGCGCGCCGAGCTGGACGCGACGCCTAACGAAGAGCTGCGGCAGCTCGCACTCACGATCCGCGGATCCACCAGGATCACATCGATCGCTGTAATGCCGCTCGTCAACCTGACTGGCTCACCGGACCAGCAGCACCTTGCCGATGGTCTGACGGATCTTGTCATCACAGAGCTGGCCCGGACTCGCGTCGCGCGCATCACCTCACGTCAGTCCAGCCTTCAGCTGGCTGGGTCGACGTCTTCGCTCGTGGAAATCGCTCGTTTGCTGGATGTCGATGCCGTCATCGAGGGGACGCTGACTCGCTACGGCGATCGTTTGACCATCAGCGCGCAGTTGGTGCGCGTGGAACCCGAGGCCCATCTCTGGGCCGAGCGTCTGGACGCCGCGTTAGGCGATCTCCCTAACGTGGCGGAACGCGTGGCTCGTGCGGTCGATGCCAAGTTACGCGCGGACGAGACAATGGCGAATCACCCCGCGGCTGCGGCACCGCGCGCGGGCAGCATGCGAGAGCGGCCTGCCGACGTTCTTTTGGATCCCCTGGCAGTCGAAGCGTATCTCAAAGGACGGCATTTCAGCGTTATGCTCCCCCAGTTGGGAAAAGCGATCGCTGCTTACAGCGAGGCGATCGCCCGGGCGCCGGACTTTGCCCCGGCGTGGGCGGGACTCGCCTCGGCGTTCGCGATCGTCACGCTGCTCGCGCATGGCTCACCGGATGAGCTTTTCCCGCCATTCCGTCACGCCGCGGAACACGCGGTGCGACTCGACCCGGAGTTAGGCGAAGCACATACCAGCCTCGGACTGTATCACATGCTCGCCGAGCGAGACTGGCAAGCGGCGGGGGACGAGCTACGTCTCGGAGCCGAGTTGGCGGCGGGGTCGGCTGAGCCGCTTATATATCGCGCCATGTTCCTCGCCGCGATGGGCCGCTTCGATGAGGCGCGCGCCCTTACGTCACGCGCGCGCGAGCTCGATCCACTGGGCGCCAGCGTTCTGTTTGCCGGCGCATGGTGCGAGCATAAGGCAGGTGCGCATAACGAGTGCATTCTCAAGCTGCGGTCGCTGCTGGAGCTCCATCCGCATTTTGGCATCGGGTATATCTATCTTGGATTGAATCTTGCGCTGCTCGGCGAGTCGAGCGATGCCGCCGACGCGGTTTGGCAGGGACTCGACTTGCTGCCTAACAATGCGGAAGCGCTTGCACTCGGCGCCGCGACGCTCGCGCGTGCAGGTCACTCCCCGCAGGCGGCGCGAGCGCTCGAACAACTGCTCGCGCTGGGAGAGGCGCAGTATCTCGATCCGTGGGCAGTAGCGTGTGCTTATGCGGGGCTTGGCGACGTGGACGCGGCCGTGAGCTGGTTTCGTCGCATGTACGACGAGCGGTCTCCGAGTGCCTTTTGCATTGCGCACGATCCATTGCTCGACGGGCTGCGGGACGAGCCGCGATTCCGCGACGTGCTGCGGCGGCTCGCGTTTCCGTCGCCGCGGGCGCACGCGCGCACGCTTTAGACGGATGATTTCAACTACGTGCGCGCGTCCGGTGAAGGACCTTGTTGCCTAACGCTCGACGTTCGCCATCCGCCTGAGCCGGAGCCGCGCCTCTTCGACAAGAGGCTGAACGTCAGGCTCGGCGTTCGCCCACAACGTGACGAACTTCTGATAGTTCGTGGCGGCCTTTGCGTAGTCCTTCTTCGACTCGTAGAGCGCTCCAAGACGCCTGTAGCTCAGGGGTGTGAACAGCGCATCGACCCATTCGATCACGCGGAACGGGTACTCATCCGACACGATCCGCTCGTAATGCACAATGGCGGAATCGGTCATTCCAGCCGCGTCGAACGCACGCGCAAGGTTCAGCGACAGACAAATCGTACACGAGCCCGCCGGCCCGTCGGGGAGCCGGTCGCCCGCCCGGTACTCCGCGATCGCCTCGACCGGCTTGCCTTCGGCGAGCAGGATGTCGCCTAACGCATTGTGCCGGTCGTTGCTCTGGTCGAGCCGCAGGATCGAATCGCGCACCGTCGCGTCGTATTCGGCAAGTGCCGCGCGCGCACGGTCGGGGCGGCCGGCTACGGCGTAATTCCAGATAACCCCGTTGGCCGTAAAGTATGGCCGGTCCTGTTCCGGCAAACTCGTCATTGGCAATGCTGCGAGGGCGGCATCCAGCTCCTTCACATGCTGAGCGGCTTCGTTGAGGTACTGGCTCCGCAGCCAGCTACGGCCCAGCTGAAGGGTTCGCGTTAGGCGCTGGCGCGCGTTCAGTGTGTTGACGGAAGGTCGTCCTTCATCGAACATCCGGATGCCGTCGCGCAGGCGGCCGGCGACTGTGGCGAGCTGGGACCTTTTGGTCCCGGCCCACACCTTGTCCAGCGAATCCCCGTGCTGTGCAACACTGTCCACCGCGCGGCGGTAAGCCGTGGTATCTCCCCGCATCGAGAGCATATCGATCCGGGCGCGCCACACACCGCGGAGGTCCGGATACAGTGATTCTGCGCGCGCGATCAGCGACTCGGCCGCCGCGAATTTGTGCTGAATGAGCAGCGAACGCAGCGGGTTGAGCACCAGAGGCCGGTCGATCATGTCGCCTTCGCGTATCGCCACGCGCCACACGGATTCTGCACGAGCAAACTCGCGGCGCGACTGCAATCGCAGAGCGAAGTTGTTCATCGAGCGCCAGTGACCGCGCCGGAGCAGTTCTTCATACGCAACGATCGCTCGCGCCCGGTCGCGTCCCGGTCCCGGCGAGAAGTAGTTC
>DATFBW010000332.1:0-3869 GCA_035253645.1 Gemmatimonadaceae bacterium | reverse complement strand
TGTTCCGGGAACCAGCGATTCGAGCGAACGCTCGAGCCACTGGATGTCGATCTCGCCGCGCTGGAACGCCGAATCTTCCAACATGCGAAGGTGGAATTCCCGCGACGTCTCGACGCCGACGATTGTGAGCTCGCGCAAAGCGCGATGCATGCGCGCTATAGCCTGCTCGCGCGTGCTCCCCCACACAATGAGCTTCGCAAGCAGCGGATCGTACGAGAGCCCTACGTCTGCGCCCACTTCTATCCCCCCATCCCAACGGACGCCCGGTCCTGCAGGCACGTGCACGTATTCGATCCGTCCCGTGGACGGCAAGAAGCCGTTTGTCGGGTCCTCACTCGTTATGCGGCATTCGATAGCCCAGCCGCGCGGAGTGAGCTCGGGAGGAAAGGGAAGGCGCTCGCCGCCTGCAATTCTCAGCTGCCATTGCACGATGTCCACGCCGGTCACCATCTCGGTGACCGGATGCTCGACCTGTAGCCGCGTGTTCATCTCCAGGAAATAGAAATGCCCATCGCGGTCGAGCAGAAATTCGCACGTCCCCGCATTGACGTAGCCGACCGCGCGCGCGACAGCGATGGCGGTGTCGCCCATGCGCCGTCGCAAGTCGGATGAGACGGCGAGGCTCGGAGATTCTTCCAGCATCTTTTGATGCCGGCGTTGTACGGAGCACTCGCGCTCACCTAACGAGAGGATGGTGCCGTGGGCGTCGGCGATGATCTGTATCTCCACATGCCGCGGCCGCTCGATGTACTTCTCGACGTACACGGCGTCGTCGCCGAATGCGTTACGCGCTTCCCGCTGCGCGGATTCGAGCGCCGCTTTCAGCTCGTCAGCGGCGCGCACCACGCGCATCCCTTTACCTCCGCCTCCCGCCGCGGCCTTGAGCAAGACCGGGTAGCCAAACTCGCGAGCGACGTCGGCAGCATGGTCTGCATCGCGAAGCGCCTCGGTTGTGCCGGGGACAACGGGCACCCCTTCGCGGATCGCGATTATGCGGGCGGCAGTCTTGCTGCCCATTGCCGCGATGGCCTCCGGAGGCGGGCCCACGAATACCAGGCCGGCGTCCCTAACGAGCTCTGCGAACTCCGCGCGCTCCGACAGAAAGCCGTACCCCGGATGGATCGCGTCCGCTCCCGTCGCGAGGGCGGTGGCGACGAGACGGTCGCCCCGCAGGTAGCTCTCGGGCGCTGGAGCAGGCCCGATGTGCACGGCCTCGTCCGCCTCGCGGACGTGGGGCGCATGCGAATCGGCATCGCTGTAGACGGCCACGCTGCGGATGCCTAACTCCTGGCATGCCCTAACGATGCGTAGGGCTATCTCGCCTCTATTGGCTATAAGAACTTTGCCTAACACAAGGTCAAGGGTCAAAGGTCAAGGGTCAAAGAGAGGTCACGGCCACCGCGTGCTTTGACCTTTGACCTAGAGTGGGATGTTCCCATGCTTCTTCAGCGGATTCTTGTCGCGCTTACCGACCAAAGTCTCGAGCGCATCGATGAGCCGCGGTCGGGTCTCGCGCGGATCGATGATGTCGTCGAGGTAGCCGCGGGAAGCCGCAACATAGGGGTTCGCGAACTTCTCCGAATATTCCGCGACCCGCTCGTCCATCGTCTTCGCCGGATCCTTCGACTCGCCGATCTCCTTACGGAACAGGATTTCAACGGCGCCCTTGGGGCCCATCACGGCAATCTCCGCCGTCGGCCACGCGACGTTGAAGTCGCCCCGGATGTGCTTCGAGCTCATGACGTCGTACGCGCCACCATACGCCTTCCGCGTTATGACAGTCAGCTTGGGGACCGTTGCCTCGCAAAACGCATAGAGCAACTTGGCGCCGTGGCGGATGATGCCACCGTGTTCCTGCGCAACGCCGGGCAGGAACCCTGGCACGTCCTCGAACGTCACGATCGGAATGTTGAACGCGTCGCAGAACCTAACGAACCGCGCGCCTTTGACGGATGCATTGATGTCGAGCACGCCCGCCAGAACCGCCGGCTGGTTCGCGACGACGCCGATACTGATGCCACCGAGGTGTGCGAAGCCGCAGACGATGTTCTGCGCGTAATCGCGATGCACTTCGTAGAACTCGCCATCGTCCACAACCCGCCTGATCACGTCATGAATGTCGTAAGGCTTGTTCGGGTGGTCCGGGACGACGTCGAGCAGCGCTTCGTCGCGCCGATCCCTGGGGTCCTTGCTCGCTCGCCGGGGAGGGTCCTCGAGGTTGTTTTGCGGGATGAAACGGAAAAGCTCACGGATGCTCGTTAGGCATTCGAGCTCGGAGTTGCAGGCAAAGTGCGCCACGCCCGACGTCGCGGCATGTGTATCTGCGCCGCCGAGTTTTTCCATGGTGACGTCTTCATGCGTCACTGTTTTCACGACGTTGGGGCCGGTCACGAACATGTACGACGAGCCGCGCACCATGTACACGAAGTCCGTGATCGCCGGAGAGTACACTGCCCCGCCCGCGCACGGGCCGAGAATCGCAGAAATCTGAGGCACCACCCCCGAAGCCAGCGTGTTGCGCAGGAATATCTCGGCATAACCGCCTAACGAAACCACCCCTTCCTGGATCCGCGCCCCACCGGAATCGTTGAGGCCGATGACGGGGGCGCCGTTACGGATCGCGAGGTCCATCACCTTGCAGATCTTCTCCGCGAACGCTTCGGAGAGGGACCCGCCGAAGACGGTGAAGTCCTGCGAGAACACGTAGACAAGCCGGCCTTCGATGCGACCATAACCCGTGACGACGCCGTCACCGTAGATCTTCTGTGCTTCGAGGCCGAAGTCGCTGCTGCGGTGTGTCACGAAGCGATCCAGCTCCACGAATGTGCCCTCATCCAGCAACAGGTCGAGCCGCTCACGCGCGCTCAACTTCCCCTTGTCATGCTGCGCTTTGAGCCGCGCCGTGCCGCCACCCTGCTCTGATTCCGCCCGGCGTCGTTCGAGTACCTCCAGTTTGTCGCGCATGGTCATGAGGCCTAACCTATTATCGGCCGCTGAAAGCTGAAGTACTGCCGGCTGGTAACTCACAGCTTTGGCTTCGCAGCTGTCGGCTTTGAAACGAAAGCTGTGAGTGGACAGCCATCAGGTTGTCAGCTACGAGCCAGCGAAAACACAACGGGCTCCGTGTAGTCACGGAGCCCGTTAAAGTCTGCCGGCGCGTTGTTACTCTTCAATATCCAGATCGATATCGGTCGGAGCCGGTGGTGGATCGTCGGAGTAGATCTTGACCGGACCCTCAGGACGCGGCGGCTGCTCTTCGGGAATCTCCGTCACGCCGAGCACGATGCGGCGATGGATCGGATCTACTTCCAGCACGCGCACGTTCATATTCATCCCTTCGTACACCACGTCCGCCGGTGAATCGATCGCCTTCTCACTCGGCAGGTGCGAGAGCGGGACGAAGCCCTCCAGATCGTTCCCCATGTCGATGACGACACCCTTCTCCATGAGCCGCGCCACCTTACCAGGCAGCTCGGTACCAACGGTATAGGTCTCGCCGATCGAGAGCCACGGATCCTCGGTGGCCTGCTTGAGGCCTAACGAGATCCGCTTGTTCTCCGCATCGACATTGAGCACGACGACTTCGACTGTATCACCCTTCTTCACGACCTCCGATGGATGCTGGACACGTTTGGTCCAGGACATGTCGGAAATATGAATCAGCCCATCGATGCCGGGCTCGATCTCCACGAACGCGCCGAACGACGTGAGGTTGCGCACCTTGCCGCTGACCCGCGTGCCGACCGGATACTTCACCGGCAGCGCGAGCCACGGATCTTCTTCGATCTGCTTCATGCCGAGCGAGATCTTTTCTTCGTCGCGATCGACTTTCAGCACGACGGCTTCGATCTCGTCGCCGATATTCACCA
>DATFBW010000331.1:0-4820 GCA_035253645.1 Gemmatimonadaceae bacterium | reverse complement strand
GCGTGACTATCTATACATCCCGCTTGGGGGAAATCGAGGGAGCATCCGGGACATCTGCGCTCGGATCGTGTTCACCATGCTCCTCGGGGGCCTATGGCACGGTGCGGGCTGGACCTTTGTTGTATGGGGTGCCTACCATGGGGTGGTCCTTGCCGCACATCGCTTGTGGCGGCATTGGGGGATGCGGTTGCACAGAGTTCCGGCGACTGCAATCACCTGTCTTGCGGTGGTCCTTGGTTGGGTATGGTTCAGAGCCAGCAGCCTGGAAGACGCGAATCTGTACTTCGCCGCCCTGGCGGGCGCCGCGGATGCGGGCGCGGGGCCGCTGTCGCTGGAGGAGCTGCCCACGGCGTTCTGGCTCGCGCCGGTGTTGATGGCGTTTTGGAATGAACGCTTGCCTGTCAAGGGTAGGTATGCCTACTTTGGGGCTGGAGTCACCGGCATTTTGATCTGGCTCTCACTCTCGGCTGGAGGCGAGGTATCCGAGTTTCTCTACTTCCAATTCTGAGGATGGGAGCGATCGGCTTCCTGGCAGCCGCGGTCGTATTGGCCGTGCTGCCCCTGATCTTCGTTGTAGGAGCCAACGTGGTGGTCGATCCGTACGACGAACTGGGCAACCGCCTCATACGGGAGCCCCTTGTCCAAGTCGCCCAGGCAGAAAAGATCCGCCTGTTTGAGGCTCTCCGCGATAAGCCCCACGCCGTCATATTTGGCAGCTCCCGAATGATGGAAATCGAGCCGTCCGTGTTCCATCCAAGCGGTTTCAACTTCGCCGTCAATAGCGCACTGCCCGAGGACTTCCTCGCCCAGATTCTGTGGCTTGGCGAGCGAAATGCCGTACCGCTCGAGGCGGTCATCGGGGTCGATTTCGATGTCTTCAATCCAGCCATCGCCACCGATCCGCGGCTGCTCGCCACGCGTTTTCTGTATCGCCTCGTGGCGGACTTTCCCGAGATCAAGGAGCTCGCGTTCGCACGAGAGGACGACCACTTGATCTCCGGATTCTGGCGCAAGTATTTTTCACGCCGAATGCTGGCGGATTCGATGCGAGCTGTCCGAGCCAACCTGCGCGGATTGCCGAAACGCGCGACCTATTCCGCCAACGGACTGCTGTCTCGCGATGAGGACCTAAAGAAGCGGGCTCGTGAAGGATGGTCCCTGACGATCGCGCCCGAGATTTTCGCTGCCTACGTGAAGGAGAAATTTTCCGGATACGACGCTATATCACGAGCGAGGATGTCCATCGTCGAAAAGACCCTGCAGCGCTTATCCAGCGGCGGTTCAAGTATTACGATTGCGTTGACCCCCTATCATCCCGCGCTGCTCGATCACATCGAGCGCGACCCGACCCTGAGCAGGCGGCTGCGCGAGGTACGGCTCATGCTGGAGTCACTATCGGCGCGATACGGCGCCCGCTTTGTCGACGCCACCAACATCGAACGCATCGGATGCCGTGCGACCGAGATGTGGGATGTGGTTCATCTCATGCCAGAATGCGCCGAGCGCTTCGCGCTCGGACTTCAATCATGATCGACGTCGCCCGCCGGAAGTGGGCCGAGATGCGTTCGGCCAGTCTGCTCACGAACACGCAAGCCTGGCGCCCATTGCAGGGTTACCTGGCGCTTACCCGTAGCACCGGGTGCAGCCTGATCGACTACTGGCACTTGTACGCGGCAATCAGGCGTCACCGTCCACAGTGCGTGCTCGAGCTTGGTACCGGCGCGTCCACGATCGTGATCGCGCACGCGCTCCTGGAGAATGGCGGCGGCCGCGTCACCTCGATGGAGGAATCGCGCGATTGGTATCAGCATGCACAGGAAAATCTGCCGGCGGATCTTCCCGTCGAGATCGTATTCAGCGATACCGTGGAAGATTGCTACTCCATTTTCCGCGGCATTCGCTATCGGGATATTCCAGACAGACCTTATGACTTCGTGTTCGTCGATGGGCCGAGCTACAGGACGAAGACTGGCGAAGTCACATTCGACTTTGACCTGATCGCCGTCGTGGCAAAGGCAGAGCGTCCGCTGCGGGCCCTTATTGACAAGCGGGTCTCAACCTGTTTTGTCCTGCAGAGAATCCTGCCGGGAAAAGTACGCTATGCCGCGCACCTGGGGCTGGGGTTTGTCGATGCGGTCACGCAAGCCGATCTGCGCGAGATCGACCGCACTTCACCATCGCGATCGTTTCACGGCACCAAGGCTCTCGATTTCATCGGTGTGCGCTAGCGTCGGGCCGAGGCGAGGCTGCGGAACAACTTCGAGTAAGCGGCGGAAGCGCGCTCGATCCTGTAGTAGTTCCGGTTAGCCCGGACAATCTCCTGCAACTCCGACAGTCTCATACGCAGCAAGGCAATCACTGCGGAGGGGTGCGCTTCGTCCAGGGCCATGCCGTTTGCTCCGACCACCTCCGCGCTGCTACTCGGCCCGGGGTGGTAGATCACGGGCAAGCCGGCGCAGATGGCTTCAAAAACGACGTTTGGACAAGGATCCTTGATCGCCGGGTGCAAGAAGACATGCGCTTCGGCGAACAGCCTTGCCATGCTCTCACGCCGCAGCATGCCGACGAGCCGGACATTTGCGACGTCCACGTTGCGCGGCCAGTTTCCGCAGTGAAGCACTTCCACGCCGGGGACGCGCGAGATGGCTGCGATGAGGTCATGGCGCTTGGTCTCCCGGTCGGACGCGGTGGAAGAGACGATGCGCAACACCTTCTCGCTGGCCGCCCGCGGCATGGCCGGATTCCAGAATATCGAGTCCGCACCGTTGTGAATGACGACATCCTCGGCGCCGCGATAGCCTGCCTCGCAAAACACGGCTTTCTGGTACGCACTTTGGAAGATCGTCACGCGTGCGAGCGAAAGCAGCGCAATGGTGTTGCGATCGCGCAGCCACCCGAATATCGCGTTACGCGGACCGATACCGAAGGCGTGACGGTTTAGATTGACCGCCCGGACCGCGATGCACCGCCCTTCTGCAGCGACGCGCCGCACCTGGCGAACGCTGAGTACCGTTCCTCCTGCCCCCGGGCCCGCCGAGAGCTGGTTCATGAACACGATATCGGACGGGTCTTCCAGACGGTCGATGAAACAATAATCCGTTTCATCGGCAAGCTGATTGCGCAAGGCTCGGATGAAATTGTTGGCTCCGCCCCATGGCCGCTCGACATGCCGGTACGTAAAGTGAATCCGAATCATCTAGGGCGACAAGCTCGCAAGAATTGCATCGGCGGTGCGAACCGGAGGCTGCCAACCGAGCTCGTTACGAATGCGCGAGCAGTCCACGGCCATGTCGCCGAGCAAACGGCGCGCAGCCGCGCCGAAGCCAAGGGCCTGCGCAGCCAAGGCGACCGCTCTTGGCGGACAGGGGAACAAGCGAGCGCGCCGACCGAGTCCTCGCGCAATCATCGTGATCAATTGCGGCGTCGAAACGTCCTCGCCGTCACTCACCACGTAGGTGCCGTATGCCCGTGCATGGCCCAAGCTCAACACGATGGCATCCACCAGGTTGGTCACGGAAACCAAGCTTCGGCGGTTTCTGACCGAGGCAAGGGGAAGCGGTAACCCCTGCCTGACGAGATCGACCAGCCTGGCGAAGTTTCCCTTCGCGCCGGGGCCGTATACCAAGGGCGGACGCAGGATGACGAGCCGGCAGTCGGACCGGTTCAGCGCTTGGGCGACCACTTTTTCGCCCTCGAGTTTCGAAGCTGCATAAGGCGTACAAGGTGAAGTCGCGCTTCGTTCGTCAAACGGGGTGCCTTCGCTGCGATCGCCGTAAACAGTGGTCGTGCTGATCAGCACAAACGAGCGCGTTCCGGTGGCGCGAGCCGCCTGCGCCAGTTTTCCGGCGCCGGCAGCATTGACAGCGTAGTAAGGGTGCACTGCGTTTGGCGACTCATTGCCCACACATACTCGCGCCGCCAGATGTACTACCTGATCAATGCCTTTCAGCGCTGCTGTCCAGTCGGTTTCCGAACCGATTTCACCCACTGCCGTGCATTCCGCGCCCTTGGGTGCGGAGAAAGGCCGCCTCGTCGCCAGCCGTACGCCCACGCCCTCGCGCAGCAACCGCGAAACGAGCATCGTACCGACGAAACCGCTGGCTCCCGTTACTAAAATCACGGGCGCCTATCGCCCAGGTTCCGCCGGCCGCCGTCCGGCGACGTAGTACCCTAGCGCGCATGTCGCGTAGTCGTGGCCGATCTGCCCATCTAGCCGAAAAGATTGGGGGGCGTGACGGCATTGCCACAGGGCTACTTCTAGCGCGAGTCTCCGGAGCCGGCGCCCGCCCTTAAGTCTCTCGAGCAGCGCCTGCGCGGCTGAGAATGCCCCCCAGGTGAGCGGCTCGACGAACACTTCCAAGCCCAGTTCACCGCACCGACGATCCCAGTATTGCGCGGTATGGCGGTGATAATCGCGGTAGCGACCGTGAATCGGAAACAGAAATGGTACAAGCAGGTGAATCGCGCCTCCAGGGCGCAGTACGCGCACCATCTCTTCGAGGCACAGCCCGGCTCCGTAGACATGCTCCAGCGTATTGAACGAGATCACTGCATCGAACGCCTTGTCGCCGAAGGGAAACGCGCGGTCCGCATAGGCGACGACGCTAGGTCGAGTGGACGGGTTAATGTTCAGCGACTGCACGTCGACGTTCGTGGGGAGCAATCGGTTGTATGCACTCGACGCCCCACCGCCTACGTCCAGGAGGCGACCGTGGAATTGCAGCGACGTGATGATTTCTTCCTCGAGCGCACGCAACATTGAGCCGCGATGATTGGCGAGGAAGCGCAGGCGTTCGCGCGTCGGACGCCGAGGCGCGATG
>DATFBW010000330.1:0-8453 GCA_035253645.1 Gemmatimonadaceae bacterium | reverse complement strand
TCCCCATTGGCCGCCACGTTAGGTGCCGCGCCACCTCGGCCAAGGACGGTCGTGACAATAGATGCCGCGATGTCGTCAGCCGACACGGGTCCTGCGGTGTTCACGAGGACCACCACGGCCATCTTCTCGCGCGGCACCCAGATCGTCGACGAGAGGAAGCCGTTGATTCCGCCGCCGTGCTCGATCACCTCGTGGCCCGCGAGTGTATGCACCGCGACGCCCTTGGCATAGCGAAGCCTCGTCCCATCGTTGAGCGTATCCGGTGTGATGAGCGCGCGATACGCGCGTTCATTCAGAACGCGTCCCCCGTGCAGCGCCCGCAACCACGTCAGGAGATCCGCCGTGCTGCTGCATAACGAGCCGGCTGCATAAGGATATGTATGGTCGATATAACCCTTGAGCTGCAGCACGCCACCGGGTCCCATGTCATACCCGTGCGCCCGGTTCTTTACCACCTGGCGTTCGTTACAATAATGGGACTCCTTCATGCCTAACGGTTCGAAGAAGCGCTTCGCGACGAAATCGGCGTACGACATACCGGAGACCTTCTCGATGATCAAACCCGCCAGGAAGTACGCCGAGTTGTTGTAGACCAAGCCGGTGCCGGGGGAAAAGTCGAAGGGCAGATCCTTGAAGATCGCAACCAGCGAATCCTTCGCGAGTTTGCGCGTCATGATCGTCCCGAACTTCGGAATCTCGGTATAGCCCTTGATGCCGGACGTGTGATCGAGCAGACGGCGGAGGGGGATCTTGTTGCCGGCCGTGGGATAATCCGGCAGGTGCTTCGTTAGGTCGTCGTCCAGCGACAGTTTCCCTTCTTCGGCCAGGAGCAGCAGCGCTGCGGCGGTGAACTGCTTTGTTACCGAGCCGATTTCGTAAACCGCGCGTGGCGGCGTCGGCACGTCCAGCTCGAGATCCGCCTTGCCGTATCCTTTGAGCACGAGCGTATCGTTGCCGCGGATGACGCCCACGGACATTCCGGCAGCGCGCCCGCCTTTGAGCGCGGCGCCGACGATGGAATCGATCGCGGCTACGTGGGCGGCACGGTTTGCGCTCTGCGCACCAGCCAGAGACGTAATAACGAACGCTGCAAATACGCTAACGAGCTTCGATGACATCGTCATAGGGTTATCGACTCCAACGGTGTGGACAGGCCAACCATATTTTGCGGCGATGGCTGACACCATGAAAGAGACCCCGATGTACAAAGCGTATGTTGCAACTACGACCACGTTGCCGCTCGGCACGTTGCTGATGATCGTCGCGACGGCGTGCACCACCACGCGATCCGCAGTGCCGGCGGTCAGCGGCGCCGCACCGCCCGCTGTCAATACTTCCACGCCGTGTTGCGATCGCGGCGCGTTCAGCGCCGGCCTGCGCATCGCCGAGCGGTACCGTAATCCTGCAATCACTGAGCGCCGCTTCACACACCAGCGGTTTTGGAGCGCGGTCGACGCGTCCGTCAAGGCAGCGACACTCAAGGTCGAAACCCTCGGTCAGTCCGTCCTCGGGCGCGACATCCGGTCGGTGACGTTCGGCAGTGGGGCCGCGCGGGTGTTGCTCTGGTCACAGATGCACGGCGATGAAGCGACTGCGACGATGGCGCTCGCAGACATCTTCGGTTTTCTCGCGGACACCGTTAGGTCGGACCTGAGAGATCGCCTAACGCGGGAATTGACAATCGTTTTCGTCCCGATGCTCAACCCCGACGGGGCGGAGCTCTTCCAGCGTCAGAACGCGATGGGGATCGATGTGAATCGGGACGCTCGGCGACTGGTTACCCCGGAAGCGCGGGCACTGAAGTCGGTGCACGAGCGGTTCAAGCCACATTTCGGATTCAACCTGCACGATCAGAGTGCGCGCACGCGCGCAGGTAGCCGTGGCCCTGCGTCGGCCATCGCGCTGCTCCCTCCCGCGTACGACGAAGCAAAGAGCTATAACGATGTGCGCCGACGTGCTCGGCTCGTCGCCGCTACGTTGGCGACGATGTTCGCGTATGAGATTCCCGGGCGTGTCGCCAAATATGACGATACGTACGAGCCGCGCGCATTTGGTGACCTCATGCAGCAGTGGGGGACGAGTACGGTTTTGATCGAGAGTGGCGCGATGCCTAACGATCCAGAGAAGCAGCGGTTGCGCGCGCTCAACGTCGCGGCCATCCTCGCTGTGCTCGATGCTATCGCCACCGGAGCCTACGAACGCGCCGAGATCAGTGCGTACGAATCGCTGCCGTTCAACGCCGGCGGCGCCAGTGATTTGCTGCTGCGCAACGCGCAGCTCGTGCTTCCCGGAAAGCCGCCTATGCGCGTCGATATCGCGATCAACTACGAAGACGCGCTGGCAAAGGCCGATGGCCGCGTGCGCGACGTGGGCGACCTGGATGCGGTCATCGCGATCGATACGGTGGACCTATCCGGACTCTTCCTCCACCCGTCTCCGCGCGCGCTTACGACGACGCCGGCAGGTCCGATGTTGCGGATAGGTGCGCCGGCCGTGTTCGAGGTGCGTCGCGGCGAGTCACCATCCAGTGAACTAGTGCGGCGCATCGGTAGCAACTAGGCCGCCTGTTGGCGATCCACGCCCGCAGAGCTATGCTATCGCGCGAATAGCTTGCCTCACTTCAAACGCAGCGAGCCCGATATGATCGCGCGACGCCTCGTTCCGGTCGTTTTTCTCCTCACAGTCTGTACGCTTTCTGCAGAGGGAGTTACCCAAGCCCCGCAGCAGCAGGCAGCTCAAAGCGGCAGCGGTAAAGCCGGACCCGAGGCCAACCTGCTCCCGGATTCTGCCGTCGTCACGCAGCACACCATCCGCATCGGAAACGCGCCGGTAGCCTACACGGCGGAAGCTGGATGGCTACCAATTCGCGAGAACGGCAAGGCCGTCGCGCGGATGTTTTACATCGCATACACGAGAGACGGCGTCACGAATCTCCGCGAGCGCCCGCTCATCTTCTCGTTCAATGGCGGCCCAGGAACGGCTTCCGTGTGGATGCATATGGGCTACACGGGACCACGCCGCGTGGTCTATGACGACGAGGGCTTCGCACTGCGGCCACCCGGCACGCTGGCAGACAACAACGCGTCGATCCTCGATGTCGCCGACATCGTTTACATCGATCCGATCGCGACCGGATTCAGCCGCATGGAGGAAGGCGAGGAGCTGCACAAGTTCCACGGCAAGCTCTCGGATATCAGGTCGGTCGGTGAGTTCATCCGGCTGTACCTGGTGCGCAAAGATCGCTGGAATTCGCCCAAGTTTCTCATCGGCGAGAGCTACGGGACGACGCGTGCCTCAGGCTTGGCAGGCCACCTCTTGTCCGACCACCAGATCTATATCAACGGTGTGATCCTCGTCTCGATGACCGGGCTCGACATCGAGCGTGGCCAGGACGTGAGTTACGCGACGGCGCTCCCGCAGAAAACAGCGACTGCGTGGTATCACAAACAGCTCGCGCCGGACCTGCAGGCGAAGCAGTTGCGCGCGGTGCTGCAGGAGGCCGAGACGTTTGCGATGGGTCCGTATCTGGCGGCTTTGGTCAAAGGCGACAGGATCACGGATGCAGAACGCGATGGCATAGCGCAGCGGGTAGCGCAATACACCGGCCTAACGACGGATTACGTGAAGTCCGCCAATCTGCGGATCGATTCTCGTCGATTCTGGAAAGAACTGCTGCGTGACCAACGCCTGGTCGTCGGCCGGCTCGACAGCCGCTACAAGGGTGTGGACCGCGACGCGGCTGGTGAGGGTCCGGAGTTCGACCCTGCGATCGCCGACTGGAACGGCCCCTTTGCGAACGCCGTGAACCGTTATCTGCGCGCGGAGCTCAAGTACAACCCCGAGCTCCGGTACAACGTGTGGGGTGATGTTAGACCTTGGCAGCAGGATCCAGAGACCAATGTCGCTGAGCTGCTGCGCACCGCGATGCGGAACAACCCGTACCTCAAGGTGATGATTCAGTCGGGGTATTACGACGCCGCGACCGACTACTACAGCGCTGATTACACGATTTCACATATCCAGCCCGGCGGTGAGTTCAAGGACCGGTTCCGCTTCACGTATTATGAGAGCGGGCACATGATGTATCTGCGCAATGTAGATCGGCTGCGAGCCAATGACGATCTGCGCGCATTCATTCGCTGGTGTCTGGAGGATCGTCCGCCTCGCGTGACTGACAGCCGTTAACCCTGAGCTAGTCCCGTTCGATCGGGCACACGACACACCGAAAGCTTCCCAAGAGGCTAATAACATCCGAGAAATCGAGCTCGATCACCTCGTATCCCCGCGCCCGTAAGAGTGCGTTCGTCTTCTTCGTCGCGACCGGGGTTACAACTCTTCGGGGATCGAGCCAGAACATGTTCGCGGCCAAATGCCGCGGGGCTTCGTCCGCGTCCAGCGCGGTGAGTCTGCCGAAGCACCGCCCGATTCTCGATACTGAGGTTTCTGGGAGTACAGCGGCGGCGTACAAAGCTTCGCCGTTAGGCAGTGGCGCCAGACAGCAGTCCAAGTGGACGGTCCCATGAGGGACTGGAATCGATTCGATCCCGGACTGCGCAAGCGCCGCTGCCAATTTTCCGAACCCCGATTCGTCCGTGTGTTCGTTCATCCCGATCAGGATGCAGCGGCCTGAGTCTAGAACCATAACGTCTCCGCCTTCGATCTTGGCACCGTCGCCTGAAAGGTCGATCACGCGCTCGAATCGCGTGCGGATGTCGGCTAGGCCAGCGGGCTCCGATAGGCGCCACTCATCGCTCAAGCCACCGATGAACAAGGTGTCGCCGACGGCAAAGCACGGGTCACGGGTGAACACTTGGCCGAATGCGCCCTTCTGCGATCGCGGCGACAGCAGATTGACGCCGTTATCTACGAGCAACTTTCGAAAGCGACCGTGCTGCTCGCGGAGTCGCTCTTTGGAGGACGGTCCCGCGGCCGGATGTTTGAGCAGATCCTCTGGCGGTAGCAGCTCACGCCAGTCGTCCAGCGTAACGTCAACAGCATTGCGTCCGTCGTGCACAATAGCGGTGCACAATTTCCCGAACTCGTCCAGCACTCGAACGCGCAGCAATTGTTAGCGCCTAACGCCAAAAGCACCGAGTCCCTATCGCATTGCGCGCGAACGGCGCAACATCCACCCGTACAGCCACACGATCACCCCAACGAAGCCAAGGAGGCCGAGCCAGCGCGCAAGCGCAAAGTCGGCCGGGACGAGTCCGATCGGCGCATCGTTATTTAACGCCACGATAAGTCCCGCGTTGAGCACGCCCCACAAACTTTCGCCCACGATTAGACCCGACGCCACGAGCGTTCCTAACCTCTCCGCCCTCTCAGGGTCAGGCATCGAGCGAGCACGCTTGTCGTACCAGTGCGAGATCACCGCGCCGACGATCACCGCGAACGTCGCCGACATCGGGAGATAAATTCCGATCCCCACCGCCAGCGGCGGAATCCGCAGCTTTTTCAGCACGCCTAACGTGGTGTCGAGCAGGATCAGCCCAACGCCGACGAGCGCGCCGATTCCAATCATCTTCCATTCGAGACTGCCGCCGATCACGCCTTGAGCGAGGGCGGAGATCAGCGTCGCTTGCGGCGCGGGCAAGGGGTTCTCCGCGACAACACCGATGTTCGGTGCCCCCGCAAACCCGTAAGCCTTGGCAAGCAGATTGAGCACCGACGGAATCACCAAGGCCCCAGCACCGACGCCCACGATCAGCGCGATCTGCTGCCGCCTGGGCGATGCCCCCACCAGCTGCCCGGTTTTCAGATCCTGCAAGTTGTCATTCGAGATTGTCGCGCACGCGAAGATGATTGCGACCACGAACAACGCGAAGGCGACGAGCGCCTGGCGCGTCCCCTCGGTGGGCGGCGATGCGAGAACGAGCACGGACGCAAATAGCACGATCGAGAGGATGCCGACGCCCGAGATAGGACTGTTGGAGGCTCCAATGAGCCCCGCCATATAACCGCAGATCCCAGCGATCAGAAATCCGACGATCAGCACGAACGGGACCGAAATCAGCGTTAGGCTGAGCGCGCTTCCGGCGAGCGGCGTCGAGCGCGCAAATGTGTACGCGAGCCATCCCGAGACCACGAGGCATAGCGCCGTTAGGCCAAGGATCCACTGGGGCGACATGTCGCGATCGCGCTCATCCGCCGTAGCGACGGCGCGCGACGCGGCGAGGGTGCTCATGAGCCCACCAATAACCGGTTTGGCGAGCCTGGCCAGCGTGTAGATCGCCGCGATACCAATCGCACCGGCGCCGATGAAACGGACCTGCGTGCGCCAAATCGTCGTCATGTGCGCAGCAGCTTCCACGCCTTCCGGCGGAGGCTGCATCGATGTCAGAATCGGTACGGCGATCACCCACGAGATGATCTGACCGACGAGCATCGCCATACCAACCGACAACCCCACGAGGTGGCCAGCGCCGAGGAGCGCGAGCGACCAGGCGATGTTGTAGCCCGTCGAGGCCGTGCCACCGAGTCGGATGAAGCCAGCGAAATCGGCGGCGGCGATGCGCGTTGCCGTTAGGATCGCGAAGCCCGCCGACGCAACCGAGCCGAGGATGATGGCGACGAGTCCTTCTTTTGCTTCGCCGGTATTGTCTTTCGTCTCGCCCCGCGTCCCCGATCCCACCTTGAGCACTTCGGCGGCGGCAACGCCTTCGGGATATGGGAGGTCCGACGTCGTGACGAGCGCGCGCCGGAGTGGAATCGTGAACAGCACGCCTAACACGCCACCGCTCAAACAAATGAGAAAGGATTCCCAGAATGGGAATCCTGCCCACCATCCGACGATGACAAGGCCCGGCAGGACGAAGATGATCGCCGAGAGTGTGCCGGCCGCCGATGCAACGGTCTGCACGATGTTGTTCTCGAGGATCGTCGAGTCTTTCACCGCGCTCAGAATGGCCATCGAGATCACGGCCGCGGGGATCGACGATGCGAATGTCAGTCCCACTCTGAGGCCGAGGTAGACGTTGGCCGCGGTGAAGACGAACGTGAGCAGCGCGCCGAGGATCAGGCCGCGGATTGTGAGTTCTTTGGGATTCATGCGACCAAGATCCTACACGCCGCGACGCGCTTCGCGAGTGCTACTTTCTGGTCGTTAGCTCAAAGCTCTTAGCTCTTAGGGATGGCTCGGAGGCCTCAGGTTCGGGCTTTCCTAAGAGCTATGAGCTAAGAGCTATGGCCTAGCCAGCACATTCTTCCCCTCGACGTTAGGCATCGACAATCCGAGTAGCGCGGCAACGGTTGGCGCGATGTCACGCATGTCGATCGTGCCGAGATCCACGCCAGCGCGCACGCCTGGACCGGCCACGATGAACGTTGCGTTCATGGCCGCGACGTCGGGCGGGAAGCCGTGAGTTCCACCAGGACGAACGTTTCGCACCAGCGCTCCCCGCGTCACGCCGCTCACTCGGTACGGCGCACGCATGCTAACCACGAAGCTTGCGTCAGGCATTCCACCCAGCCCGCGTGCCTCTGCGCGCGTCAACACGCGCGCGATCCCGTGCGCTGTATCGCTCGCGAGCTTGCTCAGGAGATCACCCACACGACGGACCAACGCGACGTCGGTTGTGTCGCGCACGATGATTCCGGCGCTCCCGGACGCGTTCCACACGGAGACGCTCCAATCACGGGGACGTGGAGCTGAGTCACTTGCGTAGCGGATCCACCCTTCACGGCGGAGCGCGACGCCTAACGCCAGCTCGCGCGTGGCCAGGGCATGCCCGTGATCCGAGACGACCACTATGTGGACGCGGCTGTCGCTGAGCTTGCGCGCCGACTGAACAACCCCGCCGACGATGCGGTCTATACGCTCTAGGATCTTGAGTGACGCCGCACTGAACGGGGCCGTTTCGTGCTGCTCGTGGTCCAGGGCGGTGAAGTAGGCCCAGATAACATCGGGGCGTTCGCGCTCCATCAGTCGGATGACAAACCGCGCGCGGTTTTCATCGGCGTCGATGGACTCGTCGATTCCGTCTGCGTAGGGTCCCAAATCGCCTTCGAGCGATGTCAGCAAACCGGGTGTCGCCAGCGCCGCGATCAGCTTGCGGTCGTCCGCTGTGCCGCGGCGCCAGATCTGCGGCACGTTGAAGTCGATAGCTGCACCTACGCTCACAGGCCAATGCACCGCGCCGGTCTTCAACCCGCGCCGACGCGCGACATCCCATAGGGCCGGCACACGCAGATCGCTCGCGTACCAGAACCATCCGCCATCGTTGCGGTCGAGCGGATCGAAGGTGGTGTTGAAAGTGATGCCGTGACGAGCTGGTGAAACGCCCGTGACGATAGTGGCGTGCGTGGGATACGTCACGGTCGGCAGGACGCCGCGCACCGAGGCCCTGGCGCCTTCACGAACCAGCGCACGCAGCGTCGGGATCTGGGCGCCTAACGAGTCGGCTCGGCGGATATAATCGGGGTGTAGTCCGTCCAGGGAAATCATCACCAAG
>DATFBW010000329.1:0-12073 GCA_035253645.1 Gemmatimonadaceae bacterium | reverse complement strand
GCGCTCGTGCTGGAGTATTTCGAGAGCACGGGTAACGCGCGGTTGAAGCTCGTTTGGGACGTCGGCGTTAGGCGCGACTGGCGCGCGCAGATCGACGCCGCTGTTGCGGCAGCGCGTCTGAGTGACGCGGCGATCGTCGTCGTCGGCATCGAAGAGGGGGAGTTTCGCGACCGTGCCTTCCTCTCTCTCCCCGGTCATCAGGAGGAGCTCATCCGCGCGCTCGCGGCGACCGGGAAGCCGGTTGTCGTCGTGCTCGTGGGCGGGAGCGCCATCACGATGTCGCGTTGGCTCGAGCACACTGGCGCGGTCTTGCACGTGTGGTATCCGGGCGAGGAAGGAGGCCGCGCGGTGGCGGATGTTCTTCTGGGTGACTACAACCCCGCCGGACGACTTCCGATCACGTTTCCGATTGCCGAAGGGCAGCTCCCGCTCATCTACAATCACAAGCCAACAGGACGCGGCGACGATTACCTGGACCTTACCGGGCAGCCGTTGTTCCCCTTTGGGCACGGCCTGAGTTACACGTCGTTCGTGTACTCGGACCTAACGATTGACCCTCGCGAGATGACGGCCACCGCGAGCGCGACGGTGCGTTGTCGCGTAAAAAACGTCGGCAGCCGCGCGGGCGATGAAGTGGTCCAGCTATATCTGCGCGATGTATTGGCGTCGGTGGCGCGACCCGTGATGGAGCTGAAGGGCTTCGCGCGTATCCACCTCGCGCCCGGCGAGGAGAAGGAAGTGAGCTTTCCACTCACGCCGGAGCACCTTCGGATGTTGGATGGCGACATGCGCTGGCTTGTCGAGCCTGGACTGTTCCGCGTCCTCGTGGGAGCGTCATCCAAGGACATCCGGCTCCGGGGCGACTTACTCGTTAGGTGACCCCGGAGCCGGCGCGTCGGGCGGCTGTTGTCTTACAGCGTCTTCAGGTACTCGATCAGGTCCGCTTTCTGCTGGGCTGTGAGCGTTAGGCTGAAGAGCTTGACGTAGTGATCTACGACGTCGGCAAGCGTCTTGGCGTGGCCATCATGAAAGTACGGTCCGTCGAGTTGTGGCGGACGCCATAACCCGCGCAAAGGCGTCGTGCGATACCGCTTGGTCGCGCTCCGAAGCGCATACGCCGGATTCTGACCGACTGCAGCTGGCTCGTGCAGGATGCCCTTGTTTACGTCCGTGAAGCTCGGCGGCATGTGGCACTTGGCACAGCCCGCTGTATTGAAGACTGCGTGACCACGTCCCGCTGCTGCGGCATCGAAAGTCCCCGGCGCCGGTGGTGGGATCTCTAGACTGAACTGGTACGCGCGCAAGTCGTCGAGCTTCGAAGAAACCAGATCCGGTGGGTTGTTCTTGGATACGCCGATCCTCGGATCCACGAACTGCCCATGGCCGTGCATCTGGGTGACCGCGACATACAAGTTCCAATACGAGACCGGGCCGTCACCTGTGTAGATCTCGCGCGCGACTTTGCGCAGCCCTGCGGCGGGCGGCATCACGACGGGCAGATTGATGCCGTCGAGGTTGAAGCGCGGATCGTACATGCCGGGACCCCACCCTTGGTAAACGCTTCTCGCCTGCGGCGTCAGGAGTGGTGAGGTTGACAGCGTCACGATCTTGCCGACGTCGAGATCGCGGTTAGGCCAGCCATCCAAGCGCTGCCCGATCCCGGGAGCGAAAGAATCGTCCACGGTTGAATGACAAAGCGCACACGTGATCCCAACCCTGACGAGCGTATTGCTCGCGTCGACTTGGCCTTTCACGCCGACGACCGCGTCCAGCTTGAGCAATGCGACGGTGGCGGCAGGGTCATCGAGCAGCTGCCCCAGAGCGGCGCGCACAGAAGCCGGCAACACGGTGACATCGACTTTGAGTCCGAGACCCAACGCGGCCCGCGGAGTAACGGAGGTCCGGATTACTTCGTGCAGGGCCAACGAGTCCGTCCAGAACGTCTCGTCTCCGAAGGTATCGAAACGGAAGATCGTCTGGCCGCGCGCAATGCTGGCCGGATCGCCCGCGGTCGCGAGCAGCGCGCTGTCGACGGCCGAGGGATCTGTCGTCGGAGCATCCCCGCGACACGCTGCAATTGTCGTTAGGCACGAGATACCGGCGAAGATGTGAACGATGGTCCGGCGCATGTGACCTCCCTCCTGCTCAGGTCGCCGTGGGGTACCCGGGCGGTTGAGTTCTCCAAAATCGTCAAGCAAGAACTGCAATTTTCGCTCCCCGGTCAGTCGAGCCCGGCAGCGACCGCCAGGACAGGCCGCGGTTGAGGGAGATGCGCCGAGCTCGTCCGCACTGCGACGCGGCTCCCCCGCGTTAGGCAGACGGCTCGGAGCTGCCACCTTCCCACGGCCGTACCCGTGGGATCAGCCGCGGGACGTGACGCCGGTATTCGTCGTACGACACGCCAAAGCGCGCCGCCAACTGCGGCTCTTCGAGCAGCGGGATGTAGATCGCGTTGATCACGAAGAAGAGGATCGCCCAGCTCAGATGTGCGCGCGACAGCAACAGAAGGGACTCGCCAAGGAGGACGAGGAGCACGCCGGAAATCATTGGATTTCGCACGTACCGGTATGGCCCGCGCACGACGAGGCGCCGCGGTGGATCCCACGGGGCAAGCGTCCCTTTTCCTTCCGTCGCGAACCGGCGCAGCGACGCGAAGAACAAAAGGAGGCCTAGAGCGAGGACACTGACGCCAAGGACTTGAAGCACAACAAGCGGTCCCGTTGCAACGCGAACTACGATTCCATACTGCCGGGCAATCCAGGTTGGAACCACGACCGCGACAACGAAAGGCAAGGCGGCAATGGCCAGCAATTGACGGAGCAGCGTCATGGCGTCACCTAACGTTTGCGGCTGGTAACCGCTCTTCGCCAGAATAGCCTACATCGGGCTCGGTTCAGCACCGAGAGGACTCCTCGACGCGGGGCGTTCAAATGATAGTATTCGCGGCAGAGGGAAACGTTAGGTCACACCCCGGAGCTTCGCCGCATGAGCCTTCGTTCAATCGTCACGCCCCTGTTCATCGCGCTTAGCGTCCTGTTAGGCTGCGCTCCCGCGCCAGAAACCCGCGCGCCACAGGAGCCTTGGACGCTCAGCGATGCGCGGCCCGACACCACCGATGGCCTGCATATCCTCGTGCTGCATGACATGGAAGGCTTGTCGGGGCAGAGTGACCCTCGGACATACTTTTTTGGCACGGCGCAGTATCCGCAGGGTCAGGAGCTGCTGGTGGCTGACGTCAATGCCGTCATCGATGGGTTGTACGCGGGAGGAGCAACCGAAGTCCACGTCGTCGATGGTCATGGTAGCGGCAACCCGCAGCCGGACGTGCGGCGTGACCTGCTGGATCCCCGCGCACAGCAAGTCTTACGCGACTCCGCGTTCGACGCGTATGTCGATCTCGTTAGGCCGGATGCGTACGACGCCGTGGCCGTCGTGGGCATGCACGCCAAGACGGGCAGCCGCGGGTTCGCGTCCCACACATACACGATTGGCATCGACATCATCTTCAATGGCAAGTCAATCACGGAAACGGAGCTCGTTGCCCTGTCGTGGGGCCGCGAGAACGTCCCGGTAATTTTTGGCTCCGGTGATGACCGCCTTGCGAACGATCTGGCGACCATGCCCTGGATCCGTTTTGTCACCGTCAAACGTGCGATAGCAGCAGACAGCGCCGACGTGCGTCCTGTCGCGGAAGCTCGCGCCGAGCTGCGTGCCGGCGCGGAGGAAGCGATGCGCAACCTGCGCGCGGGGAAAACAAAGGTGATGCGCATCACCACGCCCATTACAGCGGCGCTGCGCGCAGTGCCACCCGCGGACATTTCTGTCCTCGATAGCGTCCCAGGTGTCAATTACGCGGACCAGCGCGTGACATTTGTAGCACAGGATCTCAAGCAAGCGTATCGCGGCACGGTGAAGCTGATCGGAGTCGCGACGCGCGCTTACACGCGCTTGCTGAGCGAGGAGCTCCGCTCCCGGCCCCAAGGCGAAGAGATCCTCACGGCGTATGGTGAGCGTCTCGAGCGCCGCTGGTTCGATGTCGAGTCGGGCCGCTGGGCGCCTGCCGCCCCGGCGAACCTGCCGGCGGGACGGAAATATCACGGGTATCGTTAGGCATCCGCCGGCTGTCGCGGTTGCGCTCACAGCTGGGATTTTTGCGGCGACGACCCCAGCTGTAAGGCTATCAATTCTCGGGGCTCGCACCGTTGAGGCCGCCTAACGTTTTTTGAGAGAGAACCGAAAAAAAAGAGGCGGCACCAACTCTGCATCACAGTCCCCGCAGAATTCAGCAGCGATATTCCGCGACATGACTGCCAGTACATATACGGGTTGGGTACCGGGTGGGTGGTTACGACGCATTTTCGCGTCCCCAGCTGGTGCCATGGCCGCCATGGCCATCTTCGGTTTCGTTACAGCGGCAACCATTACTTTCAGTCGCGGCTGGCCCGCGTTGCCGGCGATCCACGATGAGTTCAGCTATTTGCTCGCCGCTGACACTTTTGTGCGCGGCCGGCTTACAAATCCGACGCCGCCTTTCGCCGAGCACTTCGAGACGTTTCATGTGCTCATGCAGCCCAGCTACGCCTCCAAGTACCCGCCGGCGCAGGCGGCCTTCCTCGCGTTAGGCCAAGGTCTCACCGGAGAACCGATCGTCGGCGTCTGGATCAGCATTGCAGTCCTGGCGACTGCCTTGACGTGGATGCTGCTCGGCTGGTTCCGGCTCAAGTGGGCACTCTTTGGTGCGTCGCTCGTTGTCCTGATGCTCGCCGCTGGCCACGGCCCTGGGCCCGGCTACTGGATGTCTACATATTGGGGTGGCGGCGTCACAGCAACGGGTGGGGCGCTCCTCTATGGGAGCGTACGCCGCTTGACACTGACGCCATCGCCACTCAACGGCGTTCTCTTCGCGTTAGGCCTGGCGATTCTCGCGCTGAGCCGCCCCTTCGAGGGGGCGCTCGTTGCAATACCGGCGCTCATGGTGGCAGGTAAATGGCTGCTCACGGACCGCGAAACGGCGCTTGGGTGGCGTCTCGGACGTGTCGTTGCACCGTTTGCTGCTGTCGCCGCCTTAACGCTGGGTTTCATGCTCACGTACAATGCGCGCGTTACTGGCGACGCACTGCAGATGCCGTACATGGAGCACGAACGGCAATACAGCAACGTGCCGATCTGGATCTTCGAGCGCAAAAACAACACGCACCTGGTGAATCACCCCACTGCGGAGTTTACGCGCTATTACGAGAACTATCAGGAAACCAGTCCGTGGCGTTCGGTCCGCGCTTTTGCCAAAAGCGAGTTGGATCGGGTCGTCGATATCAAGCGATTTCTCACGCCGGGACTCACGCTCATCCTGCTGGTCGCGGCGCTGACGGCGGGGATGGGGCGCTCGCTCTTGCTGCCGCTCACCGGCTCCGCGATCGTCCTCCTTGGCTCGTTAGGCACGTCCTGGTACTTCCCACACTACATCGCACCCATGATCGCGCCCTGGACGATCCTCCTCACTGCCGGAGCGTATGGGCTGTGGCGGTTGAACAAGGATCGCCAGCGTACCGGTCCCGTGCTCGTCTCCGTCATCTTCGGAGCTGTCGCGGTATCGGCTCTCCTGGCACCCGTGCGTCTTATCACTGAGCGCAACTCGGAATACTCGCGCTGGTACATGACGCGCGATTCAGTCGAGCGTGCGCTCGAGCAGAAGGGCGGCAAGCATATTGTGCTCGTCCAGTACGGACCCGAGCACAACTTCGACGAAGAATGGGTCTACAACGGGGCGAACATCGAAGAAGCACCGGTCATCTGGGCACGGTCGCTCACTCCCGAAAAGAATGCGCGGTTCATGGAGTATTTCGGCGATCGAACCGTGTGGGAGGCGCGGGTGGATGTCGACAGTCTCAAGTCATTCACGCTGCGCGGGGCTGATCGGGGCTACTATCAGACCGTGATGCGGAATGCGCGCGCCAGGCGGACGACACATGCCGCCGCGGGTGCGGTCGATCTCAGGCAACCGCCGCAAGCGGCGCCTAACGGTCACTGAGCACAATAAGACGCAGTGGCGCGCCGCCTAGATCATTGTCGATCACGACGAACGTCCGTCCCGTACCGCCAACGTTTGTGCCACCCGTGTTGATCAGCAAATTTGCGGGACGATTGGCTGGTGACGTTCCCGCGGGCACCGCGCGGAACTGAGCCGCTCCCGCAGGGAGCGTTATGTACGCGGACGCATTCTGATATCCGAGGTTTGCAAAAGTCGGTGTTGCGGTTACGAGGTCGGAGGGAGTGGGGCTAGGTGGTATCGTCAGGAAAACGTCCAGTGGTCCACGGCTAGGACTCATGTTAACTACGCGCACGCGAACCTGATTCGCAGCCGCCGCAGGGTTTTGATCTGTCGTAACGAAGCCTGTAATCGCGGTTCCACCTGCGCCGCCAACCGCGTAGACGGTGCGATCTTCCCCATCCGCAATCGTGAAGTTGAGTGTCGCGACGGTTACGGTTGTGTCCGCAGTCCGTTTCAATACAAACGCCCTGTTGCCGGCAAGCACCGCGGCGTAGAACGCGGTAGATGGTGCGGGGAGCGTCGCAGGCGAGGTTTGCCCGTACTGCAGATCGACCGCGAATGGCAGTCCTTCGAGCGATGCATTGACCCGGCCGCGCGTCGCATCGGTGATGAGATTCACCAACCGCACGCGCCCTGTTGGTCCTGAGGGTTGCAAGGGCCCCGGCGCGTCGTCCGTGCCACAGGCCAGAATCAATGCGAGCGCAGCGAGCCACCGCCTCGCACCCCGCACCTCGTATCTCGCACCTGTTGTCATACAACACACCCGGAAGGGAAGGTCGACGGCTCCGCCGGATCCGGAAGCGCGCTGAACGTCGCGTTAGGGTTTGCGTTCCGGTCGCCGATCGCGTACGGAAGCCAGCAGCGTTGCCCTTCCACGGGCACAGCTGGTGCCGCCGCCGGTCCGCGGATAGCGTTGCGTCGCCGGGCATCTTCCCAACGGAGGCCCGTGCCTAACAATTCGTACCGGCGTTGCGTGTAAATCTCTGTGAGCAGCTGTGCTTGCGTGAGCTGAGCACCCAAGGGCGGCAGGCATGCCTTGGGGTCATCGATGCCGCGTCCACCGGTGCAGTCGGTGCGCACGGAATCGAGCGCCGCCTGCGCGGCGGCCAGCTGGTTCTGATTGGCCAACGCCTCGGCCTTGATCAGGAGCGCCTCATCCGGGAAATAGACCGGTAGCGGCGATTGTGGATTTGCATAACGGTTCCACGGATCGAGCAGCGCGCCCACGCGGCCCGTTGCGGTCGTGGAAGGCACGACGAAATATGTGAACCGCTGGTCCTGGGGGAGCATCGACAACCGCCATTGCCTCCGCGGTGCGATACCGTTCGTTCCACCCGTAACCGCGGCGTACGGATTGACAGTGGGAGCGGGGAAAGTGAGGAGAGACAGCGCCGTCGGTCCCGAGCGCGCCACCAGATTCGCCGCCGCCAGCGCTGTGGCGTCATCCCGAGCGATACGCGCATAACGCGCCCGGAACAAGTGGATCACGTTAGGCAGGCTGACGCCCGGCGTCAAAATGCTGGTATTGAAGAGGGTGCTTGGCGGCGTCGCCGCGATCGTGGCAGCCGCGGAATCGAGCAGTGCGCGGACATAGGTCAGTGCTTCGGCGCGGGTTACATACGTCGGCGCGGTCTCACCGAATGTGTTGATCGGGATCTTTTGATACGATTGCAGCGCCTCGCCTAACGCTTCGGCTTTGAGCGCGAAAGCGAGGGCGCGCAGACCGCTACGCGTCCCAGGGTCGAGTTGGTCGCCCAGCGCATTCGAACCAGTCAGCAAGTCGTCAGCGGTGCGAACTGTGCGGTAAATGGAGTTGAAAACGTTTTCGGCGATCGCGGTCCCGGACGGGACCGCGCCCTGCTCAGCGTCACTGATGGAGATGAGCGCTGCGGTCGTCGACGCAAATTCGTCCGTCACCAACCCCGCCATGTAGGCGAAGCTGAAATACGACGTCGCGAACCTCGACTGGAGGCCCGTCGCGAGCGCGATCACGCCGTCGACGCTGGTGGTGACCTGTTCTTCCGTCGGTGCGTTCGGGTTCTGCAAGTCCAGACTGCACGCACTAAGCGCCACGGCGGCGGCAACGACGGCGCTGTGCCTAACAATTCGCATCGGGGAGCGCCGCATGTTAGTAGCTTATGCGCGCGCTGATGGACCAGACGCGCGGTATGGGGTAGCCGCCAAAGTCGAACCCGCGATCGGCGGCCGTCGTTTGTACCGAGCCCACGCCACCGGCATTCGTCCCGAACAAGTTGATCTCCGGATCGTATCCGCTGTAGTCGGTCCATACCCACAGGTTGCGGCCCGACAACGTTAGGTCCACGCCACCCGGAATCCGGCGCCTGATGGGCTCCCAGTCCAGCGTGTAACTCGCGGACAGCTCGCGCAGCTTCACGAACGTGCCGTCCTCGATCCAGTACTCGAAAATGCCTTGCGTGCGCGCGTTGAACCCTGGCGGAAGTTTGCGCGGGTCGCCGTATGGAAGCAGCTCCCGCTCGTACTCCTTGGAGTTGCTGGCTATGCCGGCGTTTTGCGCGCGGGTCGACAGGTTCATGATGTCGTTGCCGAAGACGCCATCGAGGAGCAGGCGCACTCTCAGCTTGTTCGCGATCGTCACTTCGTTGAGCAACGACGCCATGAAACTCGGATTGGGATCGCCGATCACCTTGTTCAGTGAATCGTTGCACGTGCCGCCGCTGATGGCCTGACGGGCTGCGAGGGTAGCTCCCATGTCCACGGTTTGATTACTGCGGCGATAGCGGCCTAACGAATCGACAAGCAGCGCCCCGGTCACACAGTGGCGCGCGGCGTAGGAGCCGTAAAAGACGCCCGCAGGCAAGCCCGCCCGTATGCGATTCGGATATCCGCCCGCAGATTGAAAATCCTGGATTTGCAGACTCTCGACCCGGTTGCGGTTCTGCGTATATGTCGCCGTCGTCGACCACGAGAGATCCTTCGTGTCGTAGGTCGTCGTGCGCAAAAGCAATTCGACGCCCTTGTTCGACATCGAGCCGATCGGCGAGAACTGTCGCGAGAAACCGGTGCTCGTCGCGAGCGGACGAAAGAAGAGCAGATCATCGACCATGCGATCGTAATACGTCACTTCGGCAGCGATCCGGCCGTCCCAGAAACCGGCCTCCCCGCCGAGCTCCCACTCGCGTGCGCGCTCGTTACGGAGGTTCGGATTGCCGAACGTGATGTCGTTGATGAAGCCGGGCCGTCCGGCGAACGCGACGTTGACGAATGTGATAAACTGCGAGTAGGCGTTCACGATGCCGGGTTGACTCCCGGCCCAACCTAACGCGCCGCGGAAACGCAGGTTGTTGAGCGAGCCCGCTTCGTTGTCGATTGCGACGTACGAGATTGAGAACTTCGGAAAGGCCTGCCAGCGTTCGGACGGTGCAAACGTCGACGACGCGTCGAAACGGACACCACCCGTGAGGAACAGCTTGTCATTCCAGGACGCTTCCTGCTGCGCGTAGAAGCCGAGGGTACGCAGCTCTACTTCGGTTTGACCGGCAAAGGGAACCGAGCCCGCGCTCACGAGCTCACCGACCGGAGCGAGCCCCGTTGCACCGGCGTTCGTCGTGCGAACGTGTTGGGACGTGTAGTTCAGCCCACCTGTCGTCTTGAGCTCGAAGGCACCTAACGGCTGCCATGTATAACTCGCGACGCCGTCCTGGTTGATGACGCGCGTCGCCTGAAAAATCGATTGTGACCGCCCGGTCGAAAGCGGCGCGGTGCCGAGTACCGCGTTGCGGGGGACAAACTGCCGCTGCTCGAAGCCGGTGTTGTCGATGCCGATCGTATAGTCGAAGAGCAGGGAAGTGAGCGGCGTCCATGTGAGCTTTGTCGAACCGATGAAGCGATCGATGAGCTGCGGATTGCGGATGCGCGCGATGGCCAGTAGCGGATTGGTGCCTAACGCGGGTGGCAGGGGATAGATGCCGTTCACGGGGCGGAAGTCCACCTGAGTCGGCGCGAAAAAGAGCGATCCCATGATGCCGTAGTCGTTCTGCTCGCCGAACGCCTGCATCTGGTTGTTCGTGTTGATGTAGTTCGCCGTGATGCTACCGATGAGCCGCGGCGTCAGCTGCTGCTGGAGGTTCACACGGCCGCCGGCACGCCGCGAGGACGTCGAACGCATGATGCCATCTTCGTCCGCGAAATTACCGCTCAAATAGTAGCGCGTCTGATCGTTTCCGCCCTCAATCGTTAGGTTGTGTTCGGTTTGCGACGCCCGGTGGAAGATGTCGTTCTGGTAGTTGAAGCGGCTGACCGGGAGCCCGGCCGCGTCGAATGGATAGAAGTTGAAGGGTTGCTGCTCGCGCAACTCCGCGAGCCCGGCTCGCGTCGTTAGGGTAAAGCGCGGCCGGCCAATGTTCCCGCGCTTCGTGAAGATTTGCACGACGCCGTTGTTCGCCCGCGAGCCGTACAACGCCGCGGCCGCGGCGCCGCGAATAATCTCGATGCGCTCGACGTCGGCGGGGTTGAGATCGGCCAGCCTGTTTTGCGGATTGGACCGACCGCCGAGGTCGGCCAGCTGCGCCGAGCCGTTATCCACGATCACGCCATCGACGATGTAGAGCGGATCGGAGCCCGAAATGAACGAGTTCACGCCGCGCAACCGAACGGACACACCGCCACCGCCGGGTCCACCAGAATTTTGTGTGATTTGTGCGCCTGCTGTTTTGCCTTGCAGTGCTTGATCGACGGTAAGCGCTTGCGCGCGACTGATGATGGTCGAGTCGACTGACGCGACGCTCGTTCCGATCTTCCTTTTCTCGGTGGGTGTTCCGGATCCGGTTACGACGACTTCACTCAGATTGAGCGCGCTGACCTGCATCGCTATGTCCACCGTGACGGTACCGCCCGCAGGAACGGTGACTTGCTGCGTGGCCGGCTGGTAGCCGAGCCGCCGCGCGGTAACTGTGCGCACGCCGATTGGAACGGCTGTCAACGTGTACGCACCATCGGCGCCCGTGACGCCACCGATGCGTGTGCCATTCACCATCACCTGTACATCGGCGATGCCGCGCGCGGCGTCTGCATCGGTGACGCGACCGCGCACGGTCCCCGTTTGCGCAAGCGCCTGGGACGATGCAAGGAGCGTGAAGACAGCGACCGTGGCGAGCCTAACGAGCTTCATTGTCATCGGATCTCCGACGCGGCGTTGAAACACGGGGCGCTGCTGCCCCATGCCGAAGACGTGCGGCAAGGATAGTCGGGTGCGCTGAGCCTAGCCAGGCGCCGCGATGAAGATCACGGAGGCGGGCTTCTGCGACGTCGGATGTAGCGGCTCGCGGAGCTCGCGGAGTGTGAGACCGTTGCGCGAGAGGAGGGAAAACCAGGTTTCCAACGTTCGAAAGTACCAGGGTGCGGGGTCGCCGAAGCCCGCACCTGGAATGGTCCACGATCCTGCGCGCCAGCCATCCGCGTAAGGTAGATCACCGCAGGCAACAACAGGATGCAGTGTTTGCACAACGAAACTCCCGCCCGGTCGCACAAGAGCGGGCACGCGACGGATCAATGCGTCGACGGATTCGTGGCCGAGCAGCGAGAAGTTTGCGATGGCGACATCGACGAGCGGGATATCGAGGTCGCCAGCGGCAATCATTTCATACGATGCGACACGAAAGTCGGCGTTTGGCTCACCGAACTGGCGAGCACGTTCAACGAGCTCAGGTACGACGTCGACGCCAATTACACGCACGCCACGCGCGGCGAGAGCACGCGCGAGCCAACCTTCGCCACAGCCGATGTCGAGGGCTGTGCGTGGCCCTTGGCTCATTACCGCATCTATGATAGCGCCATTCGTGACGAGCTTGCGGCTCTCAATGCGATTCTCGCGGATGGCTTCAGTCCACGGCGTCGCGTTCTTGTGCCATACGTCAACGATCGCTGCTTCTTGCTGCGGATCAGTCATGTCCCGTAAGCGGCGTTGATCGTATGCTCGTCGTCCGAGGTCGCGTGGTCCACCTAACGCCTATCGCGACCGTGCACATTGATCGCAGGCATGAACGC
>DATFBW010000328.1:0-20176 GCA_035253645.1 Gemmatimonadaceae bacterium | reverse complement strand
CACCTGAGCTGGCGGCGCCGGGACCGAAGTGGAAAGTTGTGCGCCAGGCGCATTTGGGTGATGATCTCATGACTGTGTACTCTCCGTCAGGTATGTGATGTTCACGGGTCTCGTTAGCAGCATTGGCGTGATCGAGTCAGCGCGGCCAACGGCGGCCGGGCTGGAGTTCCGTGTTTCGTGCGCATACAGCGATTTGGAATTGGGGGAGAGCATTTCAGTGAGTGGCGTCTGTTTGACGGTTCGCGATGCTGGCGAGCACTGGTTCACGACAGCCAGTATGGAAGCGACGCGCTCGCGAACCACGGCTGCGCACTGGCGGCGCGCTACGCGGGTGAATCTGGAACGTGCGCTACGTGCGACCGATCGCTTAGGCGGACATATCGTGCAAGGTCACGTCGACGCGGTGGGCCGCGTGCTCGCTGTGCGCGCGACCGCCGACGCGCTGCTCGTCGATGTGGACGTCGGCGCCGAGTTGGAGGAGCTCCTCGTGCCGCACGGTTCGCTTGCAATCGACGGCGTCAGCCTAACGATCAACGCCATCCCCGCGCCGGCGGTCGCGCAGGTGGCGCTCATCGAGTACACGCGCTCGCATACGACGTTAGGCGAGTTGCGCGAGGGAAGTCTCGTGAACGTCGAGGGTGACGTAATCGGGAAATACGTACGCCGCCTGCTCTCGGCGCATCTGACCTCCGACCTCCGAGCCCCGAGCTCCGACATCTGACCTATGCCATTCGGAACGGTTGAACAAGCGATTGAAGACATCAAGGACGGCAAGTTCGTGATTGTCGCCGACGATGAGGATCGCGAGAACGAAGGCGATCTCATTTGCGCCGCGGAGTTGATCACGCCCGAAAAGGTCAACTTCATGATGCGCGCCAAGGGGATGATTTGTCTGGCGCTCACCTCGGAGCGCATCAAGGCGCTCGAGCTGCCGATGCAGAGCGAAGAGACGGAAAACACCGAAGCAATGCGCACGGCATTTACCGTGAGCATCGACGCCGCCGGAAAGTTTGGCGTGACCACCGGTATCTCGGCGGCGGACCGCGCGACGACGATCCGCGTTGCGGCGGATCCACGCACGACACCCGCTGAGCTGCGGCGTCCGGGGCACGTGCACCCCCTCAAGGCGCGCGACGGGGGTGTGCTGCAGCGCGTCGGTCATACCGAAGCGGCGGTGGACCTGTGCCGTCTCGCCGGCCTAACGCCTGCCGGTGTGATCTGCGAGGTCCTGGACGACGACGGGGTGACGATGCGCCGCGAAGCTTTGGAGCGTTTTGCCGCCGACCACAAGCTCACGTTCATTACGGTTGCGGACCTCGTGGCGCACCGGCTCAAGACCGAGCGTATCGTCCACCGTGTCGCCGAAGCTATGCTGCCCGTGGAAGCGCCGCCAAGCGAGTGGAAGATCATCGGCTACCGCAACGACGTGGACACGGCGGAGCACGTGGCCCTCGTGTACGGCGATTTGGGGGAGGGCCAGAACATCATGGTCCGCATGCACTCCAAGTGCCTAACGGGAGACGTCTTCCACTCCCGGCGGTGCGACTGCGGCTGGCAGCTCATGGCCGCGATGGACGCCATCGTGCGCGAAGGGCGCGGCGTCGTCGTGTATCTCGATCAGGAAGGTCGGGGCATCGGCCTGCTCAACAAGCTGAAGGCCTATGCGCTGCAGGATGCCGGGCACGACACCGTCGAAGCGAATGAAGCGTTAGGGTTCAAACCCGACCTCAGAAGCTACGGCATCGGGACGCAGATCCTCCTCGATCTCGGCCTCAAGTCCGTGCGCTTGTTGACAAACAACCCCAAAAAACTCGTCGGCCTCAAAGGATATGGGCTCGAAGTTGTGGACCGCGTGCGGATCGAGGCCCCGCCGACTGACGCCAACGCCGGATACTTGACGGCCAAGCGACTCAAGCTTGGCCATATGCTCGCTTCGTAAATGGCGGAATTCAGCGGCTCGCCTAACGGCGCGGAGAAACGCTGCGCTGTCATTGCCAGTCGCTTCAACGAGTCGATCACACAAAAGCTCGTGGACGGCGCCCTCGACGCGCTGACGCGACATAACGTGTCCTACGAAAACGTGGACGTCATTTGGGTCCCGGGCGCCTGGGAGTTGCCCGGCGCTGCGCGGCACCTTGCGGCGACTGAGCGCTACGATGTGATCGTTGCGCTTGGTGCTGTAATCCGCGGCGAAACGCCCCACTTCGACTACGTTGCCGGCGAAGCAGCGCGTGGGCTCGCAAACGCCATCGCGGAATTTGATCTACCGATCGGGTTCGGAGTCCTCACGTGCGACACGATGGCACAGGCAGAAGCGCGTGCGGGAGGCGTTCACGGCAACAAAGGGTGGGACGCCGCCGTCGCCGCTCTGGAAATGGCCGACCTTTTCGATCGACTGGATGCGGCTGAGCAGGTCTGAGCAGCGGATGCGGCGCCGCGCCCGTGCGCGCGCCATACAAGCCTTGTACGCGTGGGACCTCGCCGGGCGCTTGAGTGACGTCTCACTCGAAAGCTTCGCCGACAGACTCTGGAGCGATCTCGCCGTTTCGCGTGCGGAGCGCGACGTCGCGTATCGCCTCATAAACGTCGTGCAGGCGCGTATCGAGGAGATCGATGATGGCATAGCCGCGGCGACGCGCAATTGGCGGCTGGGCCGCTTGGGCGCCATCGAGCGCGCGGTTTTGCGACTGGGGTCTGCCGAGCTGCGAAAAGGCGACACACCGCCGCGCGTTGTGATTCAGGAAGCGGTCACGCTCGCCGAAAGGTTTGGCACGCTCGAAAGTGCGCGATTCGTGAACGGAGTTCTCGACGCAATTGCGCGCCAGTTGGGAAGTTTGTGATGCGTGTTCTCGTCATAAACTGGCAGGACCGCGAGAACCCGCAGGCTGGCGGCGCCGAGATCCATCTGCACGAGATTTTCGGCCGCCTGACGAGTCAAGGGTTCGACGTCACGTTGCTGTGCGGCGGTTGGCCGGATGCACCACCGACCGCGGAGCTCGATGGAATTCGCGTTCATCGTGTTGGTACGCGTTACACATTTCCCTTCTTTGCGCGTCCGGCGTTCCGCCGGCTTACGGAAAGCCAGCGCTTTGACGTGATCGTCGAAGACATCAACAAAGTGCCGCTCTACACGCCTCGTTGGGTAAGCGACGCAAGAATCCCTGTCGTCGCCCTCGTTCCCCACCTGTTCGGCGACACCGTTTTTCAGGAGGCCGCGTTTCCGTTGGCTTCACTCGTGTGGTTCATGGAACGACCGATCGCCCGTGTGTATCGCTCGGCACCGTTTCAAGCGATCAGCGAGAGCACCGCTGATGACCTGGCCGCACGCGGGATCCCGCGAGAGAACATTCGGATTATCTATTGCGGAATCGATACGAAACACTACACACCAGCTCCCGAAGTCCGCGCAGCGCAGCCGACGTTTGCATATCTCGGACGTTTGAAACGCTACAAACGCGTAGATCTCATCATCCGAGCCTTTCATCAACTGCAAAGGCCCGATGCGCGTCTGGAAATCGCAGGCGCAGGCGATGATCGGGGTCGTCTCGAGCAACTGACGGCGTCGCTTGACCTTAGCGCGCAGGTGAAGTTTCTTGGGCGCATTAGCGAAGAGGACAAGCTGCATTTGCTGAGACGTTCGTGGGCACTCGCGTTCACTTCACCAAAGGAAGGCTGGGGCATCACGAATCTCGAAGCAGCTGCGTGCGGCACGCCGGTCGTGGCATCGAACTCCCCGGGGATCCGCGAATCGGTGCGTGATGGAGAGACCGGCTTTCTGGTGCCGCACGGCGACGTGGCCGCGCTGGCTGCCGCCATGGGCCGCATAGCGCGGTCACGGCACGAGGTCGATGTCTTGGGCCGGCAGGCCCGCGAATTTGCCAAGGCCTTTACCTGGGAACGTGCGGCGCTCGAAACTGGCGCGCACCTAACGAGTATCGTGCACAGCGGAGGTTGAAGTCGTGCAGATCCTGTTCCGGTCGCATAACGCGAAAGTAGCTGCCGGTATTATCCGCAAGGCGGAATTATCCATCGCGAAGCTGGCGCGCCGTCTCCGCCGCGTGGTGGACGCGCACGTCGTTTTCGAGCATGACGGGCCCACGCGCCGCGTCGAAATCGTGTTGGACGTGCCGCGGCGACGGCTCGTCGCCGAAGGGCGCGCGCGTCAATACGGCACCGCCCTCGACCGGGCGTTGGAGCACCTCGCGTCACAGACGAACCACGCGAAGCGTCCGGCCAAGGAGCGCGCCCGGCGCGTTCTGAAAACGTGAGCGCTGCCGCATCGCCCGTGGTGACCGTGGGCAAGGTCATCGAGCGGCTGCGCGAAATCCTCGACCTGGAACAGTTAGGCAATGTCGCCGGGGCGGAGCGTGCCGTCGCGACGGGAGAGATCTCGAGCCCCGGACTCGCACTCGCGGGCTTTGTGGGCCGCTTCGTCTCCGATCGGCTCCAAGTGCTGGGGGAAACGGAGATCGCGTACCTTCGCTCGTTAGGCGACGCCGAGCGGCACGCCAACCTACAGCGTTTTTGCGAGTTCGGGTTGCCCTGCGTGTTCATCACGAAAGGGCAGGACCCTGTACCGCCGCTGCTCGAGCTGATGGATGCACATGGGATCCCGGTCTACCGCGCCAAGCCCAAGACCGCCGAGTTCTATCGCCTCGCAAAACCGGCAATCGAAGAGCTGTTCGCGCCCACGACTACCTTGCACGGCTCACTCGCGGATGTTTTTGGGGTCGGTCTTCTGTTCACCGGGGCGAGCGGTATTGGCAAATCCGAATGCGTCCTCGATTTGGTGGAGCGCGGCCACCGTCTTGTCGCGGATGACCTCGTACTCGTTACGCGGCGCGGCAACGATGTTCTGATCGGTCGCGGACATCCGCTGCAACGTCACGTGATGGAGATCCGCGGGGTCGGCCTGATCGACATCTCACACATATTCGGTGTTCGCGCGGTGCGACAGCAGAAGCGCATCGAAGTCGTCGTGCAATTGGTCGAGTGGACGGAACACGTGAGCGCCGACCGGACAGGACTCGACGGCGAGAATACCGACATCCTTGGCGTGTCGCTGCCCAAGATCACCGTCTATCTGAATCCCGGGAAAAACATTACGGTCATCGCTGAGGTCATCGCGATGAATCACTTGCTCAAATACAGCGGCATGGATACGGCGCAGGTCTTCAATGAACGACTGATCACGCACATGCGTGCCGCATCGGAAGTACGGCAATATCTGGTCGAAGACGATGAGTGAACGCCGCGCGCTCGTCGCGGGACATGCAAGCTTTGCGGAAGGCATCGTTTCGGCGGTTACGCAGATCTCCGGTCGCGGAGAGGTATTCCTTCCGTTCTCGAATCGTGACCTTTCGGCGAAGGACGTGGAAAAGCAGATGCGCGACCTGGCGAGCGCGCCTAACGTGACCACGATCTTCACCGACCTCCCGGCCGGCAGCTGCACGATGGCGGCGCGGCGGATACTCCGTGATCGTCCTGATCTCGTGCTCGTCACCGGCGCTAACCTCGCTACGCTTCTCGAATTCGTGTTTGGGGACGAACGCGGGGCGGTCGACATGGCTCGTTATGCGGTGGAGCGCGGGCGCGAAGCGCTGGCCACTGTTGAAGACGCCGGCAGAAAGGGGTCCGGTGGAGCTACGCATGGCGATTGAGCTCTACCGCATCGACGATCGCCTGATTCACGGGCAGGTCGTGGTGGGCTGGGGCCAGCCGTTGTCGCTGGAGTTCATCGTCCTGGTGGACGATGAAGTCGCCGAAAGCGAGTGGGAGCAGGAGCTCTACCGGATGGGCGTGCCCCCCGAAATGGGGGTGTACTTCGATTCGGTCGCCAGCGCCGTGGAGCGTCTCGAGCGCTATCAGGCGGACGAAAGGCGCGGGATCCTCCTCACGGCCGATATCCCGAGCATGGCGCAGCTTTGCGCGGACACGGGCGCGATCAAGCGAATCAACGTCGGCGGGATTCATCACCGCCCTGGACGGATTCAACGATTGCGCTATGTCTTTCTCAGTCCTCAGGAAGAGGAAGCGCTGCGCGCGCTGGAGGGGCGCGGGATCGAAATCACTGCGCAGGATGTTCCGGCGGCGCGGCCGCTTCCTTTGAGCGACATGCTGAGCGCGGAGGGTGTTCGGTGACACCCGGTGAGATCTTGCTCATCGTGCTCTTTGGCACGCTCGCCGGCTTTGACACCGTGAGCTTCCCGCAGGGGATGATCTCGCGTCCTATCGTCGCTGCCACGTTAGGCGGCGCCGCGACGGGCGATGCCGGTCTCGGAGTGCTGTGCGGTGCAATCCTGGAGTGTTTCGCGGTGGAGACGCTCCCGGTTGGTGCATCGCGGTACCCCGAATGGGGTTCGGCATCGGTTGTCGCGGGGGCACTGTTTGCCGATGAACGTGTCATGGCGGGGGGAGCGTTGGTCATCGCGGTGGTGGTCGGTCTTGCCGGGGCTTGGTTAGGCGGATGGTCCATGGTGCAGCTGCGTACGCTCAACGCAAAACGCGCCCGTAAGGCACAGGAAGCCGTTGCTCGCGGCGAGGTGCATGTGATCCGCCAGTTCCAGCTCACTGGCCTCGCGTCCGATCTCGTGCGTGCAACGGCCCTCACGCTGCTGCTGCTCGCCGTCGCGCTGCCGCTGCGAGACACGTCCATCCTGAGCTGGTCCCACTCGCTAGGCACGACCCGTCTGATCGTCGCTGTCATCGCGGCGGCGGTCGCGGCCAGCGCTGTGTGGAAGCATTTCTCGACGATTGCCTATGCGCGGTCGATTTTTGCCGCGGCGCTGGCAGCAGGCTTCGTCCTCTACTTCCTCGTATGACAGTCCCTCCGCTTCCGCTCAAAACGCACCTGTCGATGTTCGTGCGTTTGCTCGCGATTCAAGGCTCGTGGAATTACGAGACGCTGATCGGGACCGGAACGGCGTTTTGCATGGAACCGGCGCTGCGATTTCTCCCGGGTGGAAAAGAAGGCACCGCATATCGCGAGGCGCTCGCGCGCGAGAGCCAGTACTTCAATGCGCACCCGTACCTCGCGGCGGTGGCAGTCGGCGCTTTGGCGCGCGCAGAGTTGGAGGGAGACGCTCCGCATCAAATCGAACGCTATCGACGGGCGCTCTGCAGCCCGTTAGGCAGTCTCGGCGATCGGTTGGTGTGGGCTTCGTGGCTCCCGTTCTGTTCGGTGCTGGCGCTCGCGCTCTTCGCAGTCGGCGCGGGACCAGGATTGGTCGTGGGCGGGTTCTTAGCGCTCTACAATGCGGGCCACTTGTGGCTCCGCATCTGGGGGCTGCGCGTGGGGTGGCGGGATGGACTGCGAGTCGCGCCCTCCCTCGGCACGCCTATCCTGCGGCAGGGGCCGCATGCGATCGGCCGGCTCGGGGCGGCGATCGGCGCTCTTTCGCTGCCACTCGTATTTCACCGTATCGCAGGAGCCGCCGAGAGCGGGACCGCCGCGTTAGGCATCGGCCTCGTGATCGCGCTCGTCAGCGCGCTTGTGTTGGTGCGTCTACAAGGCCGTCTCGCAGGCTGGAAAGTGGGGCTCATCGTATTGAGCGCCGTGGCGCTGTACTCGACGCTACGGTCATGATCGAGCGCACCGTCAAGATCGAGAACAAAAACGGTCTCCACGCCAGGCCGGCCGCCGAGATTGTGAAGCTTGCCGCCAAGTTCAAATCCGATATCCGATTGGCGCGCGAAGACCTCGAGGTGAATGGCAAGAGCATCATGGGCGTAATGATGCTCGCGGCGGAATACGGCGCGCAGCTCAACGTCCGCGCCGACGGGCCTGATGCCAAGCAGGCGGTGGACGCGCTCACGTCGCTCATATCGACGAGATTCGGGGAAAAGTAGTGGATCGCGCCCTGAGCGGGATCTCCGCATCGCCCGGGATCGTCATCGGTCCCGTGCATCTGTTGCGCTGGGAAGCGCCGGAGGTGCCGCACCGCATCATCGACGACGAAGCCATCGACAAGGAGATCGAGCGGCTGCGGTCCGCCGTGGAGCGGGCGATAGCCCGCCTGCGTGCCGTGGCTGAGCGCGTGGAACGCCAGGCCGGCCCGGAAGAAGCCGCGATTTTCGAGGTACAAATCTCCATCCTGGAAGATCGCGAGCTGTTGAATCAGATGGAGTCGTACGTTAGGCAGAACTTGAGCGCCGAGAAAGCCGTCGATCTCGTCCTGATCGATTGGCGCTTGCACTTTGCGAAACACGCCGTCCCCATGATGCGCGAACGCGTGGGCGACCTGACCGACGTGCACGTGCGTCTGCTGACGGTTTTGCTGGGGTTGCCGGATCACGATCCCGTGGACGTGCCCAGCGGCGCGAACGCAATCCTTGTCACGCACGACCTGACGCCGAGCCTAACGGTGCAGCTCGACCGCGCTGCCATCGCGGCGATCGCGACGGACGCGGGGACACGCACGGCTCACGTCGCGATCCTCGCACGTTCCCTCGGCCTGCCGGCCGTCGTGGGGCTGCGTGATGCGACCTCGCGTCTGCGCGGGGGGGAGATGGCCGTTCTGGACGGGTCGAGCGGCCTCCTGATCGTCAATCCGAGCCCGGCGGAGATCGCGACGTACAGGCACCGCGCACAGCGCGAGAAGGAGACGACGCAAGAGTTGCGCGCTCTGGCCGCGGCCGACGCGGTCACCACCGACGGCGTGCGCATAACGATCCGAGCGAACGTGGACCTCGCTGAGGAGGCGACGGAGGCTGCGAATAGCGGCGCGGAAGGTGTTGGTCTCATGCGCACCGAGTTTCTCGTCGTCGGCCGTGCGGCGATGCCTGACGAGGATGAACAGTATGAGGCGTATCGCAGCGTGGCCGAAGCCTTCGACGGCCGCCCCGTCGTAATCCGTACATACGATTTGGGAGGCGATAAGCTGCCCGTCGGCGGTTTCCCGTCCGAGCCAAACCCGTTTCTGGGCTGGCGCGCGATCCGCATGTGCATCGACGAGCCGGAGCTGTTCAAGGATCAGTTGCGCGCGTTGTTGCGGGCCGCGCAGCACGGCGACATCCGGATCATGCTCCCGCTCATCGTCACCGTGGATGAGGTGCGTACTGCGCGCCGGCTCATGCACGAGGCCGCGAGCGAGCTGGATGCGCGTGGTGTGTCGTACAAGCACGACGTGCCGTTAGGCGTCATGATCGAAACGCCCGCGGCGGCCGTGGCCGCCGACACGTTGGCTGGCGAGGTCGCCTTCTTCTCGATAGGCACGAATGATCTCGTGCAATACACGCTCGCGGTCGATCGCGGGAACGTGAACCTGGCGTCGCGTTTCACGCCTCTACACCCCGCCGTCTTGCGGCTCATTAAGCGGACAGTGGATGTGGGAGGCGAGAACAACCTCGACGTGACCGTGTGCGGCGAGATGGCCTCGCAACCGCTCATGGCATTCGCGCTTCTTGGACTCGGGGTGCGCGTCTTGAGCGTGAATCCCAATTCGATCCCGTTGGTCAAACACATCATCCGAGGCGTGAGCGCCGCATTCGCGACGGAGGCGGCCAACGCTGCGTTGGCCGCGCGCACCGCGAGCGAGAGCGAGCGAGAGCTCAAATTCCGCCTCGGCGCGGCCTTTGGGGATGCGCCCTTTCTGCGCGATGGGTTGATGTGACGATCCGGCGTTTCTATCGTTCCCTATCCTGACGCCGCCGGGACCTTATCCGGCTCTTTTTTTGCGTCGGACGCGCAGACCCTAACCTCATTGTCCACACGTGGCTGACCGGCACCTCTTCACCTCAGAATCTGTTACCGAAGGACACCCGGATAAGATTGCCGATCAAATCTCCGACGCCGTCCTCGACGCGATCCTGAAGGAAGACGCGATGGCGCGCGTAGCGTGTGAGACGCTGGTGACGACGGGTTTGGCCGTTATTGCCGGTGAGATCACGACGAAGGCCTATGTGCACCTCCCCGACATCGTGCGCGGTGTCATCAAGTCGATCGGTTATACCGATGCGGCGTACGGCTTCGATTGGGAAACCTGCGCGGTCATGAGCACGATCGATCGGCAATCGCCGGATATCGCGATGGGCGTGGATACGGGCGGAGCAGGTGATCAGGGGATGATGTTCGGCTATGCGAGTGATGAGACGCCCGAGCTCATGCCGATGCCGATCACCCTCGCCCACCGCCTAACGCACAGACTCGCGGAGTTGCGCAAGGACGGCACACTCGCGTGGCTGCGTCCCGACGGCAAAGCGCAGGTCACCGTTGCCTATGAAGGCGATCGGCCGGTCGGCGTCGAGACCATCGTCGTCTCCACGCAGCACGATCCCTCGGTCACGGCCGAGACGATTCGCGAAGCGATCATCGAAGAAGTCGTGAATCCTGTCGTGCCGCGCGAGCTCGTCTCGCCTAACGTGGTGTACCACATCAATCCCACGGGTCGTTTCGTGATCGGTGGGCCGCAAGGCGATGCGGGCCTCACCGGCCGCAAGATCATCGTCGATACGTACGGCGGCATGGGACGCCACGGCGGTGGTGCGTTTAGCGGCAAGGATCCCTCGAAAGTCGATCGTTCGGGTGCGTACGCTGCGCGGTGGGTTGCAAAACACGTCGTCGCCGCGAAGCTGGCTCGGCGGTGCGAAGTGCAATTGGCGTATGCGATTGGTGTAGCGGAGCCTGTTTCCCTTGCGGTCAATTCTTTCGGCACAGGTGTAGTACCAGACACGGCAATCGAAGACGCCGTGCGCAATGCTTTCCGTCTCACTCCAAAGGCGATCACCGAATCGTTGGCGTTACGACGCCCCATCTACCGCGAGACAGCGGCATACGGCCATTTTGGTCGTACGCCGCGTTGTGAAGCGGAGAATGTCTTCTTCTCGTGGGAGCGCACAGATCAACTGGAAGCGCTGCGACGCGCGGTTCGTTAGGAGCGCAGGATTAGCTGAGGGTTGGCTCCATCACTGCGCCCAGGAGCATTCTGATGGTTGAAGTATCGGTCTCGCGTCTCGGTCTCGATGGTAGCTCGAACACCTACGTCGTGGTGCTTCGTGAGATGGACGGCGAGCGCGTGCTGCCCATCTGGATTGGGCAGGCGGAGGCCGAGTCGATCTTGCTGCAAATCAACAGCGTCCCGCGGGAGCGCCCGCTGACGCACGACCTCTGCAAGACGCTCATCCTGGGGTTAGGCGGCGAGCTCCGCAAAGTGCATATCACGAAGGTGAGCAACGGGACGTATTTCGCGGAGATGCACATCTCCCGGCCGGATGGCTTGGTGACGATCGACGCACGGCCCTCCGACAGCATCGCGGTGGCACTGCGTTGTGGCGCGCCGATCCTTGCCGATGAGTCGTTGTTGATCACGCCCGGCGACGACAGTGACGATGACGAAGAGGAAGGCCAGGTCGTTCCGCCGAAACCGGACGTGATGAGCACACTGGAGATGACGGCGGAGCAGCTGAAGGATCATCTGGCGAATCTGCGGCCCGAGGATTTCGGGAAATTCAAACCCTAGAACACATAACTGCAGTTTCGCGTTGCCAGTGAATCGTTCCCGGTGTATCAGTCAGCCGAGACTGAGCACTGGAAAACATGCAACTGGGAATTGAAAGCTGCTGTTGAGTGGTCTGCTCGTTAGGGTCCTGTGCGTCGGCGCGGTCTTCATCAGCGCCGCGTCGCTCGGCGGCGCCCAGCATTCGCGTACAGTCTCGGGGCGTGTAATCCTGCAGCGAGGCGCGCAAACGGTTCCGGTGCGTGACCGTATGGTCACGCTCCACCGCGTGGGAAGTGACACCGCGGGTGCCGTCGATTCAGTGTTGAGCGACGCGCGCGGGAACTATCGCTTCACATTCCGGCCATTCGGCGCCGAGCGGGCCGTGTACTTCGCTGCGGCGTTGCACGGTGGGGTTGCGTATTTCACCGCGCCGTTAGGCGCCGCCGCCAGCGAGGGCGAAAGCGCCGAGATCACGGTGTTCGATACCACGTCGACCGGCGTCAACATTTCCGTGCGCGGACGACATCTGGCCATCTCCGCGCCGAGCGCCGGCGGCAGTCGCGCGGTCCTTGACGTCTTCGAGCTGGGCAACGATTCAATGCGGACGCTGGTGCAGGGCCGCGATGCACAAGGGGCGCGCGCCACGTGGCGTGTGGTGTTGCCCGAAGGAGCTCAGAACGCGACGGTCATGCGCGATGCGGGGGATATCGCGGGCGCGGCTGTTGTCATCGCGGATGGGGCTGCGTCGGTTTTTGCGCCGTTTGCTCCGGGGCTCAAGCAACTCGCGCTGCGTTATGAGTTTCCTCCCAGCGTCGACTCCCTAACGATTCCGCTGATGGACAAGACCGGAGTATTGGAGGTTTTGTTCGAGGAGACGGCGGCGCGGGCAGCGGGTGCCGGACTGGCGGCGCAAGGCGCGGTTACAGTCGAGGGAAAATCGTTGCAGCGGTTTCTCGCGCAGGACGTCCCGCAGAGCGCCGTGTTGACGATCACGTTTCCCGGGGCGCGCGCGCAGTCGAGCAACCGGACGTGGCTGATGGCGTTGTTAGGCGCATTGATCGCTGCGGCGGTCGCGGCATTGCTGCTGCGTTCCGGCCGGTCGTCAGCCAAGAACCCTGACGCTTAAGTCTCGAACGTTACGACGTTCAAAAAAAAAAGGCTCTCACCGCAGAGAACGCAAAGAACGCAGACGTTTGCGGGAGAATCTTTCACAAGGAACCTGAACTCGTCACCCGTCATCAAGATTCTTAAGAGCATTTCACCGCGTCTCGGCGGTAAAATGCTCTTTGGAGACGTGTCGATGCGTGACGCAGTCTGGCTGCTTGTAATGAATCTCTGCACTACTCCGCGTTCTTTGCGTTCTCTGCGGTGAAAAGTGTCCAGGTCTGGGAGGACGGCTTGGTTGCCGGGCCGGCAAACGCAGTCTACATTCGACTGAAACTGATCCGCTCGGACGGAAAACACGGAAGCCGGTGTAAAGCCGGCGCGGCCCCGCCACTGTAACGGGCAGGTACGCGTCCTGTACAAAGCCACTGACCACTGGTCGGGAAGGCACAGCGACGCGGCCCGGAGCCAGGAGACGATTTCCGTTCGCGCGCCATCGATTCCCTCGGGGGAGGGTCCATGGCGGTTCGACGCTTCGCACGTTCATCCATCGTCCTCTGTACCGCACTCGCTGCCTGCAGCGGCGTTGAGCGCGCGCCCGCTGACACCGCACACACCGCCGGTACGCCGCAACGCATCGTCTCGCTCAATCCGACGACGACGGAGCTTCTTTTCGCGTTAGGCGCCGGCCACCGTCTGGTCGGGCGATCGCGTTGGGATGTCTTCCCGGATTCGGCCATTCAGGTGCCCGACGTCGGTGACGGCTTGCGTCCCAACGTCGAGCAGGTATTGAGCGTCAATCCCGACCTCGTCATTCTGTACGAAAGCATCGAAAACGTCACGGCCGTCGACCGGCTCCGCGCTGCCGGAGTCCAGACGCTCGTCTTGCGCGTCGATCTGCTGCAGGACCTGCGACGTGCCTTCGACACCCTCGGCATCCTCCTCGGAGATACAGCGCGCGCGCGGCTTGTGCGCGACACTGTCTTTGCTTCACTCGACCGCGTGCGGACAGCGACGCGCGGTCTCGATCGGCCCACTGTCTTCTGGCACGTGTGGCATTCCCCGATCATTACGATCGGATCGCGGAGCTATTTGACTGAGCTCGTGGACATCGCGGGAGGACGCAACATCTATGCGGATCTGAACGTGCCGTCGGCGCCGGTCGCGCTCGAAGACGTCGTTAGGCGGGATCCCGACTTTGTCCTCGCCGGTCCCACAACCGCGGATCGGATCCGCTCGGCGGCCCAGTGGCGTTCCGTTCGCGCCGTGCGCGATGGGCGCATCGCCGTCTTCGACACGATGCTGGTCGGGCGTCCATCTGTTCGCGTTGGCGAAGCAGCGCGTTCGCTCGCGCGTCTGTTCCATCCTGGCCGCATCCCATAGCCGTGCGACGACTCTTCTGGCCAGCGCTGACGGCAGGACTTGCGGCCTTTGCTATTGCCGGCCTGATGTTCGGCAGTGTGGACCTGGGCATGGCCCAGGTGTGGCGGTCGCTGTGGAGCGGCGATGACTCGACCACCTCTGTTATCGTCCGTCTCATCCGTGCTCCGCGCGTCGTGCTTGCGATGCTCGTTGGCGCGGGTCTGGCGATGAGCGGCACGGCACTCCAGGGTGTACTCCGCAACGCGCTTGCCGACCCTTACCTCCTCGGCGTTTCCGGAGGGGCCGCGGTCGGTGCCGTGCTCGCAGTCTCGTTAGGCGGCCGCACACCCGTCCTCGTGACACTCGCAGGGTTCGTGGGCGCCATCGCCGCAGTCGTCGCCGTATTAGGCGTCGCGCGCCTCGCGAAATCGGGACCCGATGTCCGCATGCTCGTCCTCGCGGGCCTGCTCGTTGGCGCATTCGCGAACGCGCTCGTCATGGTCACTCTCGTGGCCGCTCCCGCGGATGCCGTGCGCGGAGCCCTCTGGTGGATGATGGGCTCGTTAGGCGGCGCCTCGTGGCGCGACGTAGCGTGGACGGCGCCACTCGTCGTGCCAGCGGCGGTCCTGCTGGTGCATTGGGGGAGAACCATCGACCTTCTCGCGTTAGGCGAGGACGCCGCGGCATCGCTCGGTGTCGACGCAGACAGAGCGGCCCGCCGCATCTTTCTGGCGGCTTCACTGCTTGCCGCGGCGACGGTCGTAGCTGCCGGTCTGGTTGGTTTCGTGGGCCTCATCGTTCCGAACCTTGTCCGACGCGCTGCAGGTGGGCGGCACCGGCCCACACTGGCTGCATCCGCTCTCGCGGGCGCCACGCTGGTACTGGTCGCTGACCTCGCGGCGCGTACCCTCCGCGCGCCGCTCGAGATTCCACTCGGCGCCGTGACGGCGCTTATGGGCGTGCCGTTCTTCTTCGCGCGGATGCGTACACCCACATGATCCGCTTCCACGACGTCGCGGTCACATATCCAGGTGCCAAACGCGCTGCGCTTGCGGGCGTCTCGCTCGAAGCGAGCCGTGGGGAAATCACCGCAGTAGTGGGGCCTAACGGGAGTGGCAAGAGCACGCTCGTGCGAGCGTTGCTGGGACGTGTCCCCCTGCAGCGGGGGACGATAAAGATCGACGGACGTGCGCAGGCCGAGTGGAGTCCATTGGAGAGGGCGCGGCACGTGGCCGTTGTTCCCCAGCGGGAAGAGGCCCTTCTCTCCCTCACGCTGCGTGAATACGTAGCGCTCAGCCGCTATGTACACCGCTCCTCGTGGATGCGCGAACGTGCTGCTGACCGCGCTGCCGTGGAGTCAGCGCTCGGTGCCGCGGGCGTCGCCGAGCTCGCCGATCGGCGAACCGACGCGGTCTCGGGCGGTGAATGGCAGCGGGCGCGCATCGCCCGTGCGCTGGCGCAGGAGACGGCAGCCTTGATCCTCGATGAACCGACGACGTTCCTCGACATCGCCCATGAAATGGCGGTCTTCGAGCTGTTGCACCAGCTGGCGTTAGGCGGCAAGGCCGTGTTGCTGGTGTCACATCAGCTCAACCTGGTGGCGCGTTTCGCTCACCGGATGGTATTGCTCGCGGAAGGCGCAGTGGTGTCATCGGGCACTGTCGCGGACGTGATGCAGGCGCCAATCCTCGAGCGGGTATACGCCTGGCCGCTCGTAATCACGCGCGATCCCGCGATTGGCGCACCGACGCTCGTGCCGCTCCGCTCGGCGCGCCGCTAGGGGCGCGGAGCGACAGGCCCTAGCTTTCGGTATGCCCTTGATCGCCACCGAGGCCATCGTGCTGCACGCCTTCGACTACCTGGAGTCGTCGCGCATCGTACGACTGGCGACGCGGGAGGCCGGATTGGTGTCGGTGGTCGCGCGCGGTGCGAAGCGGCCTCGCAGCGCATTCGGGGCCCTCGACCTGTTTGCGTATGGCACCGCGCACATCAGCGTGCGGCCACAGCGGGATCTGCACACACTCACGAAGTTCGATGCAACAGGCAATAGGATCTCGTTAGGCGCCACGCTCGCGCGTTTTGCGTCGGCGGCGATGCTTAGTGAGCTGGTCATGCGCTTTGGACATGAGGAGAGCGGCCGTGACCTGTTTTTTCCCCTGGCGCGTGGCCTGGATCAGCTTCAAGAGAGCGGCGGCGACGCTACGGCGGATACCGCCCTGGCAGCCGCCTGGCAACTGGTGAGCGCCATGGGCTTCGCTCCATCGGTCACCGAGTGCGCGAACTGCCACTCATCGGTTGGCGAGGATACGGCGGCGCCGTTCGATCTCCGCGCCGGAGGGGTGTTGTGTGACCGCTGTGCGGACAACGCGCGTGCGCGACGCACGCTACCGGCATCCGCGCGTGCAGCGTTGCGTGCGTGGCTGGCGGGTGACTCTTTTCCGTTAGGCGATGCGCCAACGCGCAAAGCGCACCAGCGCTTGCTCCGTGAATTCCTCGCCGAGCATCTGAGCGACGGCCGGCCGCTCACCGCGTTTTTGTCGTGGGAGAAGATGTCGGAACAGGACGCCGCGTGATCATCGGCACCGCGGGCCACATTGATCACGGCAAGACCGCCCTCGTGCGTGCTCTCACCGGCGTGGACACAGACCGTCTGCCGGAAGAGAAGCGGCGCGGCATTACCATCGATCTGGGATTTGCGCCGCTGGATCTGGGCGACGGCCTGCGCGCCGGAATGGTTGACGTTCCGGGCCACGAGGCTTTCGTGCGAACGATGCTCGCCGGAGCGACCGGGATCGACCTGGCGCTGCTCGTGATCGCCGCCGACGAAGGCGTGATGCCGCAAACGCGCGAGCATGTCGACATCCTCTCGCTACTCGACGTTAGGCAGGGAGTTGTGGCGCTTGCGAAGGCGGACCTCGTCGACGACGAGTGGTTGGCGCTCGTCATGGACGACGTGCGCAACCTGCTCGCCGGCTCGCCATTAGCGGGTGCACCTATCGTCGCAACGTCGGTTGTCACGGGACTCGGGCTCGCGACGCTGCGTTCGACGCTTGCCACGGCGCTGCGCGATCTTCCGGTGCGCAACAGCGTGGACACCTTCCGCATGCCGGTCGACCGGGCTTTTACCATCCGCGGTGCCGGAACGGTCGTCACCGGAACGATCTGGAGCGGTGCGGTGCACCCGGAAGCGACCGTTATGCTTCTCCCGTTAGGCAAGGCCGTGCGCGTCCGCGGCGTGCAGGTACACGGCGCCACAGTAGCCAGTGCCGGCGCCGGAAGTCGTGCGGCGCTCGCCCTGGCGGGGGTCGATTTGGCCCAGGTGTCGCGCGGCGCAGTTCTCGTCGGAGATGCGCATTGGAAGCCTACGTCTCGCATGCGAGTCGACGTCGCGCTGCTCGATCGAGTCGAGCGACCGCTGCGTCCGCGCGAGCGCATCAGGTTGCATCTAGGCACCAGCGATGTCGGAGCGCGGATCGTCGCCGCGGGCGGCCCTGTGGAGCCGGGAGAGGCTCGTGCTGCGCGGGCGATCCTGGAGGAGCCGATCGTCGCGCGTGCGGGTGATCGATTCGTGCTGCGCGCCGCGTCCCCGGCGATCACAATCGGTGGGGGGATCGTGCGCGATCCCTATCCGCCCCATCGCCGCATCCGCCCATGGCCGCTCGCGATGAGCGAGCCAATGGAACGTTTGCGCACGATGCTGGACGAGGCGGGTCTGGCAGGTATCGACGCGGCTGCATTGCCGGTGCGGCTAGGCGTGCCCCCTTCCTCGTTAGGCGACCTTGTCCCTGCCGTCGCGGCCGAACATGTGGGCGAGCGGATCGTGTCCCGCCAGGCGCTCGAGGAAGCTGCGGCGGGGATACGTGACGCCGTCGGCTCGCATCTCGCGCAACATCCGCTGGAAGCTGGCGTCCAGCAGGCGGCCCTCCGCACGCGACTTGCCACTACGGACGCAGTATTCGATGCGATCGTACGGCGCGCAGTGGCTATGAACGCCGTAGAGCTGCGCGGTGGATTGCTTGCGACGCCCGGATGGGCCCCGCAACTCGACGCCCGTCATCGCGACGTCCGTGCAGCCGTCCTGGCGCAGTTAAAGGGAGCTGGCCGCGAGCCCCCGTCGACGCACGATCTGGTTGCGCAACACGGCGAAAGCGTCATCTCTCTGCTGCGTATCCTCGAACGTGATCACCTCGTCACAGCGGTTGAGCCGCTCGGCGCACGGTATTACGAGGCGCAGTGTCTCAATCAATTGGTGCAAGAGATGCAACACACTATGCGCGATGGTGCGGAACATTCACCCGCGGCACTCCGCGACGCACTCGGCATGACGCGCAAGTTCCTCATCCCATTTTTGGAGTACTGCGACCGAGTCGGAATTACGGAACGGCAGGGCGCAGGGCGTGTATTGGCCCGCAGAGGCAGCGCAAACGGGGGGTCAAGGCCGGATGCTGGCGGGAGTCAACAGAGTGACGAGGACGGTCGTAAGTTGCTTGACAGTATCTGATCGGCTTCCTATGTTCGCGCCGAAGCGGCAGTTAGGACCACCTTTCTCAGTCAGGAGTCGGCAACCCGAACCTATTTTGTCAGACCGGAGAACGCACAAATGAAGCACCGATGGGCAGCACTGCTGGCAGTGCTTGCTCTCAGCGCGTTCCTCCCGCAGGACATTTGGGCCCAGTCGTCCGGCAGTAGCGGTCGTGACGCAAGTACGGGTTCGGCGCTCGGGCAGAACTACCCGAACCCCTTTAATCCCGAGACCACGATTCCGTTCTCCGTTGGTGGAGCTCCGAATTGTGCGGATCAAGGGCGGCAGTACCGAGTGTCATTGCGGATCTACAACCTGCTCACGCAGCTAGTCGCAGTACCTGTGTTGCAGGGCGGATCAGCGGGCGTGTCAGGGGGACAAGCACTGGAGAACGTGCTCCTTACCTGTGGCCAGTACACGGCGTACTGGGACGGCAAGTATCGCAACACAGGCCGCGAGGTTGCCTCGGGTATCTACATCTACCGACTCGAGGTCAACGGGAGAGCACTGTTCCGAAAGATGATCGTGACCAAGTAAGACGGACCCACCAGTCCGCCGCGGCGCCCCGAAATGGGCGCCGCTTTTTTTTCGGGTACATTGGGGTCAGGTCTTGCAATACGACACCTAAAAACTGCGCCGTAATCGAATTTACGCCAAAACGGCGCAACCGACCCAGCATCACGGATCGTCTGCATGATCAATCCTGACCGCCTAACAGTTAAGTCTGCCGAAGCGTTCAATGAAGCCGTCGCGGTGGCGCGCAAGAACGGCAATCCGCTCGTCTACGACCTGCACCTTCTCGACGCGATGGTTCGGCAGGACGAGGGGGTGGTCGCGCCAATTCTGCAGAAGCTCGGCGTTTCGATTCCGACGCTCATAGCGCAGATCGAGCGCGAAATCGCTCGCTATCCAAAGCAAAGCGGTGCGCAACCGTCGCTGTCCCGCGAGCTGAACCAGGTCTTCGATCGAGCCGAAGAAGAGGCCAAGGCGCTCGACGACGAGTACATCTCGACGGAGCACGTCCTGCTCGCGCTCACCGACGTCAAAGGAGAAGCGAAGAGTATCTTGTCCGCGTTAGGCGTGGACCGCGGCAACGTACTCGAGGCACTCAAAGCGGTGCGCGGATCGCATCGGGTTACGGATCAAACGCCGGAAAACCAGTATCAGGCGCTGCAGCGGTTCACGCGCGACCTCACGGAGCTGGCGCGCAAGGGGAAAGTCGACCCGGTCATCGGGCGTGATGAAGAGATCCGTCGCATCATGCAGGTGCTCTCTCGCCGCACGAAAAACAATCCGGTGTTGATCGGGGAGCCCGGCGTCGGCAAAACCGCAATCGCCGAGGGGCTCGCTCAGCGCATCGTCAACGGTGACGTTCCCGAGAGCCTCAAGAACAAGCGGCTCATCGCGCTCGACCTTGGTGCGCTGATTGCCGGCGCCAAGTTCCGCGGGGAGTTCGAGGAGCGGCTCAAAGCGGTGCTCAAAGAAATCACGTATTCGCAAGGACAGTTCATCGTCTTCATCGACGAGCTGCACACGCTGGTCGGCGCGGGGAAAGCCGAAGGCTCCATGGATGCGGGCAATATGCTCAAACCCATGCTCGCGCGCGGTGAATTGCGCGTCGTGGGAGCAACGACGCTCGATGAGTACCGCAAATACATCGAAAAAGACGCAGCGCTCGAGCGGCGCTTTCAACCCGTGTACGTCGGCGAGCCGACGGTCGAGAACACGATTGCAATTCTGCGCGGACTAAAGG
>DATFBW010000327.1:0-12436 GCA_035253645.1 Gemmatimonadaceae bacterium | reverse complement strand
TGAGTGGGGGTTCGACACCGGCAGCCTGGCGGATGCATGAAATCCGCGGCCTCACCGAGGTGCGGCCGGGTACGTACGTCTACAACGATCGCGGCACCGCCGCGCTCGGTGCCTGTGCGTGGGACGATTGTGCGTTCACGGTGCTTGCCACGGTTGTGAGCACGGCGGTTCCTGGCCAGGCGGTCGTCGACGCTGGAAGCAAAGCGTTAGGCAGGGAACCTATGCGCGGCGTGCCCGGCGAAGGGTTCGGCTCCCTCTTCGATCGGCCGGAGGTCACGGTTCAGCGCATGAGCGAGGAGCACGGAATCCTGGACCTGAAAGACAGCGATTGGCGGCCCGAGGTCGGGGAGCAGATACGCATCGTCCCCAATCATGTATGCGTCGTGGTGCATCTCAACGACTTCATGTACGGCGTGCGCGGAGATGTGGTCGAGGCGACTTGGCCAGTGGCGGCGCGCGGGCGTCACGTCTTCACGGCTGAGTAAAGCGATGCAGTCGAAACGGCGCGATGTCGAAGTCGCAGCGGCCGCTCGTTAGGAGCTGGGCTCCAATCTCGCCAATCGCGGGCGCGAACTTGAAGCCGTGCCCCGAGCAGGGGCTCAGCACGAGCACACGGCCGTCGGCGTTAGGCAGCCAGTCCACGACGAAATGGAGATCCGGCGTGTTCGTGTACATGCAGACGCTCGCCTTGCGAACCGCCCCGCCCGCGACCGGGATGTAGCGCGCAAGCAGATTGCGTCCCTTCTCGGCCTCCTTGGCGGACACGTCGCGCTCGATCTTGTCGACGGTCGTGAGCGCCCCCCCATAGTGGATGCCGATCTTGAAGCCGTCTCCTTCATCAGGAATCGTGTAAAACGTTTTCCCGGAGCGTAACTCCCAGATCGTGACGGGCGCCTCGTTAGGTGCGGCACCGGGGCCCAGCGCGGAGCACCAGACCGTCACCTGGCGCTGCACGGTGAACGTGCTCATGAGCTGGGGGAGCAGCTCGCGGACCCACGCACCCACGGCGACGACGAGCCGTTCAGCGACGAACTCGTCTTGCGCAGTCCGCACGTGCACCCCGGCGCCGTCCACCGAAAATGCCTCGACCGGTGTGAAGTCTTCGAACTGCGCCCCAAGCTGGGTGGCGTGGGCCCGCATCGCGCGGATTGCGGCGGCAACGTGGAGGTAACCGGCACGCTGCTCGACGACGCCGATCATCCCGTTGTCTGCCCGCAAGGCAGGATAGCGCGCGCTCAGCGCGCCGGGGTCCAGGACGTCGTGCGGGATCCCGTGGGTTTCCACGCTGGCGAGGACGCCGCGGATCAGCGCGCTATGCCGCGCGCCCACGTACGCGCCACCCGTCAGGACGTAGAGCGGTATGACGGACACGCCGCGCGCCAGCTCGTCCCACAGCTCGTACGATCGCCTAACGAGTGGGACGTACAGCGGATGCTCGAAATACGCTTCACGGATTATGCGCGTCGCGCCATGGGACGAGCCTAACGCGTGAGGAGGAGCGAAGCGGTCCACGCACAACACGCGGGCGCCGCGTTTCGCCAGTTGCCAGGTCGCCGCGGTCCCCATCGCCCCACCGCCGGCGACTATTACATCCACCCTCTGGCCGATTCTACGTCTCCGCGGAGCGCGTAGTAATCACGCGGTCGATGGACAGGGCGCCGCTTCCGCGAATGAGGACGATCAAAGCCAGCGTCACGGCGAGGATATGGAACTCGAACCCTTCACCCCGCAGCTGGCCATTCCAGTTCATGAAAAAGCCCACGCTCCAGTGCAACGTCACGACCGAGATGATGAGGCTCAGCGCAACCAGGAACGCCGCCACGCGGCCAAACACTCCGATGATCAAAGCAAGCCCGCCAACGAATTCGGTGATGATGGCCAACCAAGCGACCGACGCGGGAACTCCCAGCGCGGCGAAATAGCCTAACGCGCCGTCGACCCCCGGACCGCCGAACCAGCCCAGGATTTTCTGCGCCCCGTGCGGAAAGATGACGATGCCGAGCGAGAGCCGCGCCAACATGGGGACACGATCGTCACTCGTGTCAACCACCGATCGCACGAGCGACGGGCGCACACTTTCGTCCGTTTGCGCGATGCCTATCGTCACAGGAGCGGGGAGCGGGGAGCGGGGACACGGAGCGAGGACTTGCCAACGATAGCGCTATTCCCAATGGTCAGCCACACGAGCTTACTTACGGCCAATCGCCCTCATTCCGTTACCATGCTCCTTGCTCCTTGCTCCACGCTCCTTGCTCCTTGCTCCCTGCTCCTGATAGCCACCGTCACTGCGGCGTCGTTTGCGCAGGCCCAACGCGCACCCGCCCGTGCTGTTTCCACGCCGGCCCCGGATAGCGCTGCATTCGCCCGTCAGATCCGCGGGTTGCGTTGGCGCAGCATCGGTCCGTACCGCGGCGGGCGCGTCGGCGCCGTCGAAGGCGACCCTACCAAGCCTCTCGTCTTCTATTTCGGCGCTGTCAATGGCGGCATCTGGAAAACGACAAACGCGGGGCAATCGTGGACGAACATTACCGATGGCAAGAGTGACATCTCGTCCGTCGGCGCCATCGCCATCGCACCGTCAGACCCTAACGTCATTTACGTGGGGACCGGCGAAAAAGATCTGCGGGAAGATCTGACCTACGGGACCGGAGTGTACCGCACGACCGACGGCGGCCTGACGTGGGTGTCGTTAGGCCTGCGCGAAACGCATCAGATCGGCCGCATCCGTATCGACCCGCGTAACCCCGACCGCGTGTTCGTCGCCGCGATGGGACACGCATTCGGACCTAACGCGGAGCGCGGTGTGTTCCGCACCTCTGATGGCGGGAAAACGTGGCAGAAGGTGCTCTTCGTCGACGACAGCACGGGCGCGATCGACCTCACGATGGACCCGACGAACCCGCGCATCCTCTTCGCGGCGATGTGGAAGTTTCAGCGCACACCGTGGAGCATGTTGTCCGGCGGCGGCAAGAGCGGCATCTGGAAGAGCACCGACGGCGGCGATACCTGGAAAGAGATCACGCGCAATAGCGGCCTGCCGACAGTCCCCCTGGGCCGCATCGGGATCGATATCTCGCGCACGAACCCACGCCGTGTGTACGCCAGCATCGAGGCCAAGGACACGTTAGGCGGCATCTTCCGGTCCGATGATGGCGGTGAGAACTGGGAGCACGTGAACGGGGAGCAGAAGCTCAACGTCCGCATGTGGTATTACTCGACGCTCACGGCAGATCCAACCGACGAAAACACGGTGTACGTCATGAACCTCACCGTCTGGAAATCGATCGACGGCGGCAAGACGTTCACGCGCATCCGCGTCCCCCACGGCGATACCCACGCCATGTGGGTCGATCCCAGGGACGGATCGCGCCTGATCAATGGCAACGACGGCGGTGGCAGTGTGAGTCTGGACGGCGGCGCCAGCTGGTCGAGCATCTACAACCAGCCGACCGCGCAGTTCTATCACGTGATCACGGACAACCAGTGGCCGTATCGCATCTACGGCGCGCAGCAGGACAATTCCACGATCTCCATTCCGAGCCGCTCCGACAACGGCTCGATCGATGAAAGCGACTGGTTCGCTGTCGCCGGGTGCGAGAACGCCCACATCGCCGTCGACCCGCGCGACCCCAACATCACGTATGGCGGATGCTACATGGGGGCGTTAGGCAGATACGACAAGCGCACGGGCAATTACAAGGATATCTCGGTCGGGTTGCGCAACTACGACGGTTACGGCGCGATCGACGTGCCGCACCGCTTTCAATGGACCTACCCCGTCGTGATCTCGCAGCACGACCCCACGATCCTGTACGCGACGTCGCAGCACGTCTGGCGTTCGCGGGACGAAGGACAGAGTTGGGAACGCATATCGCCGGACCTCACGGTGCGCGACACAACCACGTTGCGCCGCACGGGTGGTCTCAACGGCGAGATGACCGGCGCGGAGTGGTACGCAACCATCTACGCATTCGCCGAATCCCCCGTTAGGCGCGGCGTGTTATGGGCCGGATCGGACGACGGGCTCATTCACGTCTCGCAGGACGCCGGACAGACGTGGCAGAATGTCACGCCGCCCAACTTCGGCAAGTTTACGCGCGTCAGTCATATCGATCCGGGACGCCACGATGCGGGCGTCGCCTACGTCGCGGCCAATCGATACCAACAGGACGACTTCGCGCCGTACCTCTGGAAGACACACGACTATGGTAAGACGTGGACGCGCATCAACAGCGGAATCCCAGTGGGCGCGTATACGCGTTCGCTGCGCGAAGACGGAGTAAAACGCGGGCTTCTGTTCGCGGCGACCGAAATCGGTGTCTACGTCTCGTTCGACGACGGCGCGAGCTGGCGCTCACTGCAGCTCAACCTGCCGCGCGTGAGCGTGCGCGACCTGGCGGTCAAGGACAACGATGTCGTCGCGGCAACCCACGGGCGCTCCTTCTGGGTGCTCGACGACATCAATGTGCTGCGAGTGCTGGCCGACTCGATCACGAATCGCTCGGCATACCTCTACAAGCCTAACAAGGCCGTGCGGTTTGCGGGCGGTGGCTTCCCGACGCGCTCGGCGGGTGAAAACCCGCCATGTTGCGCGGTAATCGACTATTGGCTGCGCGAAAAGCCGGCGGATCCGGTGAAGATCGAAGTGCTCGACGCAAACGGGGCAGTCGTGAAAACGTTCAGCTCTGCGTCGAAACCAGCACCAGACTCCAATCGCACAACGCCGCCGGCGCCGGAGGTCGATAGCGTCGCGTATTATCCCGCGGATTCGGTGCTGCACGCGCGGCAGGGTGGCAACCGCTTTGTCTGGAACCTGAGGTATCCGGCCGCCACGCGCATCCGCAATATGGTAATCGATGAAGGCCATACGCGGGGTCCCGTCGCACCACCCGGAGAATACCGCGTTAGGCTCATCGTGGGCCGCGACTCGCTGACGCAACCACTCACCGTCGTTCCCGATCCCCGGCTCAAGGTGGCCGAAAGCGACTATCAGGCTCAGTTCGCCCTGGCTTCGCGCACCGTCGAGCGCATCAACGAGATTGCCGAGTCGTTCAATCGGATTGAAGACCTGCAGAAGCAGCTGGACGAGCGCGTGCGCCAGACGAGCAGCCAGGCCTTCGCGTCGCGCGTGAAGGATGCGGCCAAGGGCGTGCGTGAAAAGCTCGAGGGCGTTAGGCGCGAGATCGCCGAGGTGTATTCACATACGGATCAGATTACGCTGCATTATCCCGTCAAGCTGTACAACTGGTTCATCACCCTGAACGCGCAGGTGCAGGACGGGGATGGAGCGCCTGCCAAACAGCATAACGAGATATATTCCGAGCTCGCGGGCAAACTGGGGACGCAGCTCAACGCGCTGGCCAAGATCGAGGATCAAGACATCGCTGCTTTCAATAGATTGCTCCAGGAGCTGCAAGTACCCGGTGTGTATGTTCCGCCGCGTAAGCCGTCAGCCGCGATGTAAAGGGATCCTCTGTCCCGGGGCTAACCCCTAACCCCTAACCCCTAACCCCCAGATAGGTATTAGCAAGGCCATCGTACTCGCCCGCGGTCTCGGCACGCGGATGCAGCAAGGTGATCCGGGGGCGTTGCTCAGCGACGCCCAGCATCGTGCTGCCGATACCGGTAGCAAAGCGATGATGCCCGTCGCCTTTGGGCGTCCCTTTCTGGACTGGGTCCTGAGCGCCCTTGCGGACGCGGGCGTGCGCGACATCTGCCTCGTCGTCGCACCCGAACACGCGATGGTCCGCAAGTACTACTCCGCACTCACCCTAACGCGGATCAGGATCTCCTTCGTCGTGCAAGAGGAGCCGCGCGGGACGGCGGACGCCGTGCTGGCTGCCGAGCCATTCGCGGCCAGCGACCTGGTGATGGTGCTGAATGCGGACAATTACTATCCAGCCGAGGCGTATCGGGCGCTTATCACGTTAGGCGTCCCTGCGCTGGTAGCGTTCGAGCGTGAAGCGCTGATCGCGCAGAGCAACATCGAGCCCGAGCGCATCGCCAAATATGCTCTCGTGGACATCGACGAGGACGGCGTGCTGCGGCGCATCGTCGAGAAGCCGGACCAGCATGCAATCGACGCCTGGTTAGGCCCGCAGTACGTCAGCATGAACCTGTGGTCGCTGCCGCCCAGCATCTATGAGGCCTGCCGCCGCATCCGGCCGTCGTCGCGCGGGGAACTGGAGCTTCCTGCCGCCGTGCAATACGCGATCGATGAGATGCACGTCGAGTTTCGCGCCGTGCCGATGCGCGGACCCGGCGCAGGAGTACTGGACTTATCGAGCCGCAAGGATGTTGCTGCTGTGACGGCGAGGCTGGGGAATAGGAGGCCGATACTTTAACCAGGAGCGGGAGCGGTTATTTTGGCCGCGTCGCCCTCTTGCCTAACGCGATTCCCACATCGTACATCAGCGTCGCCACTCGCGCGAGCTTCGGATAGTCGATCAGCGGCGCTTCGTCCGTCACTTGATGGTATTGCTGGTGCAGGCCCGTCGTGAAGAAAACGATCGGGATCCCCTTCGTCGCGTAATTGAAATGATCGCTCCGGTAATAGATGCGCTCAGGGTGCTGCATCGTATCCCAGGTGCGATTGAAGATGAACGGTTTTGCCTGTAGCGCATTGACTGAATCGACGACCTGACCCAGCACCCTGCTCTGCCCGTTAGGCGCCGCGCCCGGACCCACGATGTACAGGGAGTCGGGGTGGTTGCGGCCGATCATGTCGGCATTGACCTGCGCGACGATAGAGTCGATCGGGACCGTCGGGTTCGCGGTGAAATACGCCGATCCGAACAAACCCAGTTCTTCACCGACATGCCAGACGAAGAGCGCAGAGCGCTGGGGCTTTGGTCCTTGCGTCCAGGCACGCGCAATTGCCAGCAGCGCAACTGTTCCGGAACCGTCATCGTCGGCGCCATTGAACACCGTATCGGGGCTGTCGGCAGTTGGGGCCCTCGTTCCCACGTGATCGTAATGCGCGCCGTATGCGACGTATGTATTGGCGAGTGACGGATCACTGCCTCGCACCATTGCGATCACGTTATGCGTGATCACCGTATCGGCGCGCTCGCTGAGGCGGGCGACGAAGCGCGACCCGCTCAGCATGCGCGCCTTATCGTTGGCTGGCCAGTCAGCCGGGGCGAACGGCGATCCTTCCGCACGCGCAATCGCGACCATCGGAAAGCGCCGTTGCGGCTGCAAGGACTGCGGCTGGTCTGAGAACAATTCGAGCTGTGGACGACCGAACTGGCCCTGCGCCATACCGAAAAATTGGTCCGGAACGAGGACGATGATCGCCGCCGGTTGCCGTTGCACCAGGCCGCCGAGTCGCGTGAAGACCATCTGCGGTGAGGCGTAGCGGGCACGTGTCGCGGAATCGACGTTAGGCGGCGCTCCCGCCACTATCACGAGCGTTTTCCCCGCGATGTCCAACCCTTCGAAATCGTTGCGCCGGATCGTCGAGTCCTGGATGCCGTAGCTCGCGAACGCGATTTCGGCGTCCGCTTCGAGCCGCGGGAGCGCTCCCGGCCCCAGAGAGCTCAGCACCAGGAAGTCCGTCCCTAACGTTAGGTTGCGCGGCGCCGAGCCGCCGGTCACGCTGAGCTCGGAGGCCGTCATGACGTTGCGCTTGAGGGGAACACGCTGCAGGAATGTGCCGCTTTCGCCGGCCGGTGCGGCACCTAACGAGCGGATCCGCGCGACCAGAAACTGGGCTGCCTTCTCCGCTCCGGGCTCGCCCGTCGCACGCCCGCGGAACGAGTCCGCCGCGATGATGAACAAGTCGCGCCGCAGCTCATCGACCGTGATACCCGCCGTTGCCGTTGGCGCGGCTGCCACCTCCACTTGCCGCGGACCGCAGGCGGCTAGTGCTGCGAGAAGAAGGGTCGAGAACCCACACGTCAGTGTGCGCATAGTGTGTTTTTGAGATCAATAGGGGGCTGACCGCCACCGGTCGCGGACGATAGCGTACCGCGCAGATAGATGACACCCTCGTTCCAACGACCCGTCGTTACAGAATCGCGCGCCACGCTCGGTGACCAGCTCGCGTCGCTCGAGCGATGTCAGCACGTCTTGCGCCAGCACACCGGCGCGAGTGCGAGCATCGCTGGCTTCGTCCCCGGTCGCATCGAAGTGCTTGGCAAACACGTCGACTACGCAGGGGGCCGCAGCATCGTGTGCGCTGTCGATCGTGGCTTCGCTTTCGCTGCATTGCCTCGCCGAGACAACACGATCCGCGCATTCGATGCCTCGCGAGAAGTTGCACGCGAGACCGTTCTCGACGCTGCGCACCGCGACCATTCGGGCGATTGGGGTGCGTACATCAGCACTCTTGCGCGCCGGCTCGCGCGGGACAGTGCATCTCCGCTCGCCGGCGTCGATATCGTCTTTTCGAGCAACCTCCCATCAGCATCGGGACTGAGCAGCTCGACAGCACTGCTCATCACAGTTTTCCTCGCTGTGGCCCAGGCCAATGCGTGGTTCGAGGGTTCGTCGCTTGGCCAGCTGCTGCGCGGCGAGGATCGGCTCGTGCTTGCGGACTACCTTGCGGCCGTCGAAAGCGGCAAGCCGTTCGCTGCGCTCGCGGGCGACAGTGGCGTCGGCACGTTAGGCGGCAGCCAGGATCATACGGCCATCCTTTCCGCGCGGAGCGATCACTTGAGTCGGTTTGCTTTCCTCCCCACGCAACTTCTGGGTGAACACAGGGTCACTTCCGATGTCACCTTCGCGGTTGCCTTCAGCGGTGTGCATGCCGAAAAGACGGGCGCGGCTCGGGAGCTCTACAACAACGCATCACGTATGGCGAGCGAAATCGTTAGGCTCTGGTACGAAGCCACGGCCAACGACACGGTTCAGTCTCTGCGGGACCTGGGCCAATTAGACTCGCGCGGTTTCGCCGGCGTGCGGGACGTCCTCCGCGAACGGTCGTCCGTGCACTTTTCGTCCCGCGAGTTGCAGCATCGCCTCGAGCAGTTTCTCGCTGAAGACGCTTTGCATGACAGCGCGTGCGCCGCATTGAACCAGCAGGATTGGGTGCGTTTCGGTGATCTGGCCGCCGAGTCGCAGCGCAACGCTGAGCGGTTGCTTGGAAATCAGACGCGCGAGACGAGCTATCTCGCCCAGACAGGACGCGAGCTCGATGCATTCGCGGCATCGGCGTTCGGCGCCGGGTTTGGAGGCAGCGTTTGGGCGTTGGTGCGCGCGGACGAGGCCAGCGGCTTTCTCGAGCGCTGGCGCGCCGCCTACGCGCGGCGCTTCCCCGATCAGGCGAGCCGTGCCACGTTTTTTGTCTCGCGCCCGTCTGCCGCGGCGCGGTATATCGCCTAACGAGGAGACCCGATCGTGTTCGATGAATCTGCGCAATTGACACGGCGCGACCTGCTCAAGGGCATCGGCGCCGGTACTGTGGCGGGCCTCGTGCCGTTGGAGCTGGGCACCTCTCCCCCCGAGACCGTGGCGCCGACAATGATCGGCGTGCCATTCGAACGGCGCGAGACGGTGCGGATTGCGATCGTCGGGACAGGGTTACGCGGCCGGTCGATGTTGGATGAATGGCTGGCTGTGGACGGGGTGCGCATAACGGCGCTATGCGACATCGTTCCGGAGAAGGTGGAGCTCGCGGCGCAGCAGTTGCGCAAAGCTGGACACAGCTACGAGGTCGCACGCTACACCGCCGGAGAGCGAGCGTTCGAGCAGCTGTGCGCGCGTGACGACATCGACCTGGTGTACACGGCGACGCCGTGGGACTGGCACGTACCGGTCTGCCTAACGGCCTTGCGCAACGGCAAGCACGTCGCCACCGAGGTGCCCGCTGCATACACCGTGGAAGACTGCTGGAAGCTTGTCGACGCGTCCGAACGCTCCCGCCGGCACTGCCTGATGCTGGAGAACTGCTGCTATGGCTACAACGAGCTCCTTGTTCTCAACATGTGCCGCGCAGGCGTGTTCGGAGAGTTGAAGCATGGCGGCGCCGCGTACAACCATGACCTGCGTGAAATCCTTTTCGAGAACAAGGACGAAGGTCTGTGGCGGCGCGCTCCACATACGCGGCGCAACGGCAACTTGTATCCAACGCACGGACTGGGTCCTGTCGCGTGGTACATGGGTGTGAATCGGGGGGATAAGCTCGACACGATGGTGTCGCTGAGCACCCCAGAGTTCGGCCTAACGAAGTGGCGCACCGACAAGGAACCGAGGGACTCGGCGAAGTGGCGGGAGCGCTATGTCTGCGGCGACGTGAACGTCTCGCTCATAAAGACCGCTCGCGGGCGGCTCATCCGGCTGGAGCACGACGTCACGTCCCCGCGCCCATATTCGCGCATCAACATGATTCAGGGAACGCTCGGAATCTTCGAGGACTACCCGCCCCGCATCTATATAGAAGGGCGCGAGCCGTCCCATCGCTGGGGGACGTTGGAGGCGTACAAGACGGAGCACGAGCACGGGCTGTGGCGCTCGTTAGGCGAGAAGGCCCGTGGGGCCGGTCACGGCGGCATGGATTACATCATGGCGTGGCGCTCGGTGCAGTGGTTCCGTGAAGGCCTCCCTCCCGATTTCGACGTGTACGATGCCGCAGCGTGGAGCGTGCCCGGGCCGCTCTCGGAGCATTCCGTCGCAAAGGGGGGCGCGCCAGTGCGGGTCCCGGATTTCACGCGCGGCGCGTGGAAAACAGCCAAGCCGCCCATCGTATAGAGTTGGCCGTTTCCTGACTCAAGGCGAACGCACCGTTAGCCGCGGCGCGACCGCCGTGGCGTAAAGTTGCGCAATGTCATTCGCGCCCCCACTCGCCCTGTGCGTGGCCCTGGCGATCTGCGCGCCGAGCAGCGCTGTAGCGCAAGCGGATACGACCAACCCGGAACGTTTGCGTGGCGTTCAGGTCCTGCGAGGCGCCGTTGCAACCGACGCCGGATTCCATGTGCAGACGATTCTCACGCGCCCCGCCGGAACCACGCGTCGCCTCCCCGCGATTTACTTCATTCAATGGCTGTCGTGCGACCCGGTGAGCCTAACGCCTACCGACTCGGGGGGCTGGACGCTCATGCTGCGCGGACTCATTGAGCGCTCCGGACTCGTGGTCATGCGCACGGAGAAACCGGGCCTGGGTGGGAGCGGTGGCCCACCATGCGACCAGCTGGGTTACGACACGGACCTCGCCGCGCATCGCGCCGCTCTGCGCGTGCTGCGCACGTCTCCCTGGGTGCATCCGGACAGCATCATCATCTATGGTGCATCGATGGGCGGTACCATGGCGCCACTGCTCGCGCGCGACCTCTCACCGTTAGGCGTCATCGTGTGGGGGACGACAGGGTACTCCTGGCGCGATCATTTGCTGGCGCTCGACGCGCGGGTGTTGCGCTTCCGCGGCGTGCCTAACGCCACCGTCGAGGCAGTCCTCCCTGTGCACAGGCGCTTTCATGACGCCTATCTCGTGGAGCGTCGCAACCCCCCTGACCTAACGCGCGGCACCGCCGCGTTCGACTCGGCGTGGCGCCGGATGATCGGAACTGAGGCAACCAATCAGTACGGGCGTCCGTTCGCGTTCCATCAACAAGCGCATCACGCGAACTGGGTCGCCGCGTGGCCAGCGATCAAGTCACCTGTGCTCGTTGCATATGGCGAATACGACTGGATCATGGCGCCTGACGAGCATTTACGTATCCGCGAGCTCGTGACGGACCCGTCGCGCGTCGCTGTGCTTGCGCGTCCACGGACAGATCACCACTTCACAGTCTTCCAGTCCCAGGCGGATGCATTCGCGGAGCGCGGCGGACGGCCCGACTCCACAGTCATCGACGCAATCCTCGACTGGGTCACACAACTGAGAAAGGTGCGATAGCTGTCAGCGCATTTCCCAGTTCACGAGCGGCAGCACCTGTCGGCCCGATCGATTGCTCTTCGCGATGTTGATCAATCCGATCTGCACGCCTTCCAGATTGCGCGTGTAGTTCACCAATCCAATCGTTAGGCCCTGTTGCGTCCCCTTCATATAGTTGAAGGAGCTGACAGCCACGCCGCGCTGCCGGCCGTTGCGCTCGATGCGCGTGAATCCAAGAGCGACGTCGAGACCGGTGATATCGCCACCACCGACGGCAACGCCGCCTAACGCGACGCCACGAAGATCCGAGCCGCCGACCCCGATGCCGCCGATGAGCAATCCCCGCGCGACGCCGCCGACACCCATGCCGACGCCACCAATGCCGAGGCCCGTAAAGTCACCGCCCACACCTGCTCCCACACCGCCGATCAGGAGCCACCGCGCATCGCCGCCGATCCCCATTCCTACACCTCCGATACCGACCCCTTCGAGGCTGCCGCCCACGCCGGCCCCGACTCCACCGATCAGAACCCCGTTCGCATTCCCACCGGCGCCTACGCCTACGCCGCCGACAAGCAGTCCCGTCGCATCGCCACCCGCGCCGACTCCGACGCCGCCGAT
>DATFBW010000326.1:0-14768 GCA_035253645.1 Gemmatimonadaceae bacterium | reverse complement strand
CGTAGCGCATCACCAGCCCGTCGAGTCCAACGACCCACACGTCGTTAGGCGACGTCCCCCATACCCCAAAGAGCGGCGTCCCGCCACTCGGCGCCGCGATCTGCACCCACGCGGTGCCGTCATACCGCCCGACGACCCCATTGTTGCCGACGACGAATACCTCGTTAGGCCCCGCGGCCCAGATCCCCCACAGCTCCCAGCCGCGCCCCGGACTGATGTCGTGCCAGGTCGTGCCGTCCCAACGGAACACGGTTCCATCCACGCCACTTATGTAGACTTCGTTCGCGGAACGTCCCCACACCTCGAGGAGCGTTTCGCTCGTCGGACTCGTTATGCGGCTCCAGGCGCTGCCATTCCAGCGCAGGACAACGCCACCGGTTCCAACTGCAAACGCCAGCGACGCGTCGGCCCCCCAGACCCCGGTCAGTCCCTCGGTCGTGCCGGATGGCACGAGCGTCCACGGAGCGCTCCCCGATGCCGAGCGCAGGATGACCCCGTTCTGCCCGACAGCGAAAGACAACCCCGACGTGCTATCGCTCCAGGCGCCTAACAAGGAGACGTCGGTCAGGCCCTGCTGCTCGACGCTGAACGTCGCTTTGGCCGGAGCATTTGCGACGACGCGGACTTGCGAGGTTGCGGAGAGGCCCGCGCCCGAGGCAGTAATGCGTGCTTCGCCAGCCGAGACCGCATTGACGCGGCCGGTTGATGACACAGACGCCACGCCGGCGTTCGAGCTCGACCACCTAACGCTGACGTTGTCCACCGGACGCCCAGCGCTGTCCAGCGGCAGTGCGGTAAGGTCCAGCGATTTTCCCGTGGGGATCCACGCCGTGGCGGGAACAACTCCGAACGTCGCGACCCGGCGGTCGCGGTCAGGCCCGGATGTGTTGTCGCAGGCGAACAGGATGCCTAACGCAGCGACGAGCGCGGTGCGCTTATACAGGGTCGGCTTGCGGAGCGGTTCGCGCGGTGACCACCTGGATGACACCCTGCGGGTGACCATTGCCCCACTTGATCTGGGCCTGTCCGGCGGTGTGGTAACGGATCTCGAAGATTTCACTGACTGGAATGTCGCGCAGGTAGCTGATGCCGCCCATGCGTTGATTGTCCACGTACACGAGCGGTTCGCGCACGTCGTTCCCGCGCATCGTCACCTTCCCTCGCTCGCGAAGCATGGTCGGACGCAGGATGCGAATCGCGTCATACGCAGTGAGCGCCTGCGATCGCGTGATCTCCACGCGCGTGATGGCTTCGCTTGCCGAAGAGGCTGGTGCAATGCCTGCGCGCGGCGTGCACGCGAACACCAACCAGGCCAGAGCCACAGGCGTCACGGGGGTGGCGACGTAACTCCAACGCCGGCCGACACAAAGGCGCATGCTAGCTCCCAAGAGATGCTGTTCGCAGGCTATCGCGCCCCAGAACGACGCGCAAGTTGGTAAAACACAACTCCAGGGGAGCGGTTCCGGCTACGTCAAAGCTCGGAGCTCGGGGCTCGGAGGGGGTGAGGAGTGCTCCGAGCTAAGACCTCCGAGCTCCGACCTATACTTTGTGGTAGCTCACTCTCGCCGCCTCACGTTTGTCCTCGCCGACGTAAATCTCGAAGTCGGAGAAGAAGCCCGGCGCCTCGTTCTGCAGGATGCGCAGAACGGCCATGCCCATACGACGGATTTCCAGCTCTGCCCCCTCGCTGCAGCGGAGCTCCAGCATCGTCCGCCAGGCGCGCACGTTGCCAGTCACGACGATCTTGGTTTCGGTCGAGTTAGGCAGGACGGCGCGCGCCGCTTCGCGGGCCATTTTGCGCCGATGCACTTTGTCAGCAACCCACGAATAGCGCTCGATGAGGTGTGCGACTAGCGAGCTGTACGATGCCAGCGCCGACTCGATCTGCGCGCGCCACTCCGCTTCGAGGGCAGGATCGCCCTCGATAGCCGGAGGCATCACGAACGCCGCGTCCGATTCGTCGACGTAACGCTGACTGAGCTGCGAATACGCGAACCCCGCGCGATGGCGCACGAGTTCGTGCGTCAGCGACCGGCTCACGCCTTCGATCAGCAAAGAGTAATTCGCGTGTTCGAGCACGCTACCATGCTGCTGCTTCTTGATGTTTTCGAGATACTCGCGCGTTGACCTGTTCGCCGGATTCCGCTGGCTCATGTAACACAGTCGTCCCGCGTATTCGGCAAGGCGCTCGCCATCTGTCGATTCGCCTAACCAATTGACCTTGAGGTGCTCCGGCTCCGAGAAGCTCGGTCTTGCAAGAACGGAGATCCGTGGCGCCGTAAAAATCATGGCGTCAGAGGTCGGAGGTCTGAGATCCGAGGTCAGAGTTGTCATGAGCGCACAAATTAGCGCTCTTCCTCCAGCAACTGTAGGCGATTGTGATCATACGCGCGCTCTGCGGCTACGCGATCCAAAACGCGACGCGCTTTCTCCGGCAATGGCGCGATGTCACGATCGTATTTGATGTCGCCCAGGGGCGTCTGACCTGGCAGGGGGACTTTCACGCCGGGGTTCAGCACAACGTCGGGATCGAAGATCTCTTTAAGCTCGCGCGCGAGCGCGAGCTCCGCGGGATCGCGCACTCTGTGAAGGAGCGGCGTGCGCAACCGCCCGTCGCCATGTTCGCCGGTGAGCGTACCGCCCAACCGCGCCGTAAGCTCGACAACGTCGTCCAGGATGTGGGCGACCGTGTCACGCCAGTCTGGGCGCGTGATGTCGATGAGGGGGTTCACGTGCACGTGCGCGTCGCCTGCGTGACCAAAGATCACGCCGCGCCTTCCGTGGCGATCGAGGGTCGCGCGCAAGCCGCGCACGAACTCCGGAAGCGCATCCGGAGGGACGGCGCAATCCTCGATGAACTGCATGGATTGTGTGTGCGCCGGCAGCCGGCTCAAGATCGGGCTCACCGCATGGCGAAGGGACCACAATGCGTCGGCGCTCTCGCTATCGATGCCCAACAGCACGGTTCCCGCCGCGGCGGATCGCAGCGCAGTGCCTAACGATTCGGCTGCGGATGCGGCACCGGCATCGTCGGCCGCGTCCAGCTCGACGAGCAATACCGCCTCACTGGTGGCATCGATCGGCAGCGGGCGATCGGTGGCGGCGACCTGCAGGAACGTCCGATCGAGGAGCTCGCAGGCCGCGGCGTCGGCCTCGCGGGCGAGCGCAGCTCCAGCCATCGCTGCTTCGAGGGAGGGAAACGCCGCGAGAATCGTCGCGGTGGCGTTAGGCGGAGTAATCAGGCGCACGAGCAGGAGCGCAAAGATAGCCAGCGTCCCCTCGCTGCCCACGAGCAGGTCGACGAGCTCTCCGCTCTGCGCGAACTGGCGCCAGCCGTAACCGCACGAGTCCTTGCGCGTGGCCGGAAGTGAAAGCTGCTCGGCACGTTCGCGGAGCTCCGCGATACGCGCGGCGAAGCGGGCCAGGGCAGGGACATCCGTGTCGACGGGCGCCCCCCGCCTAACGAGGGCAGAAGTCCCGTCCGCGAACACGCAGCCGCACCCTTCCACCCACGCGCGCATGGCACCGTGTTTGAGCGAGCGCGGTCCGGCCGCATTTGCCGCTGCCATCCCGCCGACGGTGCAGAACGCCCCGCTCGACGGGTCCACCGGGAACCACAAACCGGCCCGTCGCGCTGCCGCGTCCAGGGCGGCGCGGGTCACGCCCGGTCCAGCGGTCGCCGAAGCGCCGTGCACGTCGACGTCCACTTCACGGAGACGACTAACGTCGACGATGAGACCATCGCCCACCGCGCCGCCAGCCATCCCGCTGCCGGATCCTCGCGGAATGATGGGCAGGCTCTCAGACCGCGCCCAATTCACTGCGTCCACGATGTCGTGCAGCGAGCCAGGGACGCAGACGGCGCGCGGAATTACACGGCTGATTCCGGCGGCTTCGCTATAGACTGCGCGTGCCGGCAGGTCGGTTCGGACAAACGAAGGAGCGAGGCGCACGGAGCGAGGAGCAAGGGAACTGCACGATATGACGAAACCGACCAGGCTTGCCAGCAGGTGAGCCCCTACCTAGCGTCGGACGGGTCTCGCTCCTGGCTCCCCGCTCCTCGCTCCCCGCTCCTTGCCCTCCAGTTCTTTGCTCCTCGCTTCCCGCTTCGGCAGCCTCGTTAGGCTGGCGCTAGTCACCGTAACGCTCACAGGTGCAACCGCGCCGGCGGCGGCTCAGCGCACCGCTGCTGCGCCAGTTTCAACCGGCGCCGAGCAGGCGTTCGCCACCAAGGTCGCGCAGCTTTCGGAGCAACCTGGGTTCTTCGACTCCGACAACCTCATCTCCAACGAGTCGTCGTACCTCCATCCCATTGGCGCCTTGCGCGCGCTGCGTGTGCGCGGCGGGGCGTACATCGGAGTTGGACCTGATCAGAGCTTCTCGTACATCGCCGCGATCCGGCCGCGGATCGCATACGTCATCGACATCCGGCGCGACAATCTGATCCAGCATCTGTTGTTCAAGGCGCTCTTCGACCGTTCGCGCAATCGCATGGAATATCTCTGCCGCTGGCTCGGGTACGACGTTCCGCGTGACGTCGAACGCTGGAGCGGTAAGCCCATTACCGACATCGTCGCGTATCTCGATTCGCAACCGCCTAACGAGCCGAGCGCTGCTGCGGAGCGTGCGGCCGTCGCGGCGCGCGTGCAGACATATCGTGTTCCGCTCGACCAGCGCGACCTGGCGACGCTCGATCGCTTTCACGCGGCGTTCCAGGGCGAGCGGCTCGATCTGCGTTTCACGAGCCTCAATCGGATGCCTCGACCAGGCTATCCCACGCTGCGCGAGCTGATCCTCGAGCGCGACCTCGAAGGGAAGCAGGCCAGTTATCTGGCCCGTGAGGACGATTGGCTCTTCATCAAGAACCTGCAGTCGCGCCATTTGGTCATCCCCGTGGTGGGAGACCTCGCCGGCCAGCACGCACTCGCGGCGATTGGGCGTGACGCTGCCCAACAGGATCTCGAGGTCTCGGCGCTCTATGTGTCGAACGTCGAGCAGTACCTTTGGCGCGACGGCACCTTCCAGCAATTCGCGGAAACCGCGGCGAAACTGCCACGGAATGCACGCTCGGTGTTGATCCGCTCGTACTTTGGGAGGAACTTTGGTACCCCGCATCCCATGTCACGCGGGCCCGCATCCCTTAGCAACCAGCTAATGCAGAGACTGAGCGATTTTGCAGCGCGACAGAACGGAGGCGGCTGGAGCTCCTATTGGGACCTCGTCACGCTCGGTTCGATTGACCTCGCATCCCCCAAACAGCCATGAAACGTCGAGAGCTGCTTCAGATTATCGGGGGCGCCGCCACGCTCCAGGCGCTGAGCGGACTTGCCCCGCGCCGACTCCTTGCACTCGGCGAATCAGTTCACGAGTCCGCGACGACGAACACCGCGACCAGCCAGCACCTGGAGCTCATTGCCGCGTTGTCCGAGCGCATCTTGCCGGAGACAGACACGCCGGGGGCGATAGCGGTCGGCGTACCGGCATTCATCGAAGTCATTGTTCATCACTGGATGACGGACGAGGAGCGTGAACGGCTCGATAAGGGCCTCGCGGCGATCGATGCCGCCGCCAATACGCGCTTCAAAGCCAATTTCGTGGACCTAACGAGCGATCAACAGAACACGCTCATCGGCGAGTGGGATACTGCGCGCCAGCGTGAGCCTGGTAGCGCAGCAGACGCGTACGGCCGGATCAAGGACATGACGGTGTACGGCTACTTCACATCCAAGCCTGTCGTCGAGAACGTGCTGCAGCTCCGACGCCTGCCAGGGAGGTATAACGGATGCATTCCCGTCTAGGCGGCCAGCCGCGTCGCGAGTACGACGCCATCGTAATCGGCTCTGGAATGACGGGCGGCTGGGCCGCCAAAGAGCTGTGCGAGCGCGGCCTCGAGACGATCGTCCTCGAGGCGGGACGCGCCATCGATCCCAGAACCGATTATGTCGAGCACGTACGCGCGTGGGAGCTGCCGTTCCGCGGCTATGGCGACCGCAAAGCGCTCGAGCGCGATCAACCCGTGCAACGCAAGTGCTACGCGTGCGACGAATGGGCCAGCAAGTTCTTCGTGAACGATCGCGACAACCCCTATACGACGCCTAACGAGAAGCCGTTTGACTGGATCCGGGGCCGTCAGGTGGGTGGCAAGTCGATCATGTGGGGCCGCCAGGTCTACCGCTGGAGCGATCTCGACTTCGAGGCCAATGCGCGCGACGGACATGGCGTCGACTGGCCGATCCGCTACAAGGACATCGCTCCGTGGTACGACTACGTGGAGAAGTTCGTCGGCATCAGCGGCCAGGCCGAAGGGCTCCCTCAGCTTCCGGATGGGCAATTCCTCCCGCCCATGGAGATGAACTGCATCGAGCGCGACATGCGCGAGGCGGTCACAGCGAAGTGGCCCGGCGAGCGCACGGTGACGATCGGTCGCGTTGCCATCCTCACGCAGGATCACAATGGCCGTTCGGCGTGCCATTATTGTGGGCCCTGTGAGCGGGGCTGCATCACGCGGTCCTACTTCTCTTCCATTTCCAGCACGTTGCCGGCGGCGGAGGCGACGGGCCGCCTAACGCTGCGTCCGCACAGCGTGGTGCATTCCATCTTGTACGACGAAGGTCGCCGGCGCGCGGCGGGTGTGCGCTTCATCGACGCGCAGACGATGGAAGCGATCGAAGTGCGCGCACGCGTCGTGTTTGTGTGCGCCGGTGCGCTCGAAAGCGCGCGCATCATGCTCAACTCGCAGTCGTCGCGCTTCCCTAACGGGATCGCGAACGGCAGCGGACAGTTGGGCCGCAACGTCATGGATCACTGCTTCCTGGCCGGCGCAAACGCGACGTTCACGAAGCACATGGACAAGAAAACGTACGGAAACCGTCCGAACGGCATCTACGTGCCACGTTTCCGCAATGTGAAAGGGAAGAGTCCGGACTTCCTACGCGGATACGGCTGTCAGGGGGGCGCGTCGCGCAATGATTGGGGACGCGGATCCTGGACGCCTGGCTTCGGCGCGGAGTTCAAGGCGCAATTGATAAAAGACTTGGGCCCCTGGGGCTTCTGGATGAGCGGTTTTGGCGAATGTCTCCCGAACCCCGACAACTACGTCGAGCTCGACCCGAACCTGAAGGACAAGTGGGGGATCCCCGCGCTCAAAATCAATGTCGCGTTCGGGCCTAACGAGAAGGCGATGACGAAGGACATGGCGATCACGTGCGCCGAGATGCTGGAGGCAGCTGGCGCGTCGGACGTGCGGCCGTTCAACGACAACTCCACGCCCGGACTCTGCATCCACGAGATGGGCACCGCGCGCATGGGTCGCAGTCCCAGAACGTCGGTCCTCAATAGTTGGAACCAGGCGCACGAGGTGCCCAACCTTTTCGTGACCGATGGCGCTTGCATGGCTTCGTCGGCGTGCCAGAATCCTTCCATTACCTATATGGCACTCACGGCTCGCGCGGCGGCGCACGCGGTGGGTGAGCTCAAGCGGAGAGCGATATGAGCCAGCGTAGATCACGGCGCGAGTTTCTCGGCGAAGCTGCAGCAGCAGCCATCGCGTTAGGGATCCCTCCGCAGCTTCTGGCCTGTACTGCGGCCGAGGAGAAAGGAGCGGGGAGCGAAGATTCGGGCGCGGCTGCAACGGGAACGGACAAACTGGCGCGCATCGGCCTGCAGCTGTACACGGTGCGCACGCTCATGCAGAAAAATGTCGAGGACACGCTGCGCCAGGTCGCCGGCATCGGGTATCAGGAGCTCGAGTTCGCTGGTTATTTCAACCGCCAGCCGAGTGCCCTGAAACAGACCCTCGATTCGTTAGGTGTGACGGCACCGTCCTCCCACGTGGGGTTGAATGATCTGGAAGGAGATCGTCTGCCACGTACGCTGGATGCGGCGAGCACGCTCGGCCATCATTACCTCGTGGTTGCCTGGATGCCCCCGGAGGCGCGTAAGACGCTGGACGATTGGAAACGGATATCCGAGCGCTTCAACAAGGCGGGCGAAGCTGTCAAAGCGCGCGGGATGCAGTTCGCCTACCACAACCACGATTTCGAGTTCGTGCGTATCGACGACAAAGTGCCGCTGGACGTGATGCTCGAAGCGACTGACCCTTCGCTCGTTCAGATGGAGCTCGACCTGTATTGGATCGCCAAAGGCGGTGCCGATTGGCGCGCGTATTTCACGCGCTGGCCGGGTCGCTTCAAGATGGTGCATGTCAAGGATTCCGCCGGACCGCCGCAACACGAGATGCGCGACGTCGGTGCGGGGTCGTTGCCGTTCGCCCAGATCTTCGCGCAGCGCGGGACGGCAGGCATCGAGCACTTTTTCGTCGAGCATGACGAGCCAGCCGATCCCATCGCGTCAATCACGGCCAGCTTCAATCACCTGAGACAGCTCACGTTCTAATGACAACGCGGCGCGAGCTGCTCGCAGGCACGGCCGCCCTCGCGGGTGCGTTCGCGCTTCCTGGGCTTGGGGTGCGTCAGGACGGTCCGGGCCGGCTGCGTCAATCAGTATGTCGCTGGCCGTTCAATGACGTCCCGTTAGGCGAATTTTGCCGACAGGTGAAGGCTATGGGGATCGAGGCCATCGACCTCCTCACAGAGGACGAATGGCCGATTGTGCGCGACGCCGGGCTCGCGTGTTCGATGGGGACGCCGACCAAGCGGCGCGACTTCATTTCGACGGGCCTGAATGATCGCGCCAATCACGTGATGTTGCTCAATGAGCTGGAGCGAGGGATAAAGGGAGCGAAGAGCGCGGGCGTGCCGAACGTCATCGCGATGCCGGGAAACAGGCGTGGAAAGTCGGACGCTGAAGTGGTTGACGTCACGGCAGAAGCTCTGAAGAAGATCGCACCGCTTGCGGAACAGGAAGGTGTGACGATCTGTCTGGAAATGCTGAACAGCAAGGTCGATCACAAAGACTTTTCGATGGATCGTACCTCGTTAGGCGTGGCGATATGCAAGGCCGTGGGCTCCCCGCGCGTACGTCTCCTGTACGACATCTATCATATGCAGATCATGGAAGGGGACGTGATCCGCACGCTGCGCGACAACCTTCCCTACATCGCGCACTTTCACACGGCGGGTGTGCCGGGAAGGCACGAGCTGGACGACAAGCAGGAGTTGTTTTATCCGGCCATCGCGCGGGCCATCGCCGATACTGGATTCAGCGGGTACTTCGCGCACGAGTTCATACCGACGCGTACGTGGAACGTGGCGCTCGGCGAGGCCGTCGAAGCGTGCAAGGTGTGAAAGAAACAAAAGCTGTCAGCTTCGGCTGCCGGCCCATGCCGTCAGCTTTCGATAACAGGTAGGTGAACGTGATCTCACAACGTCCAATTTACGACGTATGTATCGTCGGCTCGGGTGCCGGCGGCGGCATGGCGGCGTACAGCCTAACGAAAGCCGGCGCTAACGTCGTCCTCCTCGAAGCCGGCCGGAACTGGGACATGCTCAAGGATTCGGCCATGATGAAGTGGCCGTATCAGTCCCCGCGACGCGGCGCGAGCACGCGCGAGCGACCGTTCGGTGAATTCGACGGATGCATCGGCGGCTGGGAAATCGACGGGGAGCCGTACACGCGGGCCCCCGGTACGAATTTCAGCTGGTGGCGCGCACGCCAGGTCGGCGGGCGCACGGTGCACTGGGGACGCATCTCGCTGCGCTTCGGCCCGGACGACTTTCGGCGGAAAAGCATCGACGGGCTGGGCGACGATTGGCCGATCACCTACGACGACATAAAGCCCTACTACGACGAGCTCGATCGCACGGTCGGCATTTTCGGATCCAATGAGGGGCTGCCGAACCATCCGGATGGGATCTTCATGCCGCCCCCCAAACCGCGCTGCTGGGAACTCGTCGTGAAGCAGGCAGCGGACAAGCACAAGGTCACGTGCATTCCGTCCCGTTTGTCGATCATCACGAAACCGTTAGGCAACCGCGCGCCGTGCCACTACTGCGGCCAGTGCAACCGCGGTTGCATGACGAACTCGAACTTTTCGTCCGTCGGAGTTTTGATCGCGCCGGCTCTGGCAACAGGCCGCCTAACGCTGCTGACGGAGGCGATGGCGCGGGAGGTGACTCTAGGTTCCGACGGCCTGGTGAACGGCGTGTCGTTCATCAACAAACGCACGGGGACAGACGAGCACGTGCGCGCGCGCGTCGTCGTGCTGGCGGCGAGTGCCTGTGAAACTGCACGCCTCCTGCTCAACTCGAAGTCGTCCCAGTTCCCGCAGGGCCTGGCCAACTCCAGCGGCGCGACGGGGAAATACATCACCGACACGACCGGCACCGACGTCGGCGCCTTCATCCCGAAGCTCATGGATCGCCCTGCGCACAACGACGACGGCGTTGGCGGCGCACACCTGTACATGCCCTGGTGGCTCGACAACACCAAGCTCGATTTTCCGCGCGGCTACCACATCGAGATTTGGGGTGGCGGCGGCGTCCCGTCCTATGGCTTCATGGGTGGAATTCACAATTACCCGGAAGGAGGCGGCTACGGCGCGGAGCTCAAACAACAGTACCGCAAGTATTACGGCGCGACCGTCGGATTTTCGGGTCGTGGCGAGATGATTCCTAACGACGGCACCTACTGTGAGATCGACCCGAACGTTGTCGATAGATACGGCATCCCGGTGCTCCGCTTCCATTGGAAGTGGACGGACCACGAGCTCAATCAGGTGAAGCACATGCAGGAGACCTTCCGCACGCTGCTGGCCGAGATGGGAGGGACGCCGCGTTCACCGATGCCGACGAAGGAGCAGGGTTATGGCATCGCAGCGGGCGGCGTCATCATCCACGAGTTAGGTGGAGCGCGCATGGGAAAGGATCCAAAGACGAACGTGCTCAACGAGTGGTGCCAGGCGCACGATGTGAAGAACCTTTTTGTCACGGATGGAGCGCCGTTTGTGAGTCAAGCCGATAAGAATCCGACGTGGACCATCATGGCTCTTGCGATGCGCACCTGCGCGCACATTGCGGATCTGCGCGGTAGGAGGGAGCTATGACCGGCAACCAGAGGTCAAAGGTCAAAGGTCAAGGGTCAAAGCAACCCGTCACGCGGCGTGAAGCGTTAGGCAGGCTTGCGCTCGCCTCCATGGCGGGGGCCATCACCTTTACGCCCGCGGAAGTCGCCAACGCGGTACGTTCGATCCGGGAGGAGACCCAGGCAACCCAGTACAAACCAAAGTTCTTCACAGCTCAGGAATACGCGACCGTCACGATCCTCGGTGATCTCATCATCCCGCGTGACGCGAGGTCCGGGAGCGCGAGCGATGCCGGCGTGCCGCAGTTCATGGACTTTCTCATGACCGATGGCACCGACCAGCGACGCATCGCGATGCGTGGAGGGCTCGCGTGGCTCGACCGTGAGTCGCGCAAGCGATTCAGCCGCGACTTCAGGCGCCTAACGAGTACTCAGCAGAAGCAGATCCTCGACGATATCGCGTGGCCGAAGCGTGCCAAACCCGAGCATTCGCATGGCGTGGCTTTTTTCAATTCTTTCCGCGACTTAACAGCGTCGGGCTTTTGGTCGTCCAAGATGGGAGTAACCGATCTCGGCTATCAGGGGAACGTGTTCGTCGCAGAGTGGAAGGGTTGTCCACAGCACGTCCTCGATAAACTCGGAGTCGCCGGTTAACGCACTCGAGGGCAGAGGTCGTGCGCTTCCATCCAACGCTCGCACTCATGCCTCGGAGCGAATCATGTTGAACGACCAGGACAACGACGATGCGCCCATCGGTCGCATCCTGACACGCCGCGAAGCGCTCGTCATCTTTGGCGGTGCCGGAGCAGGGAGTTTGCTAGCGGGATGCGTGTCGTCAGGCGGCGCGCCAGCGACGACCGATACTCCGAGCTCATCATCGGGTCCCGCGTCTTCGTCTGCAGCGGCTTGTGTCGCCAAGCCACAATTGACCGAAGGTCCGTACTTCGTCGACGAGAAACTGAATCGCGGAGACATCCGCAGCGACACAAATACCGGCGCAGCCAAGACAGGTGCTCCGCTCGCTCTCGCGATCAACGTGCAGCGCATTCAGTCTGGTGCGTGCACACCACTCGCCGGCGCGATCGTCGACGTCTGGCAGTGCGACGCGTTAGGCGTCTATTCCGACGCGCGCGATCGCAGTTTCAATACGGTCGGCCAGAACTTCCTGCGCGGCTACCAGGTTACGGACGCGAGTGGCGTGGCGCGGTTCACCACGATCGTGCCCGGCTGGTATCCCGGTCGTGCGTCTCACATCCATTTCAAGATCCGGCAAAGCCTGGCGCCCAGCTCGGCATACGAGTTCACCTCGCAGCTTTTCTTCGACGAGGCGTTTCTCACGGCGTTGTATACGAGTGAAGCGGCGTATTCTTCGAAGGGGGACGCCGGGCGCGTGCGCAATGAGCGCGACGGCATCTACAACCAGGGCGGCGCACAACTCCTCGTCACGCCGGCCAAGGCCACCGCGGGCTACACCACCACGCTCATCGTGGGCCTGAACGTTTGACGTTGACCCGCCAGCTCGGGCTGGCTGCTGTCACCGCGCTCGTCGTTGGAGAAGTCATCGCCGTTGGAATCTTCCTTACACCGGCGGGGATGGCGCGCTCGTTAGGCTCACCGTTCTGGCTGCTCATCGTCTGGTTGATCATGGGCGGCATGGCCCTGAGCGGAGCGCTGTGTTACGGCGAGCTCGCCGCGCGTTTCCCCGAGGCCGGGGGCGGCTATGTGTATTTGCGTCGCGCGTACGGGCCAGCGGTCGCGTTTCTCTACGGTTGGAAGTGCCTGCTTGTCATGGATCCCGGCATCACTGCCGTGCTCGCGATGGGGCTGGCCACCTATGTCGGGTATCTCTTCGGCCTGTCCGGCGTTTCGCTCAAGCTCATAGCGATCGCCGCGATCTTCATACTCGCGACCATCAACATCCTTGGCGTTAGGCTCGGCGCGCGTCTGCTGCAGCTGCTCACGGCGGTCAAGCTGGGGGCGCTCGCGTTGATTATCGTGCTCGCCCTTGTTTCAGGCGCGGGAGACTGGGCCAACCTCGCCCCGTTCGTCGCCCAGCGGCCGGGCGCCGATCCGCTGCCCGGTGCTCTGGCCCCGGCGTTCGTGGGCGCGTTCTTCGCCTTTGGCGGGTGGTGGGAAATCGCCAAGCTGGCAGGCGAGGCACGTGACCCGTCGCGCACGCTGCCGCGTGCGCTCGCGCTCGGCGTTGCAACCGTCACCGTGGTGTATATCCTAACGAGCCTCGTATTTCTCTACCTGGTTCCGCTCGAGCGCATGACGTCGGCCGAGACGTTTGCGGCACAGGCAGGGGAAGCGCTGTTCGGAAGCGCGGGCGGGAACATCTTCGCCATCATCGTGATTGTCGCGGTAGCCGGCAGTCTCATGGCCCTGCTCATGGCGTTGCCGCGCGTGTATTACGCCATGGCACGCGACGGCGTGTTCTTCCGTCCTGTCGGCGGGTTGCATACGCGCTTCCGCACGCCCGCGCGCGCGATCATGATCCAGGCCGTGTTGGCGTCGATCCTCGTTCTGTTGGGAACGTTCGAGCAGATCCTCGCCTACTTCATTTTCGTGACCGTGTTCTTTCTCGCGCTGACCGTGACCGCACTCTTTGTGATCCGCCGCTCCCAGCCGGCTCAGGGGACGTACCGCACGCCCGGCTACCCGGTTACCCCGGTCATCTTCCTCGTCCTTGTCGGTCTCGTACTCCTCATGCTCGCGGCCAGGAACCCGGTGCAGGCGGCGCTGGGCAGCGCGATCGTCGCGTTAGGCATCCCGCTGTACCTGCTCGCCTTCCGCGGAAAGACATGAGACAGCCTGGCCCTGGCATGCTGGCGGGCATCGGCAACACGCCGCTCGCCGAGCTGCGGCGCGTTGTACCTCCTGACGCCGCACGCATTCTCGTGAAGCTCGAGTGGGGCAACCCTACGGGGAGCATGAAGGATCGCATGGCACGGGCGGCGATCGAGGCAGCGGAAGCCGACGGCCGCCTAACGCCGGGAGGCACGGTTGTCGAATACACGGCCGGTACCACGGGGATCTCGCTCGCGTTTGTGTGTGCCGCGAAAGGCTACAACATCGAGATCGTGTATTCCGACGCTTTTAGCGACGAGAAGCGGCGCACGATGCAAGCGTTCGGCGCGCGGATCACGGACATAAAGAGCGACGGCAAGCGGATCACCGAGGCCCTCATCAAGGAGATGATCCGCACTGCAGATGAAATCAGCACGCGGCCGCACCACTGGTACTGCAATCAGTTGCGAAACTCCGACGCTAGCCGCGGCTACCTCTCTCTGGGAGAGGAGATCTGGGAGCAAGCTGGGGGCGAGGTCACAGCCTTTGTGCACGCCGTGAGCACGGCACATTCGATTCACGGCGTGACACAGGCGCTCTGGGGGCACGACCCGCGCATTCACATCGTCGCCGTCGAGCCGGCCGAAAGCGCTGTATTGTCAGGCAAACCGTCGGGCTCGCACAAGATCGAAGGGATTGGAATTGGCTTCATCCCACCATTGTGGCAACCCGATCTCGTCAACGAGATCCAGGAAGTATCGACCGCCGAAGCCATGGCAATGGCTCGCCGCCTTGCGCGCGACGAAGGCATGTTCGCGGGGACGTCTACGGGTGCCAATGTCGTCGCGGCAATGCGCGTCGCCGAGCGTTTGGGGCCGGAGGCGACGGTTGTAACGATCGCGGTTGATTCGGGACTGCGATACCTAACGACGGATACCTATCGGGAGTTGTAGGTGATCGTGGCGCCTCGCGCCGGTGTGCGCTTAAACGGGGTGCGA
>DATFBW010000325.1:0-3520 GCA_035253645.1 Gemmatimonadaceae bacterium | reverse complement strand
ACTCGCGTGACGGCTGCTCTCGTAAGCCGAATGACCGAACAATGTTGCCGGCTGGGCCAATTTCCTGAATGAGATGCTTTTCCTCTGGCGCACCGACGATGAAGATACGTTGACCTAGGACACAGAAACCGGTCGCCCTGTGCGGAAGCCTAACGTCTCGCACGTGGGCAAGTCTACTGCTCGCAAGCACGTATTCGCTGATCCGTCGGTTTCTGGCGTCAAGAACGAACACGCGGCCGTTTGCCGCAACCAGGAGTGACACTGGCTGCAGCAGCTCGCCTGGTCCGCGGCCTTTCCTCCCACCCGTGCCTCGAAAAGCTCCAGTGGAATCGAACCAACGTATTTCGGGTGTCGACGCTTCCAGTACAAACAGATTTCCTTGCACGTCTGCCGCAACGTCGATAATGCGCCCGAACATTTGCGGTTCGGGCCCCTCCAACACACCGATCCTTCGAACCGGCTCCAAGACATGAACCGGCTGCGCAGCTGCAGTCGCCATCTCTGACACGACGGCAGGCGCTAGTATGAGTGGCCTAACGAGTCGAAACACACTGACGCAGCGTCGCAGGATGCTCATGACTTTACCGATGCCATGGGTGTCGTTCCAGGAATTCCAGGTCATCGTCTTCGCGACAGACTACATAAACACTCGTGGCACCGAACGCGGTGATGTGACACCGCCGGCGCAGCCGCACTTTCTCAACGAACCGTCCACCTTCGGCGATCACATCATATAAAGGCCTCTCATCAGGTCGCAGAGCGCGCTGTACCCACACCCTCCCGTCCGGTGCGAGGTAGGGTGGCTTCGCGTGAAACGGCGGTAAGTGCTTAGGCCAACGGCGTGGCTCCTCATACCGCGGGCGCTGCATCGTTACTGATCCACCACCGGTGCGCAGCACCGTCATCACCGGCACCGGCTGCCGCTGTTCTTCCCGCCAGCGCGCTTTGATCGCATCGGTGACAGGGATCCGCTCATATGGCAAGGTAGCGCCATCTCGGCGCTGCCCGGATGGATCGATGAAATCCACGCGGTAAGGGTCGGGCCTAACGATTGCAACTCGCCCGTCCGCCGCGACCGCCCACTGCGTTGAGGTTGGAAAGGGCGTGACACCAAGCTCCTGTCGTCCGATGACAAAGGTACCAACCAGCTGCCCGCCGCCCGCATAACGATTTGGTACGAAAGCGACGGTGTCGACGTGACATCCGCGCCACCGCTCAATGGCTGCCGAATCGACCAATTCCGTGCTCCCATTTTCACGTATTCGAACCGGCGCCGCTTCACGATACAACGCACCCACCGCATCGGTCTTCTCAGCATTTGCGGCTCTGATTGATGTCTTGACACCGCAACCAGTTCCCAACCGGGTTTCCCTAACGCCGGCTGTTCGCCCATCGGGCGTCACGATCAGCCAGCGCGCGTTCGCGTAATCGACGATCGCCACGCTGTCACCCGGCAATCGGAGCAAGCCGCCAGGAACCGTGTATTCGCCCGGTCCCCTGCCTTTGCGTCCAAGTTGACCGATGAGATTCAACTGCCCATCGAGCAGCAGCACGGTGCTCTCGGCGTAGTCGAGCACAATAACGCGTCCGTCACGCAGCTCGTGGACGGCGGTGATTCTCGTTAGGCCTGTGGCAGAGCGTGCGTCGAATCGCGTCAGCTCTAGCAGCGGCGTAGCGGCGTGCCGAGGCTGTCCGGGGACCGCAGTCCCCAGGAGAGCGCTTGCGCACGCTATCGTCGCAACCTGCCTGACGGTTCTTAGCCCCGGCGTCGCGTGACATCCCATGGCACCGCCGCGCTTAACACCCTATTGTACGGCCCGAGCCCGACGCCAGCGAGCCGATCCCGGCAGGCGTGACACTGAGCGGACGCATTGCGGCAACCTTGCGCGGCTCGCGACGGACTAAAGTGGAGTTCGATGCCTACTATCACTGTGTTACGACGCACTTTGGCCGCCTTGATCGCGAGCGGTAGTCTGGCGCTCGCCGCATGTACCAAAGGCGATGCGAATGCCGCCGACTCTACCGCCGGCGATAGCTCTGTTGCCGAGGAGGGCGCGCCGAAGAGTACGCTCTCGCTCCCCGTCGCTGTCAGCGAAGCCCGGAACGGCGACCTCATTCTAAGCGTCAGCACCACTGGTCAGGTGCGTTCCGACGCCGAGTCGCAGTTGCGAACCGAAGTCGCGGGGACTGTCCTGTCGGTCCATATCCGGCCAGGCTCTCGCGTCACCAAGGGGCAACTTCTCGTTAGGCTCGATCCACGGCCATTCGACCTCGCGGTGCAGGAAGCCGAGGCGGCCGTCGCCGAGGCCGAGGTGCGGTTTGCCGATGCCGTGGTGCCCGATTCCATCGTTACGGGTAAGGGACCCACTGCCGAGCAACGGCGGATCGCCCTAACGCGGTCAGGGCTGGGCACCGCACAGGTGCGTCTCGAGAAGGCAAAACTCGATCGCGAGCGGTCCATTGTCACGGCGCCATTCGCCGGGATGGTCGATCGTCTGGACGTATCGCCTGGCGAACGTGTGCAAGCCGGAGAGGCCATCACGACAGTGGTATCGCTGGCGGAGCTGCGGATCGAGGCGAATGTGCTGGAGCACGACATCCCGCTCATCCGCGAAGGTGGCGTGGCCGTCGTCACGAGCGCCGCGGCGCCTAACCAGATCGTCCGCGGCCGCGTGAGCGCCGTGCTCCCCATGGTCGATTCGAGTACGCGGGCCGGGCGCGTTTATGTCCGTGTGGTCGGCGGACTTGCGCTCCGGCCCGGGATGTACGCCGACGTCCAGCTGGAGGCGCAGCGCCTAACGAACCGCCGGCTCGTTCCCAGCGCCGCCGTGATCGAGCGCGATGGTCGGCCCCTCGTCTTCGTCGTGAAGGATGGGCGCGCGCAATGGGTGTATATCAACCCCGGGCGCAGCAATGGCGTGGAAACGGAAGTGCTCCCGGATTCGGCCAGCGGTGTGATTCCGGTGGAGCCGGGTGATCAGGTCATCGTGTCGGGACACCTAACGCTTACGCACGACGCTCCCGTGCGCGTGATTCAGGGGGATACGGCGCTTACAGTGCCGGCGGGTCGCGGAAGACGGCCGACTGGTCGTTAGCTCTTACGCGTTAGCTCTTAGCGCGCTCCTCGCTCTCCGCTCCTCATTCCTGTGTCAATCACCCGTGCGGCGGTCCGCCGTCCCGTCACCACGACAGCCGCAACGCTCGCAATCATCCTGCTTGGCTCTGTTTCGTTAGGCCGGCTGCCGGTTTCGCTCCTCCCTGACGTCGCGCTCCCAGTCCTCACAATCCGCACGCTCTACGAAGGAGCTGCCGCGAGCGAAGTCTCGCGCTTCGTCGCGGAGCCCGTCGAGGAAGCCGTCGCGGCCACGCCTGGCCTGGTGGAGCTGCGCACCGTCTCGCGCAACGGCGAGGCGACGACGACGATGCGCTTTGCCTGGGGCACGGACATGCAGACCACGCTGCTCAATGTGCGCGAGCGGCTGGACAATGCACGCGGCCAACTCCCCGAGCGCGCGGATCG
>DATFBW010000324.1:0-6431 GCA_035253645.1 Gemmatimonadaceae bacterium | reverse complement strand
CCTTCGACATCGATGTTCGCCCACCAGTTGTAGCCGCTCATCGGCAAATGATGAATTCCGCCGACGCTCTGCACGCCAGGTAGCGCAGCAACTTCCTCGAGAACGCGCGTGAAGTACTGATACGAATCGCCTGACACGGTGCGCGCCGTCGGTTGCAGCCTAAAGGTCAGCACTCGCTCCGTTTGGAATCCGGGGTCGACGCTCGATAGGCGCCACAGCGTCTTGACCATCAGCCCCGCGCCGGCAACGAGTACGAGCGCGAGCGCCACCTCCGCACTCACGAGCGCGCCGCGCCATTTTGCCCCGAGCCGCCCGCTGAGCTCACCTCGTGTGACGCGTAACGCATCCGCCGGATTCGCGCGCGTCGATACGAGTGCCGGCACGAGACTGATTAGCCCAACGACTGCCCCAACCACCGCACACAGCGCCAGGACGCGGCCATCGATATCGATCACGGCAAGTCGCGGAGTGTCCGCCGGTAGAATGCCGCGCAAGAGCCCTACGCCCGTTACGGCCATCAGCAATCCGAGCAAAGTCCCGCCCAACGCGATAATGAGAGATTCCGCCGCGATCCCGCGCAGTACGCGCGCGCGGCTCGCGCCCAGCGCTACGCGCACGCCCACATCGCGGTGCCGCTCCGTCGCGCGGACAAGCAGCAAGTTCCCCACGTTCGCTGCCGCGATGAGCACGATGAACCCAACTGCGCCTAACAGGATCAAAAGCATCTTGCGCACCGGACCCACCAGAAAATCGTGCAGGCTCTGAACGCTCATTGTGCTGCCGTAATCGGCCGCGTAGCCGAATTCCTGGCGGATAGCAGGCAAATGTCCGCGCAACTCCGTGAGCGCCGTTGCCGGTGTCGCTCCGGGAGCAAGACGAGCGATGCCTAACGCATTTTGTCCTTTGTGGAACCAGGCGGCGGGATCGATGACGATCGGCAGCACCAGCATCAACGGCGATTCACTGTACAGTTGAAAATCAGGCGGCAGGACGCCGATCACCGTGTGCGGATTCCCGTCCAGTACGATAGCGCGCCCGACGACGCTCGAATCTCCACCAAAGCGGTCCTGCCAGAGTCCGTGATCGAGCAAAACGACACGATCGCGTCCCGGGATGGACTCATCCGCGGAAAAGGCGCGACCTACTACGGGAGTGACGCCGAGCAGCGCAAACAGGTTGACCGACGCTTTTGCAGCCGTGAGCTGAACGGGCTCACCATCGGATGTAAGCGCCATCCCCCAACCAGGACTATACGCCGCAACGTCCGCGAATTGCCTCGCATGCTCCTGCAAGTAGAGCATTTCGGCGTTCGAGATGAACGTACTGCCTAACGTTACGAGACGTTCTGGCTCGCGAAACGGCAGCCGGTCGAGCACAACCGAGTTGACCACGCTAAAGACAGCGGTGTTCGCTCCGATCCCAAGCGCGAGGGTCAGGACGGCGATAAGCGTGAAGCCCGTCCGGCGACTGAGAGAGCGGATCGCGAACCGCAGGTCGTGCGCAATGTTGGCGAGCATATGTGATGGCCAGTGGAGGGAGAGGGCCGTTGCTCCCACTGGGACAGCAGTGCGTGAAAAACAGTTGGTCGTTTGACAAACACTTGGCAATGCGCGCTCTGGCACGCGCGCGGCGCCGTTGCTACCGTGAAGTAGTCACCGTCCACTCATGTACTCTACCTGCACCTTCTGCTACGCCGCACTCGGCGCGAATGACGTGCTGGAGACGTTCGCCGTATCCCGTCGTGTAGCGTTCGATCCGAAGAAGGGGTGCCTCTGGGCGATCTGCCGGCATTGTGGAGGGTGGAACCTGGCACCCATCGAGGAGCGCTGGGAGGCAGTGGAAGAGTGCGAGCGTCGTTTCCGCGCGACGTCCCTGCGATACTCGTCAGGCAACATCGGACTCGCCTGGCTTCGGGGCGAGCTGGAGTTGATTCGCGTGGGCCCTGCTCTCAGGCCAGAAGTGGCGGCTTGGCGTTATGGGCGGATCCTCTCTCGCCGCCGTTCGCTTGGCAGGATGACTCTCGAGAGCGTGGCGACGACGCTTGTCCGCGCGGTATACGCGTTCATGGCAAGCTCGCGAGCGCGGCAGCGTGACCCGCGCGCCGCCCTCGCGCAGACGGTGCTCGCCGTTTACGGCAACCGTGTGCTCGATCTCGTCCACTTGCCGTTACCTGCCAGTGTCGAAGCTGGCAACGACACTCCCATCGCCGTGGTGCGCTATCGGCACCTCGTCCGTGCGACGCTGGTGCGGCCCGAGCCGGGGCGGCCGTGGGCACTCAGCATCCCGCACGATCATGGCGTCCTCGAGATTCATGGCGACGACGGTGTGCGTACGGCTGCGCGCGTGCTCGCTGTGATAAACGGGACGGAGCGTGGTGGCGGCTTCTCCCACGACCTCATTGAAAGCGCCGTGCGCAAAGTGGATGAGAGCGCATTTCCGGGGAGCTATTTCAATCGCGTGCTGGCGATCGCTCTGCGGTCGCATTGGGGACGCGGCTCAGACACGGATGCGGGTGCACCGCGCCGCGTCGATGCGCTCGAAGTGGCCATGTCGGACGTAGAGCGGCTCGCTTTCCGCCTAACGGGAAGGACTTTCTGGGGACACGGAGGCATCGGGAGCGAGCCGAGCGCGGCGCTGCTGGACGTGCCGCTGGTGGACCGTCTGGCGTTGGAGATGGCCGCGCACGAGGAATCCGAGCGGCGCGCGCTCGAGGGCGAGCTGGAGGAGCTCGAAGAAGCGTGGCGCGAGGCCGATGAGATCGCGACGATTGCGGATGCGCTGAAGTAGGCCGCACTCTCATATCCTACAGTCAAACAGCGCCGCCGCGGATCGACGCTGATTTGAAACCACGACAACGCGCAGATTTTTTGATGTCTTTTTTTTTGGTTAGTCCTTCTCCGCGCGTTGTTGCTTTACCAATCTGTTTGGTCCGCGGCGCAGCTTTTGATCCTTTCCATACGGGTGATAATTCCGCGCAGGTGAGCCTGTCGGCCTCGCGACTCGGCACCCGAAACTCAGTACCCGAAGCTTTTGTGTTATTCCGTACTACGGCCTACGCCGCTTCCTCAATGACCGAGAAGAGGGTGGCCGGCTCGAACGGCTTGTACAACACCCGCGTAACGCCGGCCCGCTCGGCGCGCGACGTCAGATCGCTGTTGGCGAAGGCCGTCATCAAAACGACGCGCACGTTAGGCTTGACTTTCCGGATGGCTTGTACCGCCTCGACGCCCGTTAGGCGCGGCATGCGGACGTCCATGACGATCCAATCGGGCGTCTCCTCGCGCGCAACCGTCACGGCCTCCTGCCCGTCGTACGCGCGGAGCGTGGTCCAGCCGCGTAGCTCCAAGATGTCGCACAGGGTCTCGACGATATCTCGATCGTCGTCGACAACGAGAACAGTACCGCGCGCGCGGGAGGGGGCAGGACCTTTCACGAGGCGACTTGCGCTGGTTGTCCTACCGCCGCTGGGAGGTCGAGGGCCAACGTAGCACCGCTGTCGGATTGGGCGACAACAGTCAACTCACCATCGTTCACTCGCGCAAGGGATCGGGAGATAGAAAGGCCAAGTCCGATGCCGCGCGCCTTTGTTGTATAAAGTGGTTCGAAGATTCTGTCCCGCTCTTCGGTGGGGATACCGGGACCGGTGTCACTCACTTCGATGCGGACGTTGTCTCCGTGCCTGCGAGCCCGCACGGTCAGTACACCGGGCCCTCCTTCCATCGCCTGGAGCGCGTTTGTGAACAGGTTCACCAGGATCTGACCGACCTGCACAGCGTCGACCCGCACCGGTGGCACGTTAGGTGAGATGTCGCGGTTGACGGAAATCGACGCCGGGACAGTGACTCGGGCAAGGTGTTCGTCGAGCAGTTGCTGCACGGTTACCGTGCTCAATTGTGGTTGGCCGGTTCGTGTGAAGTCCAGCAAGCCCGTAATGATTGAAGCCGAAAGACCCACCTGGTTGCGGAGTTTCGTTAGATGTTCGCGTACACGTGGTGGCGCGTCGCCGAGGACGCTCTCGAGGTAGAACACCGCATTCATCATCACTCCGAGCGGGTTCCTGAGCTCGTGCGCGATGCTCCCCGACAGGTGACCGAGCGTCGCCAGGCGTTCCTGCCGCACGAGCTCGTCCTGCGCCGCTTTGAGACGCGCGAGCGCGGCTTCGAGCTCCTGCGTCCGTTCGCCGATCTGATACTCGAGCGTGTCTTGTGAAGTGCGGATGCTGTGGGCCATCGCGTCGAACGCACGCGACAGGCGCCCGATCTCGTCGGTCCTCAGAGTCGCCACGACTGGTGTGCGATTCCCCGCGGCGAGCTCCTCGGCGGCACTCGTTAGGCCCTGCAGAGGCACCGTTAGGCGGCGGCTCAGACGCTCCGCGAGCAGGACGGCCAGCACGACGATGATGGTCCCGATCAGGAAGAGCCGCCGGCGCAGGGCTTCGACTGGAGCGAGGACGATGTCCTCCGGAAACTCGATCCCGATCGTCCAGGGGCCGTTAGGCGACGGACCGGTGGCCGAGATCCATCGGCGACCGTCGCGTTCATAGGTTTGCGGCTCGTTGGACGCAGGTGGGTGCGAGACAGCTTTCTCCAGGTCACTCCATACCGAGCCGTCGCGATTGCCGACGACAATCGCCGCGTCCTTGCCGATCAGCGTGGACAGGCGCCTTCGTGTATCGGGATTCGGCGCCAGCTTGCGCACCTGGATGACATGGCCGACAAGCCGCCCGTCGTCGTGAATTGGCACGCCCCGCTCGATCACAACGTCCGCGCCGCTCATATAAAGCTGGCTCAGAACCACCGTATCGGGATAGCTCTGCGTTAGGCGGGTTGGCCAAGCCAGCAGCCTGGGATCGAGGTCCGCGCTATCCCCCTGAGGCCGTGCGATCGCGCGCGTTGGTGAGCCGCTTGCTGTCGTGTCCGCGCGCGCGATGGCGAAGAGCACCGTACCGTTCGCGCTCCGAATGTCAGTGGCGAGCGTTTGGCCGGTGTCGGGCGTTAGGCTGGCGATCTGGGCACGTGCCGAGTCGCTGACGCGCTGCCCGTTGCTGCGAATGATCTCCAGAACTTCGGGTCGCAGCGCGACCGCCTGCAACTCACGGATCCAGGGCTGCGGCGCGGCGGGCGGTTGCGCAAAAACCTGAACGACCGTCGTGAGCCGCTCAGCGGCGCCCGCGAGTGTCGAGCTGCGGACGGATCGATAGGCGATAGTACCGAAGACGGTGACGACGGCGGCCAGGAAGACCGCGCTTATCGCCGGGACAAGCCAACGCAACGAGATGGGGCGCGCAGCCACGCAGCTCCTCGACTATGCGGAACCTAATATTGGCTCAGGCCGCTCGTTAGGCAAGAGCCGGGGATGTCGGCCAGGATCCACGATGATGCTCACCAGGTCCACCCCCGCGTACACCCGCGAAACGACATCATATCGTGTGCAGCTTCGCAAACGCGACCCACAGCGTCCAGGGTGGTTATTGCAACCGTGAAGATTGCTCGGCGCCACGGAAGCGACGCAGGCAGAAGTTCCGGCCAGCGCCGCCGGCTGGCGCGTGGCGGCGACTGTAGACACATTCGCCTCCCCAATCGTGACATTGATGCCTCCCTTCAGTCGTGCCCTCGCCCTCGCCGCCGGCCTGGCGGCGGCGAACCTCCAGGCGCAATCCGTCCCCGCCGACACCGCGCTTGCGCTCCCCATCAAACCGGTCCGTACGCTGTCTTTCACGACCGACGAGGGGACCTGGATATCGCTGGACGTCTCGCCGGATGGCCAGCGCATCGTCTTCGACCTGCTTGGCGATCTGTACACAATTCCGATAGCCGGCGGCAAGGCGACTCGCCTAACGAGCGGCATGCAGTGGGACTGCATGCCACGCTGGGCCCCCGATGGCCGAACGGTGGCCTTCATCTCCGACCGCGATGGCAGTGACAACCTGTGGATCGTGAACGCCGACGGCACCGGCCTGCGGCGCCTAACGAAGGAGGTCGACAACGCGCTCTCGTCGCCGGAGTGGACGCCGGATGGCCAGTATCTCGTTGCGCGCAGATTTGGACCCTATCCGACGAACGAGAACTATCTCACGAACGTGCCGCTCTGGATCTACCACCGCGACGGCGGCGCCGGCGCCGAGCTCTTTCCGGCTCGGACGGGCCGGATGACGACGAACACCGGGGCGACATTTTCACCCGACGGCCGCTTCGTTTACTTCGGTTCTCACGCGGGTGGATACGGCGGCGAGACGATCGGTCAGTATCAGGTGGTGATGTTCGACCGCCAACTGGGCGTGGAGCGGAACGTGACAGCGGCAGTGGGCGGTGGACTCCGGCCGGCCGTGTCACCGGACGGCCGCTGGATGGCGTACGCAACGCGCGCCGGCACCAAAACAGCGCTGCGGTTACGCGATTTGCGCACGAGCGACGACACGTGGCTCGTCGCGG
>DATFBW010000323.1:0-18080 GCA_035253645.1 Gemmatimonadaceae bacterium | reverse complement strand
AATCCAGGAGCTGCGCCAGGCGCCGCACGCGCTCGACGTCGCGGCTGATCTCGGTGCCCGGCACGAGCCTACTTCAAGCCCACGCGTTGAAGTAACGCTGCATAACGCTGGTGTCGCGCGAGCCCGGCCAATTGCGGATCGACTTTCAGCAAGACCATGGCATGCGCGCGTTCGCGAAACGCGCGGTCGAACCAATTCCATGCCGCCGCCGTGTCGCCTAACGCCACGTAAACCTTGGCGATCTCGTACGGCGGGACGTAGCGCTCCGGCGCCCGCGCTTCGATCTCCTTCACGAGCCCGCGGGCGCTGTCTTCCCGGCCCGCACGGGCCAGCGCGTGCGCCAGTGCGGCGAGCGTCAGCGAGCTTCGCTTCGACAGCTCCACTGCGCGGCCGAGTGACGCGATGGCTTCCTGGCTCCGTCCTCGTATGTCGAGCGTCTGGCCGCGCCACAGATGGGCGAGCTCGTAGTTAGGCTCGAGGTCCAGCGTGTGCGCGAAGTGTTGCTCCGCTTCATCGTACGAGCGCGCGTAGTAGCGCGACCAACCCGATGCGGCCGACGCAATGAGCGAGAGCGGTTCCGCTTCAGTTGCACGCGCGAACGCGGCCTTCGCTTCGGGGAACCGCCCCATCGCCGTCAGAAAGTTCCCGTACCATTGGTGCGCCGTCGAATACTCCGGCGCCAGGCGGATCGCGCGCAGGAATGCCTCCTCCGCGATGGGCCAATTCCAATGGTAATACAGATTCACATAGCCCAGGGTCGCATGAGGTCCCGCGAGCGTGCTGTCCAGCGCGAGCGCACGCCGCGCTGCCTCCTCGGCCTTGGGATAGCCGTCGCGCGGAGCGACATAATCGTAGAACGCGGAGACGGCGTATGCATCAGCGAGTCCGGCCCAGGCGCGGGCGTAGGACGGAACTCGCGCAACAGCTGCCTCGAAGTGCTGCCGCGCCTCGCGCAACGACTGCTCGGTGCGCCGGTGCCACGCGAAGCGTCCCTTGAGAAACAGCTCGTACGCCTCGGAGTCGCGGCTCAACTCGCTGGAGCTGGCCTCGTTAGGTACCGGTGCGATCTGCTGTTGCAATGCGGTGGCGATCGAACGCGCAATCTCCGCGTGAACGGCAAACGCGTCGCTCACTTCGCGTTCATAGTCCGCGGACCAGAGTCGGTAACCGGTCCCCGCGTCGATGAGGCGCACGACGATACGCATCCGCCGCCCGTCCTTGCGTACGCTGCCTTCGACGACCGACGCCACCCGCAACCGTCCGGCGACTTCGCGGATGTCTGACGTCATGTCTTTGAAGGCGAATGCGGAGGTGCGCGCGGCGACGTTGAGTCCTTTCACGCGATCCAGCGCCGTGGTGACCTCGTCCGTGATGGCATCGGCGAAGAATGCGTCCGCCGGATCCGTGCTGAGGTTCAGGAAAGGGAGCACTGCGATACCGCGGGCCGAATCACTGGATGTCGTAACCACTGCGGCGGTACCGGCGCTCGCCGGCTCCCGCCTAACGAGTAGAGCGACGAGCGCGACGACGGCCAGTCCGGCCAGGCTGAGGCCCGCAAGTGTATATCGGGAGCGCGAGGCGGCCGGCGTTGCTTGCGGAGCTGGCGTTCCGGACTCGGGCGTTGGTGCCGGCGTCGACGGTGGGAGTGGCGGTGGCGCCGGTGGCAGCGGTGTCGCCGGTGCAGCGACCTCCCCTGCATCGCCACGCTTCAAACGGTCGGCATACTGCTGCAGGGCGGGATCGGGCTCGGTGCCAAAGTCGGACCTAACGAGCGTCGCGTGCAACTGCGCGTGCTGCAGCGCTGCCGGACGATTTCCCGCCGCGGCCAGCGCTTCCATCAGACGCAGGGCAATCTTGGAGTTGTAAGGATCCTGCGTCGCGGCGCGGCGCCACCACATGACCGCCGCTTCCCGATCGCCCTGCGCGGTTGACGCCGCACCAAGGGCTTCGAGCACGGAGAGGTGCATGCGCGCGAGCCGCTCGCGCTCCTGCTCGATCCAACGCTCCAGCTCGACGCATTCGGACAGGAAGAATCCATCGAGAAAGGGTCCCTCATAAAGCTCGACCGCGTGTTTGAAGTCGCGGCCGTCGATTGCCTGCTCGAACTCGAGGACGTCGCACCCGACGGCGTCGCAGTCGAGTTTCAGCTCGTCGCCGATCGCGAGGATCGTATCGCTCCCAAGCTCCTGATTGATGCGGTAGACGGAATCGGATAGGAGGTGCCGGCCGCGGTCCGAGTCCGCATCAGGCCAGAGATACGCAATCAGTTTGTCGCGGCTAAACGCGCCGCGCGCGCGGATTGAGAGCAGTGCGAGCAACGCGATGCGCCGACGTTGAACGGCGCGCCCCGTCACTGCGCCTCTTGCGCTATCCCCGGCGTCGATGTGCGCGCCGCCTAACAGCTTGAGCCGCTTCAAGATACCTGTTGGCGAAAACTTGGCGATGAAGGGACGATATGGAGGCGAAGCCTGCATCGCATTCTAGGTCCGCACAAGACGCCGGATCAAGGCAGATGCACAAACGTGGATCGGCTCCGGCGTCGCATCACCGCTCGACGCGGGGAGGAGCATATGCGTTGGCAGAGCAGCAGGCGCAGCTGGATTGTCAGCTGTGCGGCGGTCGTTGTTGTGTTGGCTACCGTAGAAGGGTGCAAGGAAACCAACGTGCCGGTAACCGCGGCACTGCACGGCTCGCACGATGCAGCATCGGTAAGCAACGCCAAACTCGCGGACATCGACGATGCACTCCGCGCGCTCAAACAGCTCACGGTCAAGTATCGCGACGTCGATGTGGCGCGGGCGGCGGGCTATGACGCCCAGCTGACGCCGTGCGCGGTGTCCGCCGCCGGAGGTCAGGGTTTCCATTACGGTTCGTTGCCGCTGTTTGACGCCAAGGTAGAGCCGCTCAGTCCCGAGATGCTCATGTACGAGCCGAAGCCAAATGGCACGCTGGCTTTGGTGGGCGTGGAATACGCCGTGCCTTATGCAGCCTGGACGAGCAGCGCGCCGCCCAGTTTGTTTGGCGTCCCGTTCGTGCGGAACGACACATTTCAGCTGTATGTGTTGCACGCCTGGATCTGGGAGCACAATCCGTCCGGACTGCACGCCGACTGGAACCCGCGCGTCACCTGTCAGTACGCGCCTTAACTCGAGAGGAGAGTGGTATGCCGAAGTACATCATCGACCGCGAGATTCCTGGTGCGTCGCAGCTGACGCCCGCGGATCTGCAGCGCATCGCGCGCAACTCCAATGCTGTACTGCTGACGATGGGCGGCGACGTGCAGTGGGTGCAGAGCTACGTGAACGGCGACCGCATCACGTGCATCTACATCGCGCCTAACGAGGAGCGGGTGCGCGAGCACGCGGACCGCGGCGGGTTTCCGGCGAATCGCGTGATGGAAATCGCGACGATCATCGATCCAACAACGGCGGAATCGAAGCCCGCGCTGGCAGAGCGATAGTAGCAACAGGAACTGCACCATGAACTAACGCGGACAGTACAAACACGAACGCGGAGAATGCGCTGTCAAAAAACATGCAGTCTCCGCGTTTGTTGCTCTTCCGCGTTCGTCCGCGGTGCAGCTGTTGATCTTACCAGGCTATCCCATAGTCGTCACCGTGATTCGACGCGGCGCCCCAGAACGATCGGTGCTTCCAGTCGAACCAGATCGCCGTGATGGGTCCCGACGTGCGCGCTGCATACTGCAGCTTGTACCCCTTCTTCAGCAGCTCGCTCCGCACCCACGGCGGTGTGTCGTCCCTAACGAGCATTTCTCCTGGCCGTGACGAATGATCGTCGAAGGAGTTGCGCAGCTGGAACGTGTTGAGGTTTGCCGCCTCCACCGCCTCCTGCACGTTCATCCCGAACTCCACCACGTTGAGGAAGAACTGCAAAAGATTTTGATCCTGCGAATCTCCGCCCTGCACCGAAAACGCCATGAAGGGCTTGCCGTCCTTCATCGCGAGGGTCGGCGTTAGGGTCACGCGCGGACGCTTTCCCGGTTCGATCACATTGAACGGATTGTCCTGGCGGTCGGTGACGAAGCTCTGGGCTCGCTGGCTCATCCCGATCCCTGTGCGCCCGGCGATAACGGACGGGATCCATCCGCCGCTTGGCGTGACTGAGATGACCCACCCTGATGTGTCGGCTGCTTGGATTGATGTCGTGCCGGCGTAAAAGGCTTCCATCCAACTCCTAGCTCGGAGCTCGGAGCTCGAAGCTCGAAGGAGCGGCCAGGACTCTCCGAGCTCCGAGCTCCGACCTCCGGCCTGTCGTACGGCAGTCATATCCGACGACGTGGTGGCCGTGGCTTTCGCTTTTTTAGGCGGCCAGTCCTTCAGCAGATCCAAAAACGGGTTCGTCCCACCCTGAAACGGATACGGATCGCCCGGCTTCACGTTAGGGTCGTTCATCTCCCAGTCGATCGCCGCCGCACGAGCCTTCGCATAATCCTTCGACAACAATCCTTTGATCGGTTCTTCCGGCGGGAAGTACGGATCGCCGTAATAAAAATCGCGATCGGCGAACGTGAGGTTCATCGTTTGATACAACGCGTGCATGTACTTCGCGCTGTTGTAACCCATCCCCTTGAGGTCGAAGTTCTCGAGGATATTGAGCGACTGCAGCAACATGGGACTCTGCGTCCAGTGCGTCAGCTTGTAGACCTGGATTCCTTTGTACGTCGTGCTCACCGGTTCTTCGATGTGTACTTTCCAGTTCGCGAGATCGGCTTCGGTGAATAGCGCCCCTTCTTCGCGAGCTCCCCTAACGAGCTCTTTCGCGATATCGCCTTTATAAAAGCGATCGTACGCCGCCATGATCGCTTCCTTGCGATTCTTTCCTTTCTTCAGCGCATCACGTTCGGCTTCGACCATTTTGCGCAGCGTGGCGGCGAGGTCGGCCTGCTTGAAGATCTCGCCCGGCACCGGCGCTTCACGCGCTTCACCGGGATGCGTGAAGAAGACCTTACTGGCGTACTTCCACTTCTTGATCCACTCACGCTCGCGGTGGATGGATTCGGCGGCATCGTTTTCGATTGGATAGCCGTCAGCCATCTGAATGGCCGGCGCCAGCACGTCGGCCAGGCTCATCGTCCCGTATTCGGCCAGCATGACGAGTAGGCCGCCAGGCGTGCCGGGAGTCACCGCGGCAAGAGGACCGAATTCGGGTGGATAGTCCAGTCCCTTCGATTTGTAAAATTCAGCTGTGGCCCCGGTGGGTGCGACGCCTAACGCGTTGATCCCGATGACCTTTTGGGTCTTTGGGTTGTAGATGAGCGCCTGCGTCTCACCTCCCCAACTCAGTACGTCCCACATGGTTGAGGTCGCCGCCAGCATCGCCGCGGCGGCGTCGATAGGGTTGCCGCCTTTCTGGAAGATCATCGCGCCCGCTGTGGCCGCGAGCGGCTTTCCCGTCACGGCGACCCAATGACGCCCGTGTAACACCGGCTTCTGTGTGCGCTGCGCCGAGATCGGTAACGCCAGAAGCAAAGCCGAGCCAAAACCGAGTGCACAAATCCGGATCATTCTGAACCTCCAGGCGCAGTCACTTGCAGCAGTTGGCGTTGAATATGCACGCCGAGAGCCTTTGGCTGCCACACAAAGCCCATCTCCGCGCCAGCAGATGAGCTCAGCCGATACTGGTACGCGAGGTATCCGATGGCCACGCGAGACATCATCGTTGTCGGCTCCTCGGCGGGCGGTGTGGAGACACTCGGCCGCTTAATGGCCCTGCTGCCGGGCGATTTGCCGGCTGCCATGTTCATCGTTCAGCACATGTCTCCGGAATCACCGCGGCTCCTTTCAGCGATATTGGATCGCGCGGGTGAGTTGAGCGTGGCGTTCGCCGAGGATGGGGCAGAGTTCGAGCGCAGCCGCGTGTATGTCGCGCCTCCCGACCGCCACCTCTTGCTCAGCGGTAACCGAATGGTTGTAACAAAGGGTCCGCGCGAGAATCGGCACCGACCCGCGATCGATCCTCTTTTCCGGTCGGCCGCAATTTCGCATACCCGGCGCGTCATTGGAGTTGTGCTCACGGGAACGCTCGATGACGGCGCGGCTGGCCTGTGGGCAATTCGCACTCACGGAGGCGTGGCGGTCGTGCAGGATCCGGCAGACGCCTTATATCCGGGGATGCCGCGCAGCGCGCTCGAGTTTGCGGACGTGGACTACTGCCTTGCGCTGAGTGACATAGGCCAGCTCTTGTCGCGTCTGTCGCGAGAACCGATCGATGATGGACACGTAGCAGTAACAAGGGACACCACACAGCTTGAAACGGACTTCGCGATGGGTAACGGCGACTTCGAAAAAATGAAGGCGTTAGGCACGCCTTCCACCTATTCATGTCCGGCATGCGGCGGATCCCTCTGGGAAATCAAAGAAGGCGACTCTGTGCGCTTTCGCTGCCACATCGGACATGCGTTTCAGATACCCAGCCTGCTCGTCGAACAGACTCGCGCGATAGAGGGCGCGCTCGAGGCCGCCCAGCGGGCTCTGGAAGAGAAAGCGGCCGTATTGCGCCGTTTGGCGCAGAACATGGATCGGCGCCCGGATCAGACGTTCGCAGATCGGGCGCAGGCAGCCGACGAGTCTGCCGCGACTGTGCGGCGCTTGCTGATGGCCGTCCGCGAATGATCGTTAGGCGTCGAGCCCGGGCTGGTTGCGATCAAGCTCACCGCGCACGTTACACAAAAACAACGCGGCTGATAGCTTTGGCTCCTGTCGTAGGAGTCCCAGCGGCCAAGCCAACTCGTGGAAACGACCTAAGCAGCACGGGGAGAGTTATGGATAGTTTTGGACTAGCGGCCGGTTGGGGGGGGGCACTTTTTCGGTGAGGTTGCCATGCAGAGAGGCGCCGAGGATGTCAGCATGGAAGAAATCGCCCCGAACGAGTGCTTGACCAAGCAGGCTAATCCGGTCCGTGGTAAAGGTTAACCGGGACGCCTGATGGCAAATTCAGCCACTCCTGCCGTCGTTAGGCCGAGTGTATGACTGCGAGGAAGAAGAAACGAGCCCGACCCCTGCGCGCAGCGTCAAAGCCACGTCGTGCGGCGGCCCCGGCCGACATCGGCCAGAAGGATCCACCTGAGCGCGAGACGAGCGTTCCATTTCCAGTAGTTGGGATCGGTGCATCCGCTGGAGGACTGGAGCCGCTTTCCGAGATGATGCGCGCCCTGCCACCCGACACTGGCATGGCATTCGTGCTCGTTCAGCACCTCGATCCGACGCATGTCAGCATGCTGCGGGACATCCTGTCGAAGGCGACGGCGATGCCAGTGCTCGAAGTCCATGACAACATGCCGGTGGAGCCGAACCACGTGTACGTGATTCCGCGAAACACCAACATGGAGTTACGCCACGGCGTCCTGCAGCTTTGGCCGCGTACCGAAGCGCGCGGAATGTTTCGTCCCATCGACGTCTTTCTGCGCTCGCTGGCAACCGAACAAGGGCACAAAGCGATCGGCGTCATCCTCTCGGGCGGAGCGACCGACGGCACGTTAGGCCTCGAGGAGATCAAAGCGGAAGGCGGCGTCACTTTCGCGCAGGACGCAACGGCGCAGCAGGAGAGCATGCCGCGCAGCGCCATAGCGTCTGGTGTGGTGGATTTCGTGCTGCCACCTAACGAGATCGCCGAGGAAATCACGCGCATCAGCCGGCACCCGCACATTGCGCTGACTCATCCACCTGAGACGTCCCGTGTCGAACCGGCCTTCGCTCGCGTGCTGGAGATAGTGCGCCAGGGCACTGGCGTTGATTTCGACAAATACAAGCGCAACACGCTGTTCCGCCGCATCACGCGACGTATGCTGCTGCATCGGATGGATGGACTCGCAGACTACGCCCACCTGCTCGATCAATCATCCGAGGAAGTTGAAGCGTTGTTTCAGGACATCCTTATCAGCGTAACGAGCTTCTTTCGAAACCCGGAGGGCTTCGAGGTACTCAAGTCAAAGGCATTCCCGGCACTGACGAAAAATCGTTCGCGGCACGATCCGGTGCGTGTTTGGGTTCTTGGATGCTCGACCGGCGAGGAAGCGTACTCGGTCGCGATTGCATTTGCCGAATATTGCGAATCGATTGGTCGCGTATATCCCCTGCAGATCTTTGCGACGGATTTGAATGGCGCTGGTGTCGAGCGCGCGCGAGCGGGCGTCTACGGCAAGAGCATAGCGCACGACGTCTCCCCGGACCGTTTGCGCCGGTATTTCACCGAGATAGACGGGAATTACCGTGTTGCCAAACCGATTCGCGATTCGGTTGTGTTCGCGCGGCACAACGTTCTGACCGATCCGCCTTTCTCACACATGGATCTCGTTACGTGCCGCAACCTATTGATCTACCTCGAACCCGTTCTGCAACAGCGCATCATCCCGATCCTGCATTACGCGTTGAATCCGCAGGGGCTTGTGTGGCTCGGCAATTCCGAAACGATTGGGTCGTTTCGCGATCTGTTCGAGGTCGTCGACACGAAAAACAAACTGTACACGCGCAAGGCCGCCAAGGGACAGCTTCCACATGCCCACTTCGCGCCAGTCATCCGCGGACAGGAACCGAGCCGAAAATACGCCGCCGGGCCTTTCCGCGAGCAGGCTACCGCCGAGATGCAGAAGGAAGCGGACAGGATCCTCTTGTCTCGTTATGCGCCTGCCGGTGTGCTTGTAAACGCGGAATATGAGATCGTGCAGTTCCGCGGGAACACCGGCTCGTATCTCGCCCCCGCTCCCGGAAAGGCGAGTCTCAACTTGTTGAAGATGGTCCGGGAAGGGCTTCTCGTTGGGGTGCGTGGCGCCTTGCACAAGGCTAAACGCGAGGGGTCTCTGGTGCGCGAGGAGGGCCTGCGGTGCAAGACGAATGGAGGGTATCGCGAGGTCAACTTGGAAGTCGTTCCGATCAAGAGCGGGAACGAACTTTCGTTTCTCGTTCTCTTCGAGGAGCCGCGCGGCGCGGAGCCGGGCAAGAAGCCGCGACGCCTGGCAACGGCCGCCGAGAAGCGCGAGGGCGCTGCGCAAGTAAAGCAACTCACGCAAGAGCTCGAGGCGACGCGCGAATACCTCCAGGCGGTCATCGAGCAGCAGGAAGCGACGAATGAAGAGCTGCAGTCGGCGAATGAGGAGGTACAGTCCGCCAACGAAGAACTGCAGAGTATCAACGAAGAGCTGGAGACGTCCAAAGAGGAAATTCAGTCCAGCAACGAAGAACTGGCAACGGTGAACGACGAGCTGCATAACCGCAACGTCGAGCTGACCCAGAGCAATAACGACCTGCAAAACCTCTTCGCGAGCGTGCCGATCGCGATCGTTATGCTCGGCGCGGACCTTCGCATCCGCCGCTTCACGCCGATGGCCGAGAAGATGCTCAACCTGATCGCGGCCGACGTAGGCCGCCCGATCGGCGACATGAAGTTGAACATCGAAATCGACAATCTGGAACAGCAGGTGCTCGACGTGATCGAAACAATGGCCCCGCAGGAGCGCGAAGTGCGCGATCGGAACGGCCGTTGGTACGCGCTGCGAATCAGGCCTTATAGAACGGAGGAGAACAAGATCGAGGGTGCGGTGGTGGTGCTCGTCGATATCGATAAGCTGAAGCGCAACGAAGAGACGCTGCAACATCAGGCGAACCTGCTCCACCAGGCGCTGGAGCCGATCTGCGTCTGGGAATTTGGCAGCGGCCAACTCACGTACTGGAATCGGGCAGCCAGTGAAACTTATGGCTTCACGCGCGACGAGGCGTTAGGCAAGTCCATTCACGAGCTGTTGCACACCGCCCCGGCACCCGCGCTTTTCCGAAAAACGCTGCAGGAGGAAGGCACGTGGGCGGGCGAACTGACACACACCACCAGCGACGGTACTCACATCATCGTCGATTCGCGCATGGTGCTCGTGGCAGAGGGAGAGAACGCAGCGTCAGTGATCGAAACAATGCGGCCAATTACCGAGCGCAAGCGCCTCGAGCAGGAGTTGCACGCACGAGCCGACGCACTAGTCGAAGCGGACCGCCGCAAAAACGAGTTCCTCGCGATTCTCGCGCACGAGCTTCGCAATCCGCTCGCGCCGTTGAGCAATGCTGTCCACCTGGTGCGCGAACCCACAGCGAGCGAAGACGTCCGGGGCGAGTCGATCGAGATGATCGAGCGCCAGATGCGGAGGCTCACGCAACTGGTTGATGATTTGCTTGACGTCTCGCGTATCGAGCATGGCAAGATCATTCTGCGCATGGAGCCTGTGGAGTTGCGCGCTTTTCTCCGCGCTGTGGCCGATGATGCGCGGTCGCTGATCGACACGAGGGGACAAGAACTCGAGCTTTCGCTGCCGAATGAAGAGACTTTCGTGAGGGCCGACCCTGCTCGGCTGAGTCAGGTCTTCGGTAATCTCCTGAGTAATGCATCGAAATACAGCGATACCGGGGCGCGCATCCGCCTAACGGCGAAACGGATCCCGGCGCGCGACGGTAAACCGGCGCGCATCGCGCTGTCGGTGGCGGACGAGGGAATAGGGATCGATCCGGAAAACCTCGTCCGCGTGTTCGATCTCTTCGCGCAAGAGGACCGGTCCGTCGCCCGCGCGAGCGGAGGGCTCGGCATCGGTCTCACGCTCGCACGAACACTCGTACGTCTCCATGGTGGTGAGATCGAGGCACGCAGCAAAGGACATGGGCATGGAAGCGAATTCATCGTCACGCTGGACGTGTTGCAGGACGTTCCACCACTGCCTCAGCCTCGCTCGGCGAAACCCATGACCACAACCGTCCCCCGCCGCGTACTCATCGTAGACGATAACGACGATGCGGCCGACAGTCTCGCGGAAGTATTGCGCCTAACGGGCCACCAGGTGGAAGTCGCTTACAACGGGGTGCAAGCGTCCCAGAAAGTCCAGGAGTTCAACCCCGAGGTCGTGGTGCTCGATCTCGGCCTGCCCACGATGGATGGTTTTGAGATCGCGCGCCGCGTCCGTGAACACAGCGGGTCACACGACGTCACGCTGATTGCACTGACCGGTTATGGTCAAGATGAGGATCGCCGCAACACGCGCGAGGCCGGCTTCGATTACCACATTACCAAACCAGCCGATATCAGCCTGCTGCGCTCGCTGATCGCCGGCGATGGTGAGCCCGTGCCCGGAGTGACTCGTTAGGCTGATCTCCGGCGACCACCCAATATCAACACAACGACTCCCGCCGCGATGGCCAGGCCTCCGACCAGCGGCGGGATTGGAATACTTTCTTTCTCCTCGACGTTGACCTCGAGCGGTCCGATATCGACCGCTTTTCGGTCTCGCGTGTACGTGATACCCCCGTACACGAGGCCTAATACGCCGAGCACGATCAACAGCAGCCCTACCCAACGCGATGCTGTCATAATCCCCTCGATGCGCCGGGGAGGGCGACGTTATACCGGCCGACGCCCCTGAATTACTCGCACGAGCACAATGATGATCGCGACAACGAGCAGGATATGGATCAACCCGCCCATCGTGTACGAGCTCACGAGTCCGAGCAGCCAAAGGATGATGAGAATTACCGCGATCGTCATGATCATTGTGTCGTTCCTCCGAACGAATAACTCACACTAGCGAACCGGCCCGCTACACAACCGGTCGACGCCCCTGAATCACATTGACGAGCACGATGATGATCGCAAGCACGAGCAGAATGTGGATCAGTCCGCCAACCGTGTACGAGCTCACCAAGCCCAGTAGCCAGAGGACAAACAGGATGATTGCAATGGTCATCAACATTTCTTCATTCCTCCGAACGGGTACGTCTACAAACGTCCGCGCCTAACGAACCTCTGCCACACGCGGCCGAGGGCCCATGTTTGTGAGCCTTTGCGTCACCGAACATGAGCCTTCGCCTTCCCATCTTGCACAAAGCAGACCATGTTCAGACAACATGCCAGACTCGACCGTCTAGCTCGTCAGGCACATGAACGTTGAATTCTCCGACATTGTCATCCGGTTGCTTGCCGCGACGGCGGCAGGGCTCATCCTCGGCATCAATCGCGAATTGCAGGACAAGCCGGCCGGTCTCAGAACACACGCTATTGTCGCGCTCGGCTCGGCGATAATCACACTCCTCGCGGTCCTACCGCCGAGCGATGGGACATCGGCGTCACGGGCGCTGCAGGGCGTGATAACGGGCGTCGGGTTTCTGGGTGCGGGCGTGATCCTGCGAACGGAAACGGGATCCGTTCGTGGACTGACTACGGCGGGGACTATTTGGCTGGCTGCGTCGTTCGGAGCGGCGTGCGGGCTCGGTTACTGGTCTGTAGCCGCCGTGGCAGCCGGCATCGCGCTCCTCATTCTCATCCTCGGCGTGCCCGTCGAGCGTCAGCTCAAGCGCACGCTTCAGAACGAGGAGCTCGATGAGCGGCGGCGGTAGCCTAACGTGCGATGAATCGCCAGCGCGCCGTGACGTACGCCGTAACGTCGATGTCGCGCGGGCTGACTGGTGTGGGAACATCGGCTTGAGCAACCGCCATCGTTCGCATGGCCATGTCGCCCATGTAGGGCCGTGGTTCGATGATGCGGACAGGGTCGGTGCGGAGCTCGATGAGGGCGCCTAACGAGCCACCCGCGGCGGTGGCGATGGCCTCCGCGTTCTCCCGCGCCACACGGACCGCTTCCACGGTTGCTTCACGCCGCACGCGCGCAATGTCGGCGAGCCAGTACGACACGGACATCACGTTTGTCGCCCCGGCCGTGAGCGACGTGTCGATCACGCGGCTCACCAAATCGAGGTTGCGCACTTCGACACGGACGGTGTTCGTCGCGACAAACGCGGAGTCGCGGCGCATTTCGCGGCCTTGTGGGCCGTGAATGATCTCGATGTCCGGCCGCACGTTGTAATTCATCGTGGAGACCTGTGCCCGATCGATCCCAAGTGCCGTCACGGCGTTGCGAATTGCCGTCGAGATACGGGCGTTGTCCTGGCCTGCCTGGGTGGGGGTGCGCGCGCGATTCTGTACTGACAGAAACACCGATGCGCGATCCGGCGCGACCGTGCGCTTTCCCTCCGCAGTGACGACAATGGCAGGCGGCGGCTCGGGCGTCGTTGGCGCTTGCGCCGCAACTGAAACAAGTGGCAGCACGGACGACGCGGACGTAACGACGCAGACAAACGCGGACTTCAGCATAGCATCCTCGAGGTGGTAGTTCCTAACCCCCAACCCCTAACCCCCAACCCCTAGTCTTGTACTCCACGTACGACGGTTTAGGTCTCGCGGAGCTCGTCCGCAATGGCGAGGTCCATCCGAAGGAGTTGGTGGAGTCGGCCATCGAGCGCATCGAACGATTGAACCCTGCGCTCAACGCGGTCGTGCACAAGATGTACCAACGAGCGCGCGACGCGGCTGTCGGCGAATTGCCGGACGGTCCGTTCAGAGGTGTGCCGATCCTGCTCAAGGACCTCCTGGCGTGGTTCGCCGGGGAGCGCATAACGAGTGGGAGCCGTCTCTTTCGTGACTTCGTGGCGCCGCATGACAGCGAGTATGTCCATCGCTTGAAGCGGACCGGCGTGATTGTCATCGGAAAAACGAACACGCCTGAATTCGGCCTAACGCCGTTCACTGAGCCCGAGTTGTTCGGTCCGGCGCGGAATCCCTGGAACATCGAGCGCACGACCGCCGGATCCAGCGGTGGGTCGGCCGCGGCTGTCGCGAGCGGGATGGTGCCGCTTGCAAGCGGTGGCGATGGCGGAGGTTCGATCCGCATGCCCGCGTCATGCTGTGGGATCTTTGGACTCAAGCCGACGCGGGGCAGAACGCCGACAGGCCCGGATAATGGCGAGTATTGGCGTGGCGCGGCCATCGAGCACGTACTCACGCGCTCGGTGCGGGACAGCGCGGCGATGCTGGACGCCACGTTAGGTGCGGACGTTGGCGCGCCGTACACCGCTCCCAGTCCGGCGGGTCCTTATCTGGACGAAATCACGCGCGAGCCTGGCCGTTTGCGTATCGCCTTTACAATGGACTCGCTCATGGGCCGCGAGGTGCATGCCGACTGCGCGGCTGCCGTGCACGACGCCGCGCATCTGCTCGAGTCGTTAGGCCACCACGTGGAGGAGGCGGCGCCGCCCGTCGACAAGCAACAGTTCAATCGGGCCTTCCTGCTGCTCGTCGCGGCGGAGACGGCGGCAGACCTCGAAGACGCACGCCAACTACTGGGGCGCGGAGCGCGACGTGATGAGGTGGAGTACGGCACATGGGGGCTTGCCATGCTGGGTCAGGCGCTTCCGGCGCACGAATATGCCGGTGCATTGCGCTATCTGCAGCGCGCCGCGCGCGCTATCGGCACGTTCTTCGAACGATACGATGTTTTCCTCACTCCGACCGTGGCGACGCCGCCCTTCCCGCATGGCGCGCTGCAGCCCACGGCGGCCGAGCGCCGGTTGCTGACTGTCATGGGGATGCTGCGCGGTGGCAGCGCGCTGCGCGCGTTAGGCATGGTGGACAAGATGGCCGACACCGTGTTCGAGTTCATGGCATTCACGGCGCCGTTCAACGTGTCCGGCCAGCCGGCGATGTCGGTCCCGCTGTACTGGAATGCCGAAGGTCTACCTGTCGGGGTGCAATTCGTGGCCCGTTATGCAGACGAAGCGACGTTATTCAGGCTGGCCGGTCAACTCGAACGAGCGCGCCCCTGGTTTAACCGAACGCCACCTGTTTTTGCGTGACGCATGCAGGAGTTAGGCTAACCCCCAACCCCTAACCCCTAACCCCTACTTTGTCATACGCCCGAATCTTATCCAGGAGCGTAATGAGATGATCCAGCTCGTCATCATCGAGCGCGCTGAGCACGGCTTCGTCGGCTTCGGCCACCGGCGCGTCGAGCGAGGCAAGCAGCGTGAGCCCCGCTTTCGTAATGCGACACAACACGAGACGCCGGTCCGGCGTTGTGCGCTCGCGGCTCACGTATCCCGCCGCTTCGAGCTTGTCGATCAACCGCGTGATGCCCGCAGCTTCCTCGATCATGCGCTCGCGGATGGCGAGCGTTGGCAGCCCTTCAGCGCCAGAGCCGCGCAGAATTCGGAGCACGTTGTACTGCGCCAGCGATAAGCCCGCCGCCTCCACAACCTTCACGATCGGCCGCTTGGCCACCGCGCCGGTGCGCAGGAGCGCGAGGAACGCCTCCTGGTAGCGCGAATGGAAGGGGCGCGTCTGTTTGAGCTCTGCGAAAATCGTGCTCTTGTGTGGCACCATGACCCGTTACCGTCTCGTTAGGTCCTCACGCGCGAGACCAGTCCATCTGATCCAGGCGCAGGATGACATTCAACAACATGTTCCCGCCGTGCACACAGTCGGCCGCGTGCGTGAACTCCTTCGGCGAATGACTGATGCCGCCGACGCTCGGAACGAAGATCATCCCCATCGGCGCGATGCGCGCGATCGACTGTGCGTCGTGGCCGGCCCCGCTGGGAAGCTCCACGCTCGTTAGGTTGAGCGCGCCGGCCGTCTCACCGATGGCGCGCCGCACGCGCGCGTCTGTCAGCGCAGGCGCATTGGCACTGATCGGATCCAACCGGAACGTCGTCCCCGTGACCGTCGCGATCGCGTCCGTCTCCTTCTGAATCCGGGCGTAAAGGTCGCGCACCTTTGCTTCGTCCAGATCGCGCAGCTCCAGTGACACAACCACCTTGCCGGGGATCACGTTCGGCGTGTTCGGCCACACCTCGATCTTGCCGACCGTTCCCACCTGCCGTCCCGGCACCGAGCGCACCACGCGATTGACCGCGTCGATGAAGCGCGCGGAAGCGAGGAGCGCGTCCTTGCGGTCCGGCATCGCAGTCGTGCCGGCGTGGTTCGCGAAGCCTTCCACCGTGACGGACCAGCGGTACACGCCGACGATGCCCTGCACGATGCCAACCTGCAGTTGCCGCTGCTCGAGCGTTCCGCCCTGCTCGATATGCAATTCGACGTACACCGCGATATCGCCAGCTTCGCGCTTTGATTCCGGTAGCCGTTCCGTGTTTCCGCCGATGAACGCGATGCCATCCTTCACCGACTTGCCGCTCCAGTTGACCAGACTGAGATCGCGCTCTTGCAGCGTGCCGATCATTCCGCGGCTTCCGTAAAGCCCGCCCTCTTCGAATTGGAAGATCACGACTTCGAGCGGGTGCCGTGTTACGAGCTTCTGCTCCCGCATCGAATGGATGGCTTCGATCGCTGACAACGAGCCCAGGGTGCCGTCGTAATTCCCGCCTTCCGGGACTGAGTCGATGTGAGAGCCGAATACGATCGGTTTGAGGCGCGAGTCTTTGCCCGCGACGCTGCCGATGATGTTGCCCGCCGTGTCGATGCGCACATTGAGACCGGCGTCACGCATACGGCGCATGGCGTATTCACGGCCCTGTTTGTCGGCGTCCGTATAACCGACGCGGCTCACACCTCCCTGCGGATTCTTACCGAACTCGGCCAGCTCCCGAAGGTGTAAGTTGAGGCGCTCGCCGTTGATGCGCGATGTTTCGAGTCGTCCCGCGCCGTGCGGCCAGCGAAGGTTGCCGGGTGCGATAGCCGCGGTTCCCAACGCGGCAATTATGTGATGGGAAAAGGTTCGTCGGTTCATAACTGCTCCGTGCGAAGTATGGTAGCGCACTAACGCCGTCAATACTCGCGAGACCACTATCGTTATCAGCTTTACCGCGGAGATCGGGGAGAACGCTGAGGACGTGGGCCAAAAAATCAAAAGGCCGGGGTGCGTTGCGCATCCCCGGCCTCGAGCGAACCGCGAAGACTTACTCTACGCCGCGTTCGCGCGCTCGGCGCGCTCCCCCGCGGCGGCAACAATGCGGCGCAGCTCGCCGAATTCCTGCTCCGATACGCCACGATCGTGCAGAACATGGTTGATCAACGCCGCGGAGCTGCCGCCGAAGAGCATCTGCGTGAGCTCGCGGACCATGGAGATGCGCACGTCACCTTCGGTGACGAGTGCGCGGTAAACGAATTGCCGGCCGTTAGGCCGATGCGCGACCACACCGCGCTTTTCCAATCGCGTCAGAATCGTTGCGACGGTGGTCTGAGCCAGTGGGCGCTCGGGAAGGAGCGCGGCCTGCGTGGCTGCTACCGTGCACTCTCCACGTTCCCACAGGACGCGGACGATGGCGAGTTGGAGGTCGGTAAGATGAACATCCATAGGTCGTCGAGCGCCTCCGGGGCCGGGAAAAAGTGGTTGATGTGTTGATGGATGAGACACCACAACGACATTCAGCGTTGCTGTGTGTCAAACTCCCGAACCGAAGTTTTGCCACGCATGGTGGTGATACTCTTTCGGTTGCGAACGGCGATGTTATTGGATTGCAAGCGCTTACGCATCGCGCCGGAGCCTCGACGTCGGTTCGTGTGACGACGCTATTACGCTTTCCTGTCAATTCCCTGACGGTAGAGCCCGCGTTTCGCGACTCTCCGTAAGTGCTTTTTCACCGCGGAGACGCAGAGAACGCGGAGGAAGGCGCAGAGAACTGCTTTTTTTTCGGTTTGCCCCGCCCAACTCGCTGTTATTTCAGACCTTCTCAGCGCAAACTCTGCGTTCTCGGCGTCTCGGCGGTGAAAAGCTCTTCTCCACGTTCTCGGCGGTGAAAGCTCTTTAGGGTGAGAGCATCTATGAACCAGGCGGACGGCGCCGCGGATTCTGCTGCTGTCCCTGCCCAAAGCCGAACTGCCCGCGCTTGACCCGCTCCGGCACCTTCGCCCACTGGTCACTCGTTAGGATCTTCTCCACTTCCCGCATCGCAGCCGCGTTGTCCTGCTGCACCTTCTCCAGCATCGGACGGATCCGGCCAAAAAGCGCCCCCATGTCCGGATTCGCTCCCGCATCGCGGATCACCTTCTGCGCTTCGGCGCCTAACGCGGAGTTGCGGGCCGCGACTGAATCGGACAGCGGCTTGAGCTTCGCGATCTGCTCGTCCGTCAATTTCAGCGAATCCTTCATCTGAATCACCGCATGCACTGGATTCGCGTTCGCGGCCATCTCGGCCATGTTGCCCGGACTGAACGCGCGTGCTCCATCACCCCCGCCGCCAGGGCCGCCAGGGCCGCCAGCGCCGCGACCTCCACCCGGGCCACCGCCACGCATCGCCTGAATCATCTCG
>DATFBW010000322.1:0-17026 GCA_035253645.1 Gemmatimonadaceae bacterium | reverse complement strand
TCCTGGCCGGTTTGATCATCGAGAAGGTCTCCGGCACGTCGTACGCCGATTTCGTCGCGAAGCGCTTCTTTGAGCCGTTAGGCATGAAGGAGTCGCATTACTGTAACGAACGGCAGGTGGTAAAGAACCGGGCGCACGGATATGACATGGGACCTGGCGGCGTGCTGCAGCTCAAGGGTTTTATCGACCATACATACCCTTATGCTGCCGGCTCGTTATGCAGCAGCGCGGCGGACCTGTTGACCTGGCTGCAGGCGTTGCATGGCGGCCGCGTCCTCCCCGAGCGCGCGTACCGCTCGCTCATCAGTCCGGACACGCTGAATGACGGCACGCGGCTGCGTTATGCCAAAGGCGTGGCGGTGCATACGCTCGCGGGCCACGACGTGATCGAGCACGGCGGCGGAATCAACGGCTTCCTCTCGTCGACGATCTGGGTGCCGCGCGAGAAGATGGCGGTGGTGGTTCTGGTGAACACCGCAGGGCCTGTGTCGGCCGACGACATCGCGGCATCTATTGTCACGACCGTCCTTGGCCGAGGTGGCGCGGCACCTAACGTGGCGGCCAATGGGGATCTGTCGGCGTATGCTGGTACGTACCAGGGGGTTGGACGCGGTGGGACGCTATCGCTCACATTTGCCGCTGACAGTGGGCGGCTCACTGTGAAGCAGGGCAACCAACCGGCGGCCGCTCTGACGCCGTTGGACAAAGACACGTTCGCTCGGGGGCGCGAGCGCATCACGTTCATCCGTGATGGCTCCAAGGTGGTAAGCGTTCGCGTCGATCGGATCTTTCAGAACACGGTCCTGCTGAAGAGGCCGTAGCATTTTGGCAACGCAGTCGCCGGAGCCGTTGGAGCGCGTCCAGTCGCTGGATGTGCTGCGTGGCTTGGCGCTCTTCGGGATGATTCTCGTGCACTTTCATGTGCGGTCCGCCGAGGTGCCGGGCTTCGATGAAATCGTGCGCACGCTGATCTGGCGACTGGTCGAGACGAAGTCGCATGGAACCTTTGCGCTGTTGTTCGGTGCCGGCTTCGCGCTGCAGCTGCGTCGCGCCGAAGCGCGCGACGCGCCATTCGTCGTTCTCTACCTGCGGCGGCTCCTTGTGCTCGCGGTCTTCGGGTTTGCAGCACACGCCTTCTTCGGTTTCAACGTGTTGTTAGGCTATGCGGTGTGGGGGTTCGCCCTGCTCTTCGTGCGCAACTGGTCCACGCGCGCATTGATTGTTACGGCGATTCTTTCCGCCGTGTCCGTAGCATTGTTCAACGCCCTCTCCGGCGTGTACACGCAGGCGTCTGCGGGACCCGAGGCAACGCTGGCAGCCACCCGGGCGCAGCGCGCGCTCGCCCAAAGCGTGCACGGCGCCCTAACGAGTGCAGAATCGCAGGCGAGTTATGCGGTGCTGCTGTCCGCGCGTCTGCATCACATGGCATGGTTCTACACGCGCTCCTTCTTCTTCATGCCAGGGGTGACGCTCGCGTTGTTCATCGTCGGTCTCCTTGCCGTTAGGCATCGAATCTTCGAGAACCCACGCGCGCACACGAGCGGGATCGCGTGCATGATGGTCTTTGGCTTCGTGTCCTGGCTGGGAGCGAACTGGGTGTTCCCGTCATCGTTGACCGCGGCGCTCTTCGGCCTCGTGCGCGATCAATGGTTGACGTTCACCTATGTCGGCGCGGCGCTGCTGCTCTTCGCCTATCGTCCGCAGGTGCTCACGCGCTTGCGCATCGTGGGGACAGCGGGGCGTATGGCTCTGACCAACTATCTTGCTCAAATCGCGGTGCTGGATCTCCTGTTTTCCGGTTACGCGCTGGGTCTCGCCCCTATCCGGCCCGTGCTGGTGCCGATCGCAACGATCGCATTATTCGCGGCGTTGACGGCTTTTAGCGTCGCCTGGTTGCGAGCCTTCCGCTTCGGGCCTGCTGAGTGGTTATGGCGCGTGCTGACGTACGGCCAGGTCGTTCCGCTTCGGCGCAAATCATGGACAGCAATCGAAAATGCCGCTGCCTAACGAGCCCAGGCGCATGTGCAGCAAACTGATAACTGGCAAGCTCGTAACTGAGCACTCACAGCTTTAGTTTCAAAGCTGGTTGTTACTTGATGCTGGTATCTCGGTGGACCTCGCGGCCATTCAACATCGTGAGTAGCACGCGGGCCTTCGCTATCCTGTGCTTGGGCAACGCGAAGAGATCGTCCGACAGCACGATAAGGTCCGCCGCCTTTCCCACCGTGATGCTTCCTGTAAGTGAATCGTGATCACTGGCGACGGCCCCGCCTAACGTGTACGCGCGGATCATCGTCGCGACGTCGACACGCTCGTCGGGCAGCCACGGGTTCCCCATCGAGTCATTCAGCGCGAGGCGCGTGACGGCGACCTGAATAGCCTCGAGCGGATTCATGGAAGTCACGGACCAATCGCTCCCCGCTGCCATGACCGCCCCGCTGCGCGCGATGCGCGCGATGGGATACATATGGCGCGACCGCTCGGCTCCCAGACGCGGCTCCGTCAGATCGGTGATGTATGTGTCGGCGTAGGCCCACAACGGCTGGAAGCTCGGAATCACGCCTAACGCTGCGAACCGGGGAATGTCGGCCGGATCGAAGAGCTGGATATGGCTGATTATGTGCCTGGGGCCCTGGCCGCCGTCGCGCGCCCGCTGGCGTTCGAACGCGTCCAGTGCTGTGCGTATCGCCCGATCGCCAATGGCGTGCACGTGGACCTTGAACCCGGCGGAGTCGAGCTTCTGAACCAGAAGATTCAACTTTTCAGGTGGCGCGTTGAGCTCGCCGCGATATCCCGGACGGTCGACGTACGGCGCGAGCAGTGCCGCGGTTTGTCCCTCGATCACGCCGTCGAGGAAGATCTTGGCCGCGACCGGCCGGACGAGCCCGCGCGTCACGCGCGATCGGAGCGCGGCGAGGCGCCGCACTTCGCCGTCGACCGCGGCATCCGTATCCACGAGCAGCGAGACGATCGCGCGCGCCGTGAGCTTACCTAACGAGTCGGCGTGAGCATAGGCGGCGGCGATCGGTGCCGTTGCACTCGCTTCATGCAAGGTCGTAATACCGTAGCGTGCCGCGAGCTGCAGTCCGCGTTCGAGACCTGCCAGATGCTCGGCCTCCGTGCGTGGCGGGAGCTTGCTCGACACCAGCCCCATCGCCGATTCGCGGAGCGTGCCCGACGGCTCGCCATTCGTCTTGCGCTCGATGCGCCCGTTCGCCGGGTCCCGGGTCGCCGTCGTGACGCCCGCCAACCTCAGCGCCCGAGAATTCACCCACGCCGAGTGGCCGTCGGCGGAGGAGAGGTAGGCAGGATGGGCGGGGACGAGCGAGTCCAACAGCTCGCGCGTCGGATTGCCGCCCGGAAAGAGCGGGAGCTGAAACCCGCCGCCGCGGACCCATTCATCGGCTCCAGCGCGGGACGCACATTCGCCGACGATCCGACGCACGTCGCCTAACGACTGCGCGGGATTGAGGTTGCATTCACCGAGCTCGATGCCGCCGGTGAGCGGGTGGACGTGCGTATCGTGAAACCCCGGAAGGACAAGGCGGCCCGCGAGGTCGAGCACCCTGGTCGCACGCCCTCTGAAAGCCTGCACGCCTGCGTTCGACCCCACGTAGACGATCCTCCCATCTTTCACCGCCAAGGCCTCGGCGCGGGGCCCGGCACTGTCCACGGTGTGAACGATCGCATTGCGCAGGACGATATCGGCCGGGTTGTCCGGCTCGCGCGCGCAACCAACGAGCGCAGCAGCCGCGATCGCGCGCCAGAACCTAACGGGGACTACCATCTGCCCGCGCGCGCTTGTAGTGAACGAGCCGGCGTATCGCCGCGATTCCCAGCACAGGACCGATCGTCAGGATCGCAAAGGCCCACCGCCACCCGATCAGTTCTTCGGCGCGCGGGATCAATTGCATCGGCAACATCGTCAAAAGGAAACCTAACGAGACCTGCAGCGTCAGGGCCGTCCCCACCGCGTGTGCCGGAACGCTCTCGGTCACGAGCACCGAGAACTGCGCGCTATCGGCGACCACGAAAAACCCCCAGACGAGCGCCAGAACGACCGTGAGCGCGGCAGCGCCGCCGTAGGTGAGGCCGATGACGGCCGCGCACGCCCCGCTTGCCGCCATCGCCACCGTCACGACCCACTCCCGGCTGCGCCGATCGCCGTAGATCCCTCCCCAGACGCACCCCAGCCCGCCGATAGCGATGGCAGCAAAGCCGGCGAAGCGAGCCGCGGCAGTCGCGCCTAACGAGGCAGCCAGAAAGACCGGGAGCCAGGTCCAGCAGGCGTACAGCTCCCACATGTGACCCAGGTAGCCGCCCGTCGCGAGGCGCCAGCCGCGCTGCCTAACGACCGTGTCCACGAGCCGCCACGAGAACGGACGCGGCGCGAAGGGAAAGGGCCCGTCACGATACGAAAGGAGCACCAGCGTCCCCGCGGCGAGCGCACCGACCGTCGTCGTCCCTACAACGGCGCCGATGTTTGCCTCGCGCACCGCGAGCACCAGGTATGGCATCGCCTTCCCTACCGTGAGCGCGCCAACCACGGTTCCCACCGCGAGTCCGCGGGCCGAGCGGAACCACGTCGAGATCATCTTCATCGCAGGCGGATAGACGCCCGCGAGCGCAAAGCCCACGAGGAAGCGCGTAACCAGTGCCGCCTGGTATCCGGAAACGATGAGAAGCGCGGCGTTCGCCAGCGCGCCCAGAAACGCAGATACGGCGAACAGACGACGTGCGGGAATCACGTCCGCGAGGTTGAGCAGCGCGGAGGTCGCCGTTCCGGCAACGAAGCCTACCTGAACGATGGCGCTGAGCCAGCCGGTCTCTGACGGCGATAACGTCCACCGCACGGCGAGCTGCTCTGCCACCGCACTCGCCGAAAACCAGAGGGACATGCCTAACAACTCGGCGAGCGAGAGCAAGGCGAGCATGCGCCATCGCGTCGGATGGCTATCGCTCGCGACGGGCAGCCCGGCGAGTGGTGTTACGCTGGTCATGTTGGGCGCTGTACATTAAGCGCCGTCGCCCCTCGCGCTATCGACCTTATGCCGTCTTTTCGACTCGCTCCTTGCTCCATGCGCCTCGCTCCATTCTCCCTGCTAATCACAATTGCGCTCCCGGCGTTCCTGCCAGCGCAGCGCGCTCCGGCGGATCTCATCGTCACGAATGCTCGCATTTACACCGTCGATGCCAACCGTCCCTTCGTCGAGGCGATGGTGGTTGCCGGCGGTAAGGTCGTATTCACAGGCCCCGCACGCGCCGCGCTGACATATCGTGGCACCACGACGCGCATCCTGGACGCGCAAGGACAGACGGTCATCCCCGGCATGATCGACGCGCACGTGCACCTGCTCGGGTTAGGCACCGCGCTCCGCACCGTCGATCTCGTTGGAACGACGTCGTACGACCAGGTCATTCAGCGCGTCGCAGCGCGCGCGGCGCAGCTCGCTCCGGGCACGTGGATCACTGGGCGCGGTTGGGATCAAAACGATTGGGGGGACACACGTTTCCCATCACATGACGCGCTGACGCGCGCGGTCCCCAATCACCCCGTATACCTAACGCGGGTCGACGGCCACGCCGCCCTCGTGAACGCGGCTGCAATGAAGGCCGCGAACCTCGTCGCCGCATCTCAGGACCCCAGCGGTGGCCGTATCGTTCGTGGCGCAAGCAACGAACCCACCGGCGTCCTTGTCGATCGCGCGATGGGGTTGGTGGGACGAGTCATCCCGCCCCTCAGCAAAGACGAGCAACGCGCCGCCACACTGGCCGCTATCCGTGAAACCAACAAGTGGGGCCTAACGGGGGTGCACGACGCGGGCGTCGGCAAGGACGTCATCGACGTGTTCGAGGAGCTGGCGAAAGCAGGCCAGTATTCGCTCCGCAATTACATCATGGTGGCGAACAACGACGCCGCCATCGATCACTACCTGAGCCGCGGTCCGCAGAGTGGCTTGTATGATGGCCGTCTCTGGATTCGCGCAATCAAAATCAGCGCCGACGGCGCTCTCGGCTCCCGCGGCGCTGCGCTCATCGAGCCCTACACCGACGAACCAGCGAATCGCGGGTTGATAATCATCCCGGAAGGGCGCGTGAAGGCTGTGGCCCTCAAGGCGTTGCCCAAAGGTTTCCAGGTGAACGTGCACGCGATCGGCGATCGGGCGAATCGCGTCGTATTGGATGAGATGGAAGCTGCGTTGCGTGACGTGCCAGTGCCGGATCACCGTTTCCGCATCGAGCACGCGCAAATCGTGCACTCCGACGACATCCCACGCTTCGCCCAGCTGGGAGTCATCCCGTCGATGCAGGCCAGCCATCAGACGAGCGATATGTATTGGGCCGGGAATCGGATCGGTCCATTCCGCCTGTTAGGCGCCTACGCGTGGCGCTCGTTGCTGAGCTCCGGGGTCGTCATACCTAACGGGAGCGATTTTCCGGTCGAGAAAGTGAACCCGCTCATTTCTTTCCACTCGGCGGTCGCCCGGCAGGACGAGAAGGATTGGCCAGAAGGCGGTTGGTTCCCCGAGCAACGCATGACGCGGGAGGAGGCGCTCAAGTCCATGACGCTATGGCCGGCATATGCCGCGTTTATGGAGAAGGAGGTCGGGTCTCTCGAGCCGGGCAAGCTCGCGGACTTCGTCATCCTGGACCAGGACATCATGCGCGTACCTAACGAGTTGATCCTGCGCACGCGCGTCGTCGCGACGTACCTTGGTGGCAAGCCTGTGTACGAGCGCGGACCGGCGCAGTAACGCGAGCGGTGCGCGTGAATCCGTCGGCGGCTGCTCCAGATCCGCGCATCGTCCCGATATTGCGCCTCGCCCTCCTGGGAGGCGCCGGGCTGCTGGGCGGCGTAATTGGATTCTTGCGCCCTGCTCGACTCGAAGTCGCGCAGGATATGGCCAACCCACTGACGCTCATAGGTCGCGGTATCTGGGGCGTTGCGATCGCGGCTTGCCTGTTCCTCGCGTCCCGTATCCGCACTGAGCGCGATCCACGCAAGGTCTTCGCGCACTCGGTGATCGGATGGGGGTTCGCCGAGAGCACGGCGGTATATGGAGCCGTGTACTGGTACTTGTTAGGCACATCGCAGTGGTACTTCAGCGGTCTCGGCTTCCTCGCGCTGGCGCTTCTCGCCATGCCCGGGCTTCCGCGGCGTTCGTAACGAGCGGTACGCATGCTTTCGGAATCCGCGCTGGGTTTCCTGACCCGGTTGCTCGATACGCCGGGACCTTCCGGATTCGAAGGGCCAGCGGCGCGCGTATGGCGCGACGAAGCCCGCGCCTTCGCCGGCGACGTAACGGGTGACGTCCATGGCAACAGCAGCGCGGTCGTAAATCCCGAAGGATCTCCCACGATCATGCTGGCGGGACACATCGACGAGATCGGCCTCATCGTCACATACATCGATGAGCAGGGCTTCGTTTATGTGGCGCCGATCGGCGGCTGGGATCCGCAGGTTATCGTCGGCCAGCGTATCCGCTTCATGGGAATCTCCGGCGATGTGTTCGGCGTCGTGGGCAAGAAGCCAATCCATCTCATCAAAGGCGAGGAGCGCGAGAAGGCCGCGAAGCTGGTGGACCTCTGGGTCGATATCGGCGCCACGTCGCGAGATGCCGCTCAGCAGATGTTGCGGGTCGGCGACGCAGGGGTGATCGACACCCGGCTCCTGCAGATGCCTAACAACCGCATCGCTTCGCGTTCGATCGACGACCGGATCGGCGCTTTTGTCGTACTGGAGGCGCTCCGCCGTTACGCAGCGCAGCCTGGAGCGGCCCGCGTGGTCGCCGTCGCCACGACCCAGGAGGAAATCGGGTACATGGGAGGCGGCGCGCTGCCGGGTGCCAATCGCATCAACCCTGCGATGGCCATCGCGGTCGATGTGACCTTCGCGACAGACAGCCCTGGCATCGAAAAGAAGGAAGTCGGCGAGTGCACGTTAGGTGGCGGACCGGTCTTCGCTCGCGGGTCCGTCATCTCACCGGTTGTCTTCGATCTTTTGGTGGACGCCGCGCGTCGCCTGAACGTGCCTTACGCGGTGCGCGCAACGGGGAAGAACACTTCCACTGACGCGGATGCCATTCACATCGCGCGCGAAGGCGTTGCCACCGCTCTCGTCGGAATCCCGAACCGGTACATGCACTCACCGAACGAAATGGTGAGCCTGGACGACGTTCACCGTACGGCAGACGTGATAGCCGAGGCGTGCCGCGCGGTGAGCCCCGCGACGGATTTCGCAGCCCGCTAGGCGCGGCCTGCGCGAGCTGAAGTCGGTTAGAGTGCGCTTTTCGCGCGCAATGCGCGCTCGACAGCGGCGCGTACTTCCGCGTCGCGATCGTCCGCCAGCTGGTTCAGGATCTCCAACGCTTCCGGCGTCGCGGCTTCGCCGAGGGCATTCACAGCAGCCACACGCAGGCCGCTGGGATTGCGGCGGAAGATACTTCCTCGTTTGGCAACCTTCTTCAGTCGTTCGATGGCCTCGGGCGTGCCGACCTTGCCTAACGCAGTGACGAGCGCGTGCTGAACGTCTTTGTCCTCTTCGTTGTCGAGCGCAGTGATCAGATCGGTGCTTGCTGCGCGCTGTCCCGCGGCTCCGAGCCCGAGCGCGGCTTGTAGCCGGATGTCCGGGTTCGCGTCACGCAACATGTCCTGGAGCGCGTGCAAGGCACGCGGCGTGCCGATGCGCGCGAGCGCTCCGGTCGCCGCGCGGCGCACGCGCGTGTCCGGGTGGCTCAGAGTCTCCACAAGACGTCCGTCGACTTCGGTCACACCCATTTCGCCTAACAATTCGGCTGCGTTGCGCACGACGAACCACTGAGGATCGCCGAGCATGTGGCCCAGCGTCGGCGCCGCATGGGGACAAGCTGCCAGCGCATCGCGATAGGCACGCCGCTCTCCCGGCGTGTTCGCCGCCGTCATCAGCTCCACGAGCGCGTCGACGCCATCTTCGTTGGAGTTCGCGAAGATCGCGTGCAGTGATTCGCGCATCTCCTTTCTGTTCGGCAGCAGTTTGGCTAGACCGCGCAAAGCGTGCGGCTTCAACAAACGGCGCACATAGATCAGATACGCTCGGCGAACTTCCGGATCGCGTTCGCCGTCTTGTCCCACGAGCGCCGCGAGAATGGTTGCTGCAGCAATCCAGTCGCCGTGCTGAATTCGTTCTTCGGCAGCGCGAAGCGCTTCGGCGCCTGCGGCGGTGGCGGTATCGCCGTCCGTCGCTTCGGCGAGAAGCTTCGTCAAGGCGCTGAGGTCTCGTATCGGCTCCAAGCGCGCAATTTCGCGCGACATTATCTCGAAGCGCGCGTCCCCAACTCCGCCTGACGTCTTCTCTTCATCGCCATCACCATGCGCGGCAGGCCTGAGATCCTGGTCGAATCGTGAAGTCTTGGGATTCGTCGGAGGTGTTTTCAATCTGTCAGCGATTGACGACCCGCCAGAGCTACCGACGGACCGCATACCGGCGGCTGGCGTGGCGCGTATGACTCCGACGCCGGCGCGTGGCGTGGCATGCCTAACGAACCCTTCGCGGCCGATCTTTATGGTGATCGCGGTGAGCTTGAGCGCGACAATGCGCGCGTCGAAAGCCTGTCCGTCGTCGCGCAATTGCGGCGCTGCGGCCAGCGCTCGCGCGACGCCAAGAACTTCGAGCGCAGGGACCTGAGCGTCGAAATACATGGCGCGGACAGCGTGCGCCGCCATGCGCGTCGTCAGCTCGCTCAGCCACGGCACACTTTCCGGGACCCCGTTCGGACCTCGCGCCCCAACGATCGCGATATTCAGCGCGCCGAGCTCGATCTCGACCCCTTCGGGCTCCCGCGCGAGCATGACGCGCCGAAGCGTCGCCTTCTGCTCCTCGACAGCCTTTGGATCCTTGGTCAGCTGCCAGAGTAGATGGGCGAATTCCGTTGCGAAGTTTGGTATCGGCTCCATGCGCGTGGGCCTGCGATCCGGTGGTGTCGCGACGCACCTTAGACGACCGAAATGCCCAGCGCGGCACACTTTGCCGCTGGCTACATTTGCAAAATGCCGGTTCGAGCTCGCCGCTTGGCGCCCCTGTTCCTCCTGGCTGCCTGTCACGTCGGCCAGTCCGCAGGCACTTCGCGCCTTTCCGCGGACTCAGCACGCATCCGCTTTGACGTTCAGCACCTGGCCTCCGATGCATTGGAAGGCCGTGGCACTGGGTCCCGCGGCAACGACTCAGCGGCCGCGTATATCGCAGAGCGATTCAAGACGTTGAAGCTCACAGCGCCCGCAGGTGGCTTCATCCAGCCATTCGACGCGCGCTCAGCCGTCGCGGCGCACAACGGAGTCGCGCAACCGCTCAAAACTCAGAACGTGGTGGGCTTCATCCCAGGGCGCGACCCCGCCCTGAGAGCCGAGTACGTGGTCGTGGGCGCGCATTTCGATCACTTGGGCAGAGGTGCGTTCGGCGCGCTCGACACGGGAGCGCGCGACTCCGTTAGAAACGGAGCCGATGACAACGCGTCGGGGACAGCTGCCATTATGGAGCTGGCCCGGCTGATCCGCGCGAGACCACTTCGCCGCTCGGTAGCCGTCGTGGCGTTCTCAGGTGAGGAGCTTGGGCTCCTTGGTTCGGCACACTTCGTATCCATCGCGCCGCCTCCGTTTGCCGTGGCCCGAGCGGTGGCGATGCTCAACTTCGATATGGTAGGACGCGTGCGCGGCGATCGGCTGCTCGTTTTCGGCACCGCGACTGCCCAGGAGTGGCCGGCGATACTCAGCGCGGCGAATGGCGCTACTCAATTCGCGCTGGCGCAGGTTGGGGATGGTTTCGGTCCATCGGATCACAGCTCCTTCTACGCCCGCAACGTTCCGGTGCTTCATTTCTTTTCCGACACGCACGAGGACTACCATCGGGCGAGCGATGACGCGCACAAGGTCAATGCGGCGGGCATTGCCCGCGTCGTGCGTCTTGCAGAAGCGGTCGCGCGGGACGTGGGAGACCGGGACAGCCGCCTAACGTTCGTGCAGGGAGTTGCCAACCAGACGCAACGCCTCGCTCCGTCCCGCGCGGGCACGCAAGCATACCTGGGGTCCGTGCCGGACATGGCCGCTGGTGACCGCCCCGGTTTGCGCCTAACGGGCGTCACGCCAGGCTCACCAGCCGATCGCGGTGGCCTCAAGGCCGGTGACATTGTCGTTGCGTTGGGTGGACGCGAGGTCACCGACCTCACCACGTACAGCAATGCGCTGTACACCCACAAGCCGGGCGACGAGGTCGAGGTCGTAGTCGTGCGTGGCAGCGAGCGCCTGACGCTGCGCGTGACGTTAGGCCGTCGCGGCCAGTAGCCCGAGCGATGTTGCACGCGTGGTCTTCGGCGCGCTACGTCATCCCCCTCCCTGCCGGACATCGCTTTCCAATATCGAAATACGCCCTGCTGCGGGATCGTGTGCTGCAGGAAGGATTCGTTGCACCGGGGAACCTGCATGAGCCAGCGCGTGCGTTGCACGCCGATCTCCTGCGGGTCCACACGGACCGCTACGTCAGCGAGGTAACGAACGGAACGCTGACCGATGGTGCCCAACGCCGCCTCGGCTTCCCGTGGTCCGTCCATCTCGTCGAGCGCGCTTTTCGAGCAGTTGGAGGCACATGTGAAGCCGCGGAGGCAGCGCTCTCATTAGGAGTGACGATCAACCTCGCTGGCGGCACGCATCACGCCTTTGCAGATCGCGGTGAGGGGTTCTGCGTTTTCAATGACGTGGCGGTTGCCATACGGCGGCTGCTGAACAACGGATCTATTCGGCGCGCTGCCGTGATCGACCTGGACGTTCATCAGGGGAATGGAACGCACGCGATCTTCTCCGGCGAACCCGAGGTCTTCACGTTCTCGATGCACGCCCGGCGAAACTACCCCTTTCACAAGGTGCCCGGGTCGCTCGATATCGATCTCGAGGACGGCACATGCGACGACGAGTACCTCGATCGGCTCGCCGACGCTCTCCCAACAGTGCTGCGCAGGGCCGAACCGGACCTCGTTATATACCTGGCTGGGGCCGATCCTCATGAGCATGACAGGCTGGGCCGACTAGGCCTAACGTTCGCCGGACTCGCCCGCCGCGACGCCCTCGTCCTGCAGGCCTGCCGGGACGTGGGAATACCGGTGGCCATCACGGTAGCCGGAGGCTACGGCCGGGATATCAACGGGACGGTGCGGGCGCATCTCGGGACCGTTTCGGTGGCGCGAGGCTTCGCCTAGTCCGGTCATTCCGTCCAATCGATCGAGAGGGGTCGGATCGCGTTTGATCGTTTACGGGTGATTCACCCTTGACGGCGACGCTGCGGCCCTTAGCGTGGCTATGTTCGGCGACCGTCCCCCCTCTCAGGTCGCTGAGCTCGGACCAATACCTCTTCCCCGAGGTGGATATGCAATTTCATGTCCGTCGGCGGCGGCACGCTCAGGTCATTGCCACCGCACTCCTCTCGTTAGGCCTCGCGACGGCCGCCCAAGCACAACAGGCGACCGTTACTGGGCGGGTGACCGCCCGCGAGTCCAACGAACCACTCTCCGATGTGCGCGTGATCGTGCTCGGCACGTCGATCTTTACGGTGACAAATGCCGAAGGCCGATACACGCTTCGCGGCGTGCCACCGGGAGCACAGACGATCCGCACAATCCGCGTGGGATTCGTCGAGCAAAAGAAACCGGTGACAGTCGCGGCCGGTCAGGCGACCACATTGGATTTCGTGCTCGAGCCGGCGATCGTCGTGCTCCAACAGGTCGTCACGACGGCGACCGGAACGCAGCGACGCGTCGAGTTAGGCAACACCGTCGCGACGATCTCGGTGCCTGAAAAGGTTGAAACGGCGCCTGTGAAAAACGTCGGCGATTTGCTGACGGCCAAAGCATCCGGCGTTCAAGTCATTCCAGGAACGATGACAGGGTCCGGACCGCGCGTCCGCATCCGCGGCACATCGTCGTTGTCCCTCTCGAACGATCCCATCTACGTCATCGACGGCGTGCGCATGACGAGTGAAAGCTCGTCGTCGGTCATTGGCGTCGGTGGAACGGTTCCCAGCCGCGTGAACGACATCAACCCCGACGAAATCGAGAGCATCGAAGTCGTGAAGGGACCGTCGGCCGCAACGCTGTACGGAACCGATGCCGCGAATGGCGTTATCGTGATCAACACCAAACGAGGCCGGGCCGGCCGCGCGACGTGGTCGGTGTTTGCCGAGCGCGGGATCGTGGACGATCGCAATGAGTACCCCACGGTTTACGCGATCCTCGGACACGCGCCCGCGACGCCAACGACTGCTCGTCGTTGCTTCCTGTCGCAGATGGCAGACGGCTCGTGCATCGCAGACAGCACGACCTCGCTCAACATCTTCGAAGATCCGGAAACGAGCCCGATCAAGGCTGGCTGGCGTACACAAGCCGGCGCACAGCTGAGCGGCGGCTCCGATGCGATCCGCTATTTCATCAGCGGCGACCTCGAGGACGAGGTTGGTCCGTTCGCACTGCCCGAGATGTCCATCCGGCAGCTCGACTCGGTGGGGACACCGATCCGCGACGAGTGGAAGCGGCCTAACGCGCTGAACAAGCAGTCGTATCGCGGTAACATCAACGCGCAGGTGAATCCGAAGCTCGACCTCGCGGTTCAGTCCAACTTCATCAAGTTGCGTCAGCGCCTGCCGCAGGTCGACAACAACGTCAACTCGTTCTTTTACAACGGCACCGTAGGACCGGGCTTCAAAACAGCGGGACCCGGCTACACCGGCATCGGCTCGTTAGGCCAGCCGCTGCGTGGCTGGGCCGGTTTCACTCCGGCGGAGATCTTCCAGACCGAAACCACGCAGGATGTGCACCGAATGCTCGGCAGCTCGAATATGGATTGGCGGCCGATCTCCTGGCTTCAGACGCGTGCCGACGTCGGTGTCGACTACACGTCGCGTAACGAGTTCCGGCTCTGTCGCTTTGCCCAGTGCGCAGACTTCAGCACGAACCGCCTGGGTTCTGCCCGTGACGTGCGCTCCAACCTACGGAGCTTGACGGCCAACCTGCACGGCGCCGCGAACTTCACGCCACGTACGTGGCTCGGCCTCAAGACGACGGCCGGTGTGCAGTACGTGGATTTCAACGACAACCGCAACGACGCGCAGGGTTCGCAACTGCCGCCAGGCGCGCAAACCCCTGCGGATGGCACGATTCCCAACGTCGGTGCCTCCACGACGCTGCAGAAGACGTTAGGCATCTTTGTCGAGGAACAGGCCAGCATCAACGACCGCTTGTTCCTGACGGCAGCGGTCCGCACGGACCAGAACAGCGCGTTCGGTAAGAACTTCCAGCGCGTGTTCTATCCCAAGTTCGCCCTGTCGTGGATCATGTCGGATGAAGGATTCTTCCCGACGCTGGGGTGGCTCGGTGAGTTCCGGCTCCGCTCGTCGTACGGCGAGTCAGGCGTACAGCCAGGGCCTAACGACGCCGCCAGAAGCCTCTCTGTGACGACGACCAACATCGCCGCCACGGATATCAGCGGTCTTTTGTCCAATCGCCTGGGGAACGCGGAGCTCCGACCCGAGAACTCGCGCGAATTCGAGATCGGATTCGACACGCGCATGTTCAGCGATCGCGTGAACTTCGAGGCGACGTACTACAGCAAGATCAGCGAAGACGCGTTGATCAATCAGACGATCGCGCCGTCTGCCGGCACGGCTGTCACGAACATCCGGCGCAACCTCGGATCGATCAAGAACTACGGCGTCGAGGGCTTGCTCACCACGCAGCTGCTCACGCGGCGCAATGTGGCGTGGGACATGACGATTTCGGCGTCCCACAACAGCAACAAGCTGCTCACGTTAGGCACCGACGCTGCCGGGCGTGCCGTCCCGCCGATCATCGGTGCGACGATCCGGCAGGTCGCTGGGTACCCGATCAACGGTGCGTGGCTCCGCAAGTACCGCTGGTCCGACGCGAATAACGACGGCCTGATCGGCGTGAGCGAAGTCCAGGTCGATACCGCGTTCAGCTTCATCGGCTATACACAGCCGCGCATCGAGTTGTCCATCACAAACGGCATCGACCTTTTCAACCGCATGATCCGCCTGCAGGCGCTCGTGGATCACAAGAGCGGATACCGGCTGAGCAATACAGAGCAGAGCTTCCTCTGCCAGCAGTCGGTCGGTTGCAACGACATCTCGAATCCCGATGCTCCGCTGTGGCGTCAGGCGCGCGCGGTTGCCAACCGCTTCGTCCCGACCGTCACATCGTTAGGCTATTGGGAAAACATGAATTGGTGGCGCCTCCGCGAAGTCTCGGTGGTCTACCAGCTGCACAACCGTTTCGCCGAGTTCCTGCGTTCGACGGGTGGCAACATCACCCTCGCGGCGCGGAACCTCAAAGTCTTTACCGATTACACGGGTGTCGATCCCGAAGCCAACTACGGGCAAAACGATACCCAGAACACACTGCTTACCGCTGGCCCGGCGTCGTACTTCACGCTGCGTGTCAACCTCCGTTACTAACCTCCTACCCGAGACACTACCATGCTCAGTACCTGGCATAGCATTCGTCGGGCAGCCGCGTTAGGCGCAGCCGCATTTGCGCTGGTAGCCTGCGATTCGGTGACCGACTCACTATTGGACGCGCCCGACCCCGACCTCATCGACCCCGAGTCGGCAGCAAGTGCCGAAGCCGCGGATGCCCTTCGCATCGGTGCGCTGGCGCGCTTACGAAATATCACAGCCGGCGGTGAAGGTGCCTGGATGTTAGGCGGCCTTCTCACCGACGAGTGGAAGTCCAGCGATACGTTCTCGCAGCGCAACGAAACAGATCAGCGGCGCGTGCAGGATTCGAACGGAAACGTTCAGGGCATGTACCGCGAGCTCCACCGCGCGCGCAATTCGGCGCGCGAAGCGCTGAATGCGCTCAAGGAGTTCAAGCCGAATCCGCCCGCCAACGTGGGCCAGATGTACTTCGCGCTTGGCTTCGCCGAGCTGACGCTGGCGGAGAACTTCTGCAATGGTCAGCCACTGTCGGATGCTTCGACGGGAGAAATTGTCTATGGCGAGCCAAGATCGAACGCAGAGATCTTCGCAATTGCGCTCGCCCACTTCGACAGCGCACTGACGCTTGCTGCCGCAACAGATGCTGCCGCCACGGCGATCAGACACTCCGCTGCGGTCGCTAAAGGCCGCACGCTGATCAACCTCAATCGGCATGCGGAAGCCGCCACCGCAGTCAGCGCGGTGCCGACGACCTTCATGCTCCTCGCGACCTTCTCGCTGACGGGCGGGAACAATCAGATTTGGGCGCTCGGCCCCAGCGCAAAACGGTGGACGGTCGGCGATTCGTTCGATACGAGCGGATTGATTCGCAACGCCCTTCCGTTTGCTTCGGCGAAAGATCCGCGCGTGCCTAACACGGGCACCGCGACGGGCACGTCTCCAGCCGGACGTGGTTTCGACAACTCCACGAACTTCATCACGTTGGATCTCTATGGTCGCACCGACCCCACGCCGATCGTCTCCGGCATCGACGCTCGGCTCATAGAGGCAGAAGCACGTTTGAAGGCGCAAGACATCACGGGGATGATGACGATCCTCAACGCGTTGCGCGCGACAGCTCAGAACCTTGGCCCGCGCACGACGCCCGTTATGACGCCACTCGCACCCCCGGCGACGCAGGATGCGGCGATCAACCTGTATTTCCGCGAAAAGGCGTTCTGGACGTACAGCCGCGGCCAGCGTCTCCCGGACCTGCAGCGCTTGATCCGTCAATATGGCCGCACTGAGGCACAGGTCTTCCCGGAAGGCACGTTCTTCAAGGGCGGTCAGTACGAGAACGACGTCAACTTCCCGGTGACGATCGATGAATTGAACAACCCGAACTTCCAGGCCTGCGCGAACCGCAACGCCTAACGAGTTCGCTGTACGACAGACGAAGCCCGGATCGCGAGAGCGGTCCGGGCTTCATTCTTTCTGAGCATTTTCATGGCGAAGTAACCGAAAGCTCCAGTAGGCAGTTACGAGCCACTCAAAGCTTCTGTTTTCGCATTTACGCTC
>DATFBW010000321.1:0-11724 GCA_035253645.1 Gemmatimonadaceae bacterium | reverse complement strand
TGATCGCGGCCTCCCGGGAGATCGGCTCGACCAGATCACGCTCGTGGACGGTGGTGTCCGCGTGGCGACCGGCCTCAAGACGTGCAGCCGCCTCGCCGGGGCGGTTCGCCCGTTAGGCGACTCCCGCGGAGACTGTACGGCGGACAACGGCCGGTTGGACGAGGAAGACCTGGACCACGACGGCGTGCTGAACTTCACGGCCGCGCGTCGGGCCGACGAACGGATCAGACGCTACATCGTGGATCTCGCGAATCCGAGCGTCGTGACGCGCACCGGTCGCTGTGCTGTGAGTGTAGACGACATCAATGGAGCGCTCACACAGACCGCCACCGGCACACGGTGCTGGGTGCTCATCCGCGTTCCATTTCGCGCCGCCGACGATTCACTCAACGGCGGCCCCTTGTTGCGCAAGGTGCGCACGCTCCGCCTAACGATGCTCGCGGGGTCGGCCGTCGGGGCGAACGAGTTCAGCGTCCTGCCGCTCAGCCGTCTGCGCGTGGCTGGCGGCGCCTGGCTAAAGCGCGCCGACCGTCCGCTCACTGGAATGGCCGGCGAGAACCCCACGGCGACGGGGTACGTGATCGTCTCCTCGATCGGTACACAGGATCGCGATACGCTGCGGAACGTGTTTTATGAGCCGCCGCCAGGAGTCGCCGATGAACCGGAAACCGTGGGGCCGGTCATCGGACCATCGCGCGTCCAAATCAACGAGCGCTCGCTTCGCTTACTGGCCGGCGGGCTCCCTCGTTATGCGCGCGCCGAGGCTTATGTGCGATTTCCGGAAGGTCAGCGGAGCGTGATGACATACAAGGAGCTGAGACTGTGGGCGCGAGGACGGGGCAGGGGGTGGGGACTGGGAGCGAGCAGCCAGGAGCGCGGAGCATCGGACCTCGAGTTCTTCGTGAAGCTCGGCCGTGATGCGAACAACTTCTACATGTACAGGACGGCGATCGGTTCTGGGGCGACGCGTGCCGCCTGGGAGCCCGAGATCCGTGTGCGCTTCGAGCGCTTTTACCGGCTCCGCGCACAGGTGCAGCAGGCACTCATGAGCGGCGGACCCGCGTTAGGCGGCTGCACCCCGATCGATTCGGCGCTCATCGCGGCTTCGGGACTACCCGTCGCGGCGCGCATCGATCGCCATGCGCGCTGCGACGCCGGCTACATCGTCTACACGATCGATCCCGCTGTGACACCGCCCAATCTGGCTGCTGTCCAGGAGCTGGCGGTGGGAATGATCCGAGTCGACTCCCTGAGAGGTGTGGATCCACCGCTGCCCAGCGACACACTGGAGCTGTGGGTCGACGATATGCGCCTGGCGGACGTCGAGCGGGCAACGGGTTTTGCGGGAGCCGTAGGCTTCAGCGTTTCGGCGGGGGACGTCGCAACGTTGCGGATCAACGCGAGCAAGCGCGATCCGAATTTCCGGCAGCTCAACGAGGCGGCGACGTTCCTAACGAGTAACGACGTCGAAATCGGCACGACCCTGCGACTCGACAAGCTTTTCCCCAACTCGCTTGGCCTGGCGCTGCCGCTCACTGTGACTTATACGAATGCCACGATCGACCCGGAGTTTCTCACGCGTTCGGACTTACGTGGCTCGGCGGTGACCGGGCTTCGGACGCCGCGCACTTCGTTGACTACCTATTCGTTGCGGGTGCAGCGCGAGACGCCCCTGGCTGGGCCCTGGTATGCGCCGATCGCGAATGGACTTGCCGTCCAGGGGACGTACCGCCACGCGGGTCACCGCACCGAGTTTCTCGACGGCAGCGCTCATGGGAGCGAGGCAGGACTCGACTATTTCTTTGTCACGAGCGACAGCACCCGCGGCTGGCTGCCTAACGGGATCCGCCTGGGCAGCACATGGTTCGCGGACGCCGATCGCCGGCGCACGTTCCTGCATCCGGGCGCTGCACCGCAAAGCCTGAGCGCTCCGGTAAGGTCGGAAAACAACTTGTGGCGTACGAGCGGTGCGCTGGAGCTTCGACCTTCGAGCTTCGTTACGGCGCGAGTGGAAGTAGCCTCGCTCCGTGACTTGCGTGACTATGGCGATTCGACGGCTCTCGTGCGCGCGGCCGCCGGCGCGCGCGACGATGTCGCGGGGATGGACGTTGGTCTCGAGCGCGAGCGCACGCTGCGCACGACGGTCACGGTCGCCCCGTGGCCGGTCGGCGGCGGCTGGCTCCGGCCACGGGCCGAAGCAGTATCCACTTACGACATGCGCCGCGATCCGCATAACGAGGCGCTCGCGGCTGACGGCGTCCTCGCTCGGCGCCTGGGGAACACGCACTCGGTATTGGCCGCTGCCGTTGTCGACTTCGCGCAAATGGCTCCGAACAGGCCCGAACATGTCGCCACGCGGCTTGCGCGAGTCGTTAGGCCTCTCGAGATCGGCGTGAGCCGCTCGCTGGTTACCGCGTTCGACGCGTCACCGTTCGCGCCGGACCCGCTCTATCAATTCGGCTTCGGCTCGCTCACGGCCTTTCGCGACCTGCGTGGTCTTCCCGCGGCGAGCGCGGGGGCGTCACTGCAATACAACCTGGCGCATACGATCGAGCTGCCGTTCGGGATATCGGTTGTGCATCGCGCGCAACGCACGGATTCGCGCAACTTTTTCGCGCGCGCAGTCGGTGGGAACGACGTGACGCTCGTGGAGGGGACGCAATTCAGTATCCCCGATGTGGCGGTCCGCTGGAGCGCTCCAGCCACGTTGCTCCCGGGTGTTTTCAGCAACCTCAGCGCAAATGCCCGGGCGGCACATACCAAGCAGACGTACGTTTCTCCATTCGAGGCGGTCGGTGAAGAGCGGCGCAGCATCCGGGTGCGGAATTACCCGTTAGGCTTGAGTGCGCTTACGGCGCGTGGTGCGCTCTCGCTTCAGGCTACGTTCGCGGCGACATTTCGCACCGACACGCTCCCAGGCGCCGTGACTGACGGCCGAGCGAACGATCTCAGCGTCGAGCTTGGAAAACCGTTCCCACTCCCCGCAAGTTGGCGCGCCCAGAGTCCCCTACGCGTACGCGCGACTTATCAGGAAACATCGGCCCGCAGTGTGGTGTCGAATGCTGCTGTCAGTACGCAGCGCAGCAGGCTCACCGACAACGGAAGGCGAGTCGTTGGTCTGTCAGCGGATGCGGACATTGCCACGGATATGACCTTTGGACTTCAGGCATCCCAACTGGTATCCTTCGATCGGAACTTCAATCGTCGCTTCACTCAGACGGTCCTTTCGGCCGTACTCGAGCTCAAGTTCTTCGGAGGGGCGCTGAGGTGAAACTCGCGACCGTGTTATACGCTGTGCTGGCAGCCGCATGCGGCGGCGCTGGCGGAACGCAGGCCCCGGTCATGAGCACCGACTTCGATGGCGAGACCGCGTTAGGCTACATCAAGACGCAGCTCGAGTTCGGGCCGCGTGTTCCAGGTTCGGCGGGACACCGCAAGACCGGCGACTGGATCACGCAGATGATGCAGCAGCGCGCGGACACTGTGATCGAACAGCGGTGGACGCACCGCACAGTCAAAGGCGACACACTCCCGATGCGCAACATCCTGGCGCGCTTCAACCCGGGCGCGTCGCAGCGCATCCTGTACGTGACGCACTGGGATACGCGTCCAATCAGCGACAACGCGCTCAACCTCGGTGATCGGATGACACCCGTACCGGGCGCCAACGACGGTGGCTCGGGAACCGCTCTCCTGATCGCGTTAGGCGACGCCCTCAAGCGCTCCCCGCTTCCGCCGAACGTGGGACTCGATCTCCTCTTCGTCGACGGCGAGGACTACGGCGACTTCGGCAGGAACGAGGATGTGCTCATCGGCTCGCGCTACTTCGCCGAGCATTTCCCGGATTCGGGGTACCGCCCGCTGTTCGGCGTCCTGTGGGACATGATCGGCGACCGCGATCTCAAGATCGAGCAGGAGAGCCACTCGCTCTCGCGCGCTCCGGAAGTCGTCCAGCGCGTGTGGAAGATGGCCTCGGATCTTGGGTATGGCCGAATTTTCCTGGCGCAGGAAGGGCAGAGCGTCACGGACGATCATATCCCGCTGCTCGATAAGGGACTGCGGGTCATCGACGTCATCGATTACGACTTCGGCGCGCATCACACACCGCGCGATACCATCGATCAGGTTTCCGCGCAGTCGCTCAAGGTCGTGGGTGACGTAGCCCTGGCGCTCCTGCGGGACGTCGCGCGTTAGGCAATCGCGCGGAGCGGTGGGCTCGTCGGCGTAGCAGCGGCAGGAGCCGAGTAGAGCGGCAGGAAAATCGACATGCTGGTGCCGCGTCCTACTTCGCTCTGGGCGACGATCGCGCCGTTGTGCCCGGTGACGATGCCATGCACCACAGCCAGCCCGAGCCCGGTCCCCTGACCCATGGGCTTGGTCGTAAAGAAGGGATCGAAGATCCGGTCCAGCGTCGAGCGATCCATACCAGGTCCGTTGTCCCGCACAACGAGCTTTGCATAACGACCCGGAGGAAGGTTCGGGCGCGCGTCATCGCCATTGTCGGTGGTGGGCGCGAGGGAAGGAGTGCGCGACGGGTTATGACCCACCTCAATAGCCGCCGCGTCGAACTCGATTTCTCCTTCTTTGTTGCCAATGGCCTGAGCTGCATTCGTCGCAAGGTTCATTACCACCTGATGCAGCTGCGTCTCATCCGCAAGCACGAGCACCTCGGCGGCGCGAACTGTCGTCCGCAGACGGATCGTCGATGGCAACGATGCGCGCAGCAACGTCATCGCTTCGAGGATTACGTCGGAGAGACGAACGGCTCGCCGCTCGAGCGGTTGGCGCCGACTGAATGCAAGGATCTGACGCACCACATCACGCGCACGCCTCCCTGCAGCCAGGATGTCGCGGATCGATTCTTCCCCCTCCGCGTCATGCGCCACCACGTCCCGCAACAACTCGGCGTTGGCCATGATGCCCGCGAGCACGTTGTTGAAGTCGTGCGCAATGCCGCCCGCGAGCGTACCTAACGCTTCCATCTTCTGCGACTGGTACAACTGCTGCTCGAGCTGTTGCCGCGCTGCTTCGGCCCGTTTTTGATCCGTGATATCGGACGCGATGATCATCGCGCTCATCACACGACCCTGATCCCAGACCGGGCCCGCATCGCACCTGTACCAGGCGGGTGCCTGCTGCGGGCCGTAGCCCTGAATCTCATAGCTGCGCGTTTCACCACGCTCGAAGACGGACGCGAGGTTCTCACGCAGCACCGCGCGGCTGTGATCGTCGACCATGTACTCGTCGATGCACGTGCCGACCACTTGGGACAGACTGAATCCATCCGCGACGCGGTTGATGAATTTGAGACGTCTGGCACTGTCGACCAGCATGATGTATTGCGGGGACGCTTCGATGAGCGTGCGCCAACGCGCCTCCGATGCGCGGAGCGATCGCTCGGCGTGCACGCGGTCGGTGACGTCACGCGACTGCCAGACAACGTGCGTGACGGCGCCCTCATGCGTGATAGGCACCGCGGTGGCTTCGAGAACGCGGTCCCCCCATTGGGTCTTGAGCTCGAACGTGCCCTGCGTGGACCGCCGCATGTTGATCGCGGCATTCACTGCATTGTTGAGCGGCGCGAGTGTCTGTAACGACACGGCGAGCAGCGCGGAGATCTCGGCGTCCGACCGTCCGATGAGCATTTGCGGCTCCAGGTCGGGCGCGATGACGCGCAAACCGGAGAACAGCGCGTGGTTGCCGATTTCGAGCGAGCTGATTTGGCCGTTCGCCACCGCGAGTAACGCAATCTGATCCTGGCTGCTGTTGAGAACAGACGTTAGGCGCTTTTCACTGTCCTCGAGCTGCTCGACGACCAGCTCGCGCTCGCGTACGGAGGACGCGAAGATGAGACTGATTATCACGGTCCAGGCGGTGAAGAGCTGTGCCCCCATGGGGCCGCCGCTGAGCGCAAAAAGCCCTGCACCAGATGTAAATCCGATCGCCGTGGCCAGCGCGATCGTGGCATTGAGCGTCATCGTGCAGCGCATGCCGCAACGCTTGGCCCCCCAGAGGACGAGCGGCACGACGGAGAGCGCGATTACCGCGAAGCTGCTGCTGAACCCGACGTTGACGAAGAGCAACGCCGCGACCACCGCAAAGGTCGCCCCCATGAAGAGCGCACGCTCCAACGCCCCGCGCCGGTTCTTGTCGCGCACTCCGTGCCATGCAACCACCAGCGGCGTGAACGCGAGCGCGCCTAACGATTCTGTGAACCACCATGCCATGGCACGCGGAAGCGTCTCATCACCTAACGGTTGTGTCGGGATCAGCACGAGGGTCGCGCCGAGCGCGGACCAGAGCGGCGCCACGGCCAATCCACCCACGGCCAGCAGGGCCATGTCGCGCACGGTAGGCAGCGTTAGGCGCACGCGCCCGACCCGCTCGATCGCCCAAGCCCCCATCCATGCGGCCGAGCCGGAGACGAGCGCGAGGAGCGCTGCGGACAGCGTGCTGATGCCGTCGTGCTGCTGATAGCAGACGAAGGCGCCGATTGAGACGGCGAGCCAGTATTGCCTCCCCCAAATGAGGAGGAAGCCAAGCGAGATGCCTGCCGGTGGCCACACCGTCGCCGGCGCATGACAGGAGAGGAGAAATGCCTGCAACGCCAGCGAAAGCGCGGCGTGCACGCCTGCGACTATAAGAAAACGTCTGATGTTTAACGACCGCATCGCTCCTCGGTGGTCCGGCATCCTGCGGATCAGGGGAATGACGCGGAAGAAGTTGCCCAGCAACAACAGTGGTCGGTCGCTAGCTCGCAGCTCTCCAAGCTCACTCGCAGTTGCTAAGAGCTAACGACTAAGCGCTAACGACTAAGCGCTAACGACTGGGTTCAAGAGTTAGAATGACCTAACCCGCACGAAAATGGTTATCAGGCGTTAGCTCATAGCGATACGTTAGGCGCGTGTCGATCACACCTTCCGAGCGCAAGGCAATCGCCTTTGTCGTGGTGCTCCTCGCGCTCGGCGCGGGCGCGCGCTTCTTGGCCGCGCTACGTCAAGAGCGTGTTGCCATCGGCGCGCAGCACAACGACGCGCTCGCCGCACAACTCGCCGCGGTCGACTCTCAGCGCATGCAGCAACGTCTCGAGCGGCGGCGTCCGCGCCGGGCGAAGCCAGAGAAGGAAAAGACAAAAAGCGCCGAGCAGCGCGATACCGTCATCGTAGATGTCGATCGCGCGTCTGCCAGCGAGCTCGAAGCGTTGCCCCGCATCGGACCAACACTCGCGAAGCGCATTGTGAACGAGCGCGAAGCCAACGGCGCATTCGGTTCTATTTCGGGTTTGCTGCGCGTCAAAGGGGTTGGTCCCAAGCTCGTGACGCACATCGCTCCCTACGTGACGTTTTCGGCATCCGTGCGTCCCTCCACGGCGCTGTCGGTAAGCCTGGGTTCCGTGCCCCGTGCGAGCCGGCCCCCGCCAACACGGCTAGCCCCACCATAAGGTCGACATCCTAACGATAGCCCCGTAGCATGGCCGCTCCCGCAGCAGCAGCCGCTCCCGAGCGACTGACAGATCTCCTCCTGCGAGAGGGGCTCATTACCCGCGAGCAACTGGATCGCGCGGCTCGCGAGCAAAAGTCCAACGGCGCCACGATTACGTACCACTTGGTGAAGCTTGGCTTCATCAAAGAGGTCGATCTCGTCAAAGTCATTGCGCGCCAATCGCGCATGCCGGCCGTCGATCTGTCGAAGTTCGAAGTCGACGCGAAGATCGTGAAGCTGGTTCCCGCCGAAGTCGCGATCAAACACCTCGTGCTGCCGCTCAAGCGCGAAGGGCGCATGCTCACGGTGGCGGTCTGTGATCCCGGCAACCTGGGGATCCTCGAAGACCTCAAGTTCATCACGCGCTACGACATCTTCCCTGTATTTGCGGGCGAATTCACGCTCCGCAACCTGATCGAAAAAGTCTATGACACCGGCGACAGCGCCATGGCCTCGCTGCTCGAGGACATCGCCGGTCTCGAGGGCGACATCGAAGTCGTCGAGGATGAGGAAGACGAAGTTTCCACGGCGGCTCTGGCAGCCGCTGTCGACGACGCGCCGGTCGTAAAGCTCATCAACGCGATCCTTACCGACGCGGTCAAGCGCGGAGCCTCCGACATCCACTTCGAGTGTTTCGAACACGAGCTTCGCGTTAGGTACCGCATCGATGGCGCGCTGCAGGAAGTGATGAAGCCGCCGCTCAAGCTCAAGGCCGCGCTGATCTCGCGCTTCAAGATCATGTCCCAGCTCAACATCGCGGAGCGGCGTGTGCCGCAGGATGGGCGCATCAAGCTGAAGATCGGGAACAAGGTCATCGACTACCGCGTGTCCACCCTGCCCACGCTCTTCGGCGAAAAGGTCGTGCTCCGGATCCTCGACAAAGGGAACCTAACGCTGGACCTGGAGAAGTTCGGTTTGGAGCCCCGCGCCGAGCGCGAGCTGATGGAAGCCATCATGAATCCGTACGGCATGGTGCTCGTCACCGGCCCAACGGGTTCCGGCAAGACGACAACCCTCTATTCCGCCCTCTCCAAGATCAACAACATCGACGTCAACATCATGACGTCCGAGGATCCCGTCGAATACAACCTCTTCGGGATCAATCAGGTGCAGGTGCGCACCGAGATCGGGATGAGTTTTGCCGCCGCGCTGAAGGCGTTCCTGCGGCAAGACCCCAACATCATCATGGTCGGCGAAATCCGCGATATCGAAACGGGGGGTATCGCGATCAAGGCGGCGCTCACAGGCCACCTTGTCCTATCCACGCTGCACACGAACTCCGCCGCCGAAACGGTCACGCGTCTTCTGGACATGGGACTCGAGCCGTTCAACGTGGCGAGCGCGCTCAACCTGGTCGTCGCGCAACGTCTCGTTAGGCGCGTGTGCAACTATTGCCGCAGAAAGTACACCCCGGACGAAACAGAGCTCGCGGTCGCCAAAGTCTCTCGCGAAACCACGCTGGGGGAGATGCGCTTTACGGCAGACGCCCTCGAAGGCGCCAAAGCGAGAGCGCTCCCCGAAGCCGCGCCGCTGCTGGAGAACCTGAGCCTCGATACCACCATCGGCGAGCTTCCCTTCTTCAGGGGCCGTGGCTGCGACGAGTGCGGCGGCTCCGGTCTCAAAGGACGCCAGGGCCTCTACGAAGTGATGTCGCTCACACCCGCGCTCCGAAAGCTCATCATGCAGAACGCGAGCGGGCAGGACATCAAAGACGCCGCCGTTGAAGACGGCATGTTGACGCTGCGCATGGATGGCTGGCTCAAAGTGCTCAAGGGAGTGACGACGCTCGAGCAGGTGATTCGCGAGACGTCTGCGTAACGGCAGGTCAAAGGTCAAAGCGATAAGGGTCTGCCCAAAGGCCTGCTTTGACCATTGACCATTGACCTTTGACCTCTAGTGAGTGACGAGAGCAGGTCGCTGGTAGTCCCCAAGTAGACCAAAAAGCCGCAGAAAAAGGCGGCCAACCTGAGGTTGGGCAATGGCAAGTAAGTCTTCCGCACCAGCGGCCGGATCAGTCAACCTGAGAGCGCTCCTCGAGGAAGTCATCGAACGAGAAGCGTCTGACTTGCACATCACCGCCGGTGAACGTGCCAAGATCCGCATCGACGGCGAGATCGTGAACTCGAACATCGACTACACGCTCACGCCAAAAGACACGCTGCAACTGGCCTACTCGGTACTCACGGAAAATCAAAAGAAACGCTTCGAGCTCGAAGACGAGCTCGATTTCTCGTTTGGCATTCAAAACCTCGCGCGCTTCCGCGGCAACGTGTTCAAGCAGCGCGGCTGCGTTTCGATGGTGATCCGGCAGATCCCATTCACAATCCGCACGTTCCAAGACCTTGGCTTGCCGGCCGTCATCGCGCGCATGTCCGAGAAGCCACGTGGCCTCGTGTTGGTGACGGGACCGACCGGCTCAGGAAAGTCCACGACGCTCGCCGCGATGGTGGACAAGATCAACCGCGAACGCGCGGGCCACATCATCACGGTCGAAGACCCGATCGAATTCATCCACCGCCATCAATCTTGTATCGTCAATCAGCGCGAAATCGGCACTGACACCAAATCGTTCGCCAACGCGCTCAAGTACGCCTTACGCGAAGACCCGGACGTTATCCTCGTCGGCGAAATGCGCGACCTGGAAACGATCCAGGCGGCCCTAACGATCGCTGAAACCGGTCACCTCGTCTTCGCGACGCTGCATACCAACTCTGCGGCCGAAGCCATCAACCGCATCATCGACGTCTTTCCCAGTCACCAGCAGTCCCAGGTGCGTGCGCAGCTGGCGTTCGTGCTCGAGGGGATTGTCACCCAGTGCTTGCTTCCGAAAGCGCGCGGCCGGGGTCGCTCGCTCGCGTGCGAGATCCTCGTCATCACGCCTGCTATCCGCGCACTCATCCGCGACGACAAGGTCCATCAGATCTACTCGCTGATGCAGTCGGGGAAAAAATTCGGGATGCAGACGCTCAACGATGCGCTGTACCAGCTGTATGTCTCGCGCGAAGTCACCGAAGACGAAGTATTGCGCGTCTCGAGCGATCCTAACGAGTTGCTCCGCATGCTGGGCCGCGAGCCGCTCAACGACATCGACAGCAGTGAGATGCGCACCAGTCAGGACAAGCGCGCCACCGCGCGACGCTCGGCCTGATTCGAATCCCCTCGAGGTAGAGAGAAATGCCAGCATTCACCTACACGGCCCGCACGGCTCAGGGCGAGCTCAAGACGGCGACGATCGAAGCGCCGTCGCGCGAAGACGTCGTCGCGCAGCTGCGGCGCCAACGTCTGAGCGTTGTAAAAGTCGACGAAGAGACCAAGGCAAAGAAGCCGCGCCGCGGGTCGGTCAAGATGCGCGACGTGGTCATCTTCACGCGTCAGTTCTCGACGATGATCAACGCCGGGCTCCCGCTCGTGCAGGCGCTCGACATCCTGGCCAAACAAACTGAAAACAAGAACCTTGCGAACGTCACGCGGGGCGTCGTCTTCGACGTCGAAAGCGGTCATACGGTCGCCGACGCGCTCGCGAAGCATCCACACGCGTTCACCGAGCTGTATGTCAACATGGTGGCGGCGGGCGAGGCGGGCGGTATCCTCGACACGATCCTCATGCGCCTGGCGACGTTCCTCGAAAAGAACGACGCCCTCGTGCGCAAGGTGAAGGGCGCGATGATTTACCCGGCGGTCATCGTGAGCGTGGCGCTCATCGCGATCACCGTGCTGCTCCTCTTCGTGATCCCGGTCTTCGAGACGATGTTCGCGAGCGTCGGCCTGGCTCTGCCGTTGCCAACACGCATCGTGATCGGCATTTCGAAGTTCCTCAAGACGTATTGGTGGGCGCTGGGGGTGAGCGGCGTCGTGTTCGTCTGGCTGTTCCGCCGCTACTACAAAACGCCAGGCGGCAAGCTCACGGTCGACAAGATGATGCTCAAGTTCCCGGTACTCGGGGACGTGCTGCGCAAATCCGCCGTCTCGCGCTTCACGCGCACGTTAGGCACGCTCATCTCGTCCGGTGTCAGCATCCTCGACGGGCTGGAAATCACGGCCAAAACCGCGGGCAACCGCGTGATTCAGGACGCCATCATGCAGTCGCGCTCGAGCATCGCTTCGGGCGAAACGATCGCGGCGCCTCTCCAGAAGTCCAACGTCTTCCCCCCAATGGTCATCAGCATGATCGCCGTCGGTGAGCAGACCGGTGGACTTGACGAGATGCTTTCCAAGATCGCGGACTTCTACGATGAAGAAGTC
>DATFBW010000320.1:0-2352 GCA_035253645.1 Gemmatimonadaceae bacterium | reverse complement strand
ATATGAATTGCGATGCATGGAGCCGAACCGCAGAAATTCGGCACCGGCGAGGCCCGTGATCATACGAAACACGCGCTGCTGCTCTCCGTGCCGCAAGCGAGTCTGACAGCCTACGAGGTTCCACATCCGTTCCGCTCTGTCTTCCATGCGCAGTTGCACGACGGCCCAGGGCGTGCGTCCGGTGCGCGGATCGCGCAGACCAACGGGCTTCATCGGTCCAAAGCGCAGCGTATCCCGGCCGCGCCGCGCCATCTCTTCTATAGGCATGCACCCTTCGAAATACGGTACGTCGTCGAAGTCGTGCTGCGACGCGTATTGATCCGCACTCGTCAGGGCATCGATGAACGCGTCGTACTCGTCGCGCGAGAGCGGACAGTTGATATAGGCGCCCTCTGCGGCCGCCTCAGCCATCGTCTCCTTGTCGTATCGCGCGGCGCGGAAAGCGACACTCATATCGATCGAGTCGCGCGCCACGATCGGCGCAATAGCGTCGTAGAACGCCAGCGACTCGACGCCGAGCCGTTGCTGGATGACGAGGGCGAGCGCGCTGGAGGTGAGCGGTCCGGTAGCGACGATGCCGGGCGACGGAAGCGTCGTGCACTCCTCGTGCACGACCGTGACGCGCGGGTGCGTCGTTAGGCGCTCAGTCACGGCGGCGGCGAACACCTCGCGATCTACGGCGAGCGCGGAGCCGGCGGCGACGCGCGCCTGATCCGCTGCCGAAAGGATCATGCAGCCCAGAAGACGCATCTCTTGTTTCAGGAGCCCGTGCGCGTTTGTGCGTTCGGTGCTCTTGAACGTGTTGGAACAGACGAGCTCGGCGAACTGAGACGTCTTGTGAGCAGGCGTCGTTCGTCCGGGCCGCATTTCGTGGACGACGACGTCGACGCCGCGCTCAGCCAACTGCCAAGCGGCCTCGCTCCCGGCGAGCCCAGCTCCCACCACGTGTACAACCATGCCCCTAATCTAGGAGCCAGGAGCGGGGAGCGAGGGGGGAGGGGCGAGGAGCGAGAGAGCTATGGCCTCCTACTCGTCTCGCAGAGTGGCTGTCACGTCCACGCGCAGAGCGTCCCGGGCCGGAACGTAGCAAGCCAGGACCGCGGCTCCGGCCAAGAGCGCGGCCACACCCGCGTACGTGGGCCAGTCGGCGGGTGTCATTCCGAAGAGAAGGCTGCCCATGAAGCGTGACAATGCCAGGGCCCCTCCGATGCCAACTGCGAGACCAATGACGACGGGCCGCATTCCTTGGCGCATTACGAGACCGAGCACGCTCCGCTTGCTGGCGCCTAACGCGATACGCAAGCCCATCTCCGAGCGCCGCTGAGAGACGGCGTACGACAGCACGCCATAGATCCCCGCCAAAGCAAGGATCAACGCGATCACAGCGAGCGACGCCAACAACAACATCGTGAACCTCCGCGCCGCAACCGAATCACCCACGAGCTCGTCGAGCGTCGTTGCGGAGGATATCGGCACGGTCGGATCCAATTCGGCCAGCACCGAGCGTAGCATCGGTACGAGTGTCGCTTTCGACATGCTCGAATGCACGACTATGTACGCGGGTGACAGGCTGGTGCCGTAAACCGGCAAGTACACGGAATAAGACGGGTCGTCGGTGAGCCCCCAGTCACGCATGTCTCCGACGACGCCGATCACCTCACCGGTCGATTGACCCTGGCCTTTCCACATTACGAGTTGCCGTCCAACGGCTTGCTCTCCGGGCCACAGCAGCTCTGCAATGCGGCGACTGATAATGACTTTCCACGGTGTGCCGATCTTGTCCTGCTCCGTGAAGTCACGCCCCGCAACGAGCGGCACGCCTAACGTTTTGAGATAATCCTTGGACACGATGCGCCACCCGGCCCAGGGGATCTCCTTGCCCGTCGCATCGGGCCGGTCGGCGGCGCCAAAGCCCATCCCCGTGCCAGCTCCCTGGAGCGGCCTGATGTGCACCACCGCGGCCGAGGTGACCTGTGGCATCGAGCGCACGCGTGCAAGGAAGTCCATCAGCAGCTGAGACGCCCGCGCGGTTTCGGCCTCGGAGCGCGTCGACGGGAAGCCAACATCGACCATCACGCGATGTTCAGTCACGAACCCGCGATCCACGCCGAGGACGCGGCCGAAGCTGCGCACCAGGAGTCCTGCGCCAACCAATAACACGATCGAGAGCGCGACTTCGATCGTGACCAGGAGGTGACGCACGCTTCCAATGCGGCGATGACCCGCGACGCTGCGCTCGCCTTCACGTAAAGCGGAGACGACGTTGTGATAGGGTGTGCGGAGCGCCGGCACGAGCCCCGACGCCAGGCTGGTGACGAGCGCCGTGCCTAACGTGACGAGCAGCACCCAGCC
>DATFBW010000319.1:0-15304 GCA_035253645.1 Gemmatimonadaceae bacterium | reverse complement strand
TGACGGGGCAGGTGCGTAACATCGCAGCAGTCACCACCGCCGTGGCGAACGGCGACCTCTCCAAAAAGATCACGGTCGATGTGAAGGGCGAGCTACTCGAACTCAAGAACACGATCAACACGATGGTGGACCAGCTCAACGCGTTTGCGGCCGAAGTCACCCGCGTCGCGCGCGAAGTCGGTACCGAAGGAAAGCTGGGCGGCCAGGCACAGGTGCCGGGTGTCGCAGGAACGTGGAAGGACCTGACGGACAACGTCAACGTCATGGCCGCGAACCTCACCGAGCAGGTACGCGGTATCGTGAAAGTCGTGACGGCGGTCGCCAACGGCGACCTCAAGCAGAGCCTAACGGTGAAGGCGAAGGGCGAAGTCGCCGCGCTCGCGGAGACGATCAACAACATGACGATCACGCTGGCGACCTTCGCCGATCAGGTGACGACCGTGGCACGTGAAGTGGGCGTCGAAGGACGCCTTGGCGGTCAGGCGTACGTTCCCGGGGCGGCGGGAACCTGGAAGGACCTAACGAGCAACGTGAACCTCCTCGCGGCCAACTTGACGGGCCAGGTGCGCGCCATCGCCGACGTCGCGACCGCGGTGACGAAGGGTGACCTCACGCGAGCCATCCAGGTCGAAGCGCGCGGCGAAGTGGCGGAGCTGAAGGACAACATCAATACGATGATCACGAACCTCCGCCTAACGACGGAGCGCAACACCGAGCAAGACTGGCTCAAGACGAACCTGGCGCGCTTCACCGGCATGTTGCAGGGCCAGCGTGACCTGGTAACGGTAGGACAGCTATTGCTGTCCGAGCTCGTCCCGCTCGTGGGCGCGCATCAGGGCGTGATTTACCAGATGACCTTGTCCGACGAGCCGCATCTCAAGCTGTTGGCTAGCTACGCCAATGCCGCCGAAAGCGGCTATCCCGAACGCCTGCGGCTGGGCGAAGGGTTCATCGGCCAGTGCGTGCTCGAAAAGCGCCGTATTCTGGTGACGGATGTGCCGCAGGACGCGGTCCCAATCGGATCCATCCTTCTGGGCCGTGGCGTGTTGCCTCGCAGCATCATCGTCTTCCCCGTGATGTTCGAAAACGAAATCAAAGCGGTGTTAGGTTTGGCATCGCTGCACGAATTCGCGCCATCGCACCTAACGTTCCTCGAGCAACTCACGGCGAGCATCGGTATCGTGCTCAACAGCATCGAGGCTACGATGCAAACCGAGGGGCTGCTCAAGCAATCGCAGCAGCTCGCGAGCGAGCTCACGAATCGCCAGAAGGAGTTGCAGCAGTCCAACGAACAGCTCGAACAGAAAGCGCAGCAGCTCGCCGAGCGGAACGTCGAAGTGGAGCGCAAGACCGCAGAGTTGGCGCTGACGTCACGGTTCAAATCCGAGTTCCTGGCCAACATGTCGCACGAGCTGCGGACGCCGCTCAACAGCATCCTGATTCTGGGGCAGCAGTTAGGCGACAACCCCGACGGCAACCTTACGGAGAAGCAAGTCGAATTCGCACGCACGATTCACGCGGCTGGAACCGACTTGCTCAACCTCATTACCGACATCCTCGACCTTTCGAAGATCGAGTCGGGCACGGTCACCGTCGACGCCGAAGAGATTTACTTCAGCAGTTTGATCGGAACTGTGGAACGCACGTTCCGCCATGAAGCTGAAAACCGCGGACTCGCGTTCGACGTGCAGATCGATCCGCACCTTGGACGCAGCATGGTCACGGATCCGAAGCGTTTACAGCAGGTGCTCAAGAACCTGTTATCCAACGCGTTCAAGTTCACGTCGGCCGGCGGCGTTAGGCTCAACGTGTCGGTCGCCACAGCCGGATGGACGCCCGAGCACCCGGTCCTCGATACCGCGCCAACCGTAGTGGCACTGGAGGTATCGGACACCGGTATCGGCATCCCGGTCGACAAGCAGAAGATCATCTTCGAAGCGTTCCAGCAAGCTGACGCTGGCACAAGCCGCAAATACGGCGGCACGGGGCTTGGACTGGCTATCAGCCGCGAGCTCGCGGCGTTGTTAGGCGGCGAAATCCAGCTGCGCAGCACGCCCGGCGTGGGCAGCACGTTCACCTTGTTCCTGCCGCTGCGCTACGTGGGTCCCGCGGCGCCGGCAAAGTCCGGCGAGCTGACCCCCAGCGAGACGGGGACGGGCTTCAGCCTCCCCAGCACACGCCAGACCGAACGCGTCGTGGAGCATGTGCCTGACGATCGTGACGAGCTCAGGCCAGACGACTCCGTCTTACTTATCGTCGAAGACGATACCCACTACGCGCGCGTATTACTTGACCTCGCGCACGACAAGGGCTTCAAGGTTGTGGTCGCGCACACGGGGTCCGAAGCGTTGGAACTGGCGCGTCGCGTGAAACCCGCAGCGGTATCGCTGGATGTGTTCCTGCCGGACATGCTGGGCTGGACCGTCTTGAGCCAGCTCAAACAAGACGCAAACACGCGGCACATCCCGGTTCAGATCGTGACGCTCGATGAAGACCGCCAACATGGTCTGACTCGCGGCGCATTTGCCTTTGTCACCAAGCCGACGAGCGCAAGCGGCCTCGACGCGGCGCTGACGCGCATCAAGGAGTTTGCGACACCGCGCGCGAAGCGGCTTCTGATCGTCGAGGACAACCCGGCCGAACAAATAAGTATCGCCGAGTTGTTAGGCCATGACGACATCCGCGTCAATGTTGTCGCGACAGGCGAGGAAGCGCTGCGCACCTTGCGTGCGGAATCGTTCGATTGCGTGGTTCTCGACTTGCGGCTGCCCGACATGTCCGGGTTCGAGGTCCTCGAGGCCATCCGCGACGATGTGGGTTTGCGGGATGTCCCTGTTGTCGTATTTACTGGAAAGGAGCTGTCGCCTGACGAAGACTTCCAGCTCAAAACGCTCGCGCGAAGTGTCGTTGTGAAGGGCGTCGAGTCGCCTGAGCGCCTTCTCGACGAAACGTCACTTTTCTTGCATCGCGTTGTTTCGGATCTGCCGCCTGAAAAGCAACGCCTCCTCGAGCGACTGCACAGCTCGGATGAGTTCTTGATGAACAAATCCGTGCTTGTAGTTGACGATGACGTGCGGAATATATTTGCACTGAGCAGTGTGCTCGAACGTCGTGGCATGAACGTGCTTACGGCGACCACGGGTAGGGAGGCAATTGAGACTCTCGAGGCCACGCCGAACCTCGCGATCGTCCTCATGGACATCATGATGCCCGAGATGGACGGCTATAAGACGATGATGGCGATCCGTCAGCGCCCCGCGCTGCGTCGACTGCCCATCATCGCACTCACAGCCAAAGCCATGAAAGGCGACCGTGAGAAGTGCCTGGAAGCGGGAGCGTCGGACTACCTCGCGAAGCCGGTGAACACGGAACAGCTGCTTTCAGCATTACGAATGTGGCTGCACCGTTAGGCCGGTGGAGTGAAAGCTGATGGCTGAAGAACGCGTCAACATCCTACTGGTTGACGACCAACCGGGGAAGTTGCTGAGCTATGAAGCAATGCTCAGCGACCTCGGCGAGACTTTAATCCGTGCTCAATCAGCCAGCGAAGCGCTCGAGCAACTGCTGCGCAACGAAATCGCCGTCGTCCTGATCGACGTTTGCATGCCGGAGCTCGACGGCTTCGAGCTCGCTTCGATGATCCGAGCGCACCCGCGCTACCAAAAAACGGCGATCATCCTCGTGTCGGCCGTACTGATCAACGACGTGTACCGCCTCAAAGGATATCACGCAGGCGCTGTCGACTATGTCGGCGTGCCCGTCGTCCCGGAGATTCTGCGCGCGAAAGTGGCAATCTTCGCCGATCTTTATCGGAAGAATCGCCGGCTCGAACAGATGAACGAAGAGCTGGAGAAGCGCGTCGCCGAACGCACGACGGAGCTGCGCGAAAGTGACAAGCGCAAGGACGAATTCCTGGCCATGCTCGCGCATGAGTTGCGCAATCCACTCGCTCCTGTCCGCAACTCGTTGCATCTCGTTCGCGGTTCGAGCGACGAGCGCATCCGTGAGAACGCCTTGGATGTCATGGACCGGCAGCTGGGTCACCTCGTGCGACTCGTTGACGATCTGCTCGACGTCAGCCGCATAACGACTGGGAAGCTCGAGCTGCGCACAGGCCGCGTCGATCTGGGTCAGATCCTCCGCCACGCCGTGGAAACAGCGCAGGCGGAGATCAGTCGCAAGGAACACAAGCTTACTGTCGACGTGCCGGAGTCTGGCCTCGTTATGGAAGGGGACGCCACGCGCCTCACGCAGGTGTTCGCAAACCTCCTGCACAACGCCAGCAAGTTCACAGATCGCGGTGGCACTCTGGCTATCAAGGCGACGCGCACAGGCAGTGACGTCGAGGTGACCGTCACGGACAACGGCGAAGGGATTCAAACCGAATTGCTTGCCGGGATCTTCGAAATGTTCTCCCAGGCAGACCGGTCACTGGAACGACGCCACGGCGGCCTGGGAATCGGTCTGACGATGGCTAAGCGGCTCGTGGAAATGCATGGCGGCAGTATCGTCGCCAAAAGCGACGGTCTGGGGAAAGGTAGCGAATTCAGCGTTAGGCTTCCCCTGGCGACTGGCGTGGCAGTGCCGGAGCAACGCCCCGTCTCAGGCAAGTGGCCTGCGGTCGTCACGCGCCGTATACTGGTAGCCGACGACAACCCCGATAGCCTCGAGAGTTTGGCGCTCGTGCTTCGTCTCAAGGGAAACGATGTGCGTACTGCGTCCGATGGTATGCGCGCCATCGCTGAAGCCGATGCCTTTCAGCCCGATGTCATCCTTCTCGACATCGGCATGCCTAACATGAACGGGTATGATGCCTGTCGTCTGATCCGCGGCCGCGACTGGGGCCGCGAGGTGCTGTTGATTGCGCTCACGGGTTGGGGCCAGGACGAAGACCGCGAGAAGAGCCGGGCCGCGGGCTTCGATCACCACCTCGTGAAGCCGGTGGATCCCGAAACGCTCCTGCGTCATGTGGCCAAGCATTTCGGCAAGATCGAGGAACTGCGGCCCGCAAACACCATTTAGCCGAGACGACATGCAGGAAGAAGTACTCGCAATCACAGCAGCGCGCGAAACGAGATCTCTCGCAACTGATGCCCGACTTACGTCCGAAACCTGGCGGAGTGAGGCACAGTTTCATCAGCTGCTGGAAAAACTGCCGGCGGGTGCGTACACCTGTGACCCGGATGGGCTGATCACTTACTTCAACCAGCATGCGGTAGCGCTATGGGGCCGGGCGCCGCAACTGAACGACCCGGTCGACAGGTGGTGTGGCTCCTTCAAGTTGTTCGCTCCGAACGGCGCGCCCATTTCGCACGACCGGTGCTGGATGGCGCTCGCGCTCGAACAAGACAGGGAATTCAACGGCCATGAAATCGTGGTCGAGCGGCCTAACGGTGAACGGATCACTGCTCTGGCGCACGCCAATCCGATTCGTGACGCAGCAGGCACGCTCGTCGGCGCAGTGAACGTCCTGATCGACATCTCCGATCAAAAGCGTTCAGAAGAGATTCTGCGTCAGGCAGATTCCGCGAAGAATGAATTCCTCGCGACACTCGCGCACGAGCTGCGAAATCCGCTGGCTCCGATCCGCAACGCGATCGAGGTGATGAACCTCAAAGGCGAGTTGACGCCGGACCTCCGCCGCGCGCTCGACATCATCGATCGGCAGGTCAAGCAGATGAGCCGCCTCGTCGATGATCTGATCGACGTTGCCCGCATCACCGGCAACAAGTTCGAGCTCAAGAAGGAGCGGCTCGACCTCGCAACCGTCGTATCTGCTGCAGTCGAAACGAGTCGTCCCGTGATCGACACGTACGGGCACGTTCTGACCGTGGCGATGCCTGGTGAGCCCGTCGCTCTCGAGGGTGACCTCACGCGTCTGGCTCAAGCTGTCGCGAACCTGCTCAACAACGCCGCCAAGTACACACCGCATGGAGGCACGATTTCCGTGCGCGCCGAAGGTCAGGGGAGCGAGGCGGTGATTTTCGTGCGAGACACGGGCGTGGGGATTTCACCAGACATGCTCCCGCGCGTGTTCGACATGTTCACGCAGGCAACGGCCTCGCCGCATGCTCAGCGGGACGGACTTGGCATCGGCCTAACGCTGGTCCGGCGTCTGGTCGAGCTGCACGGCGGAACCGTGGCTGCACTCAGCGCCGGGCTCGGCCAGGGAAGCGAGTTCGTGATTCGCCTGCCGGTAGCAGAGTCGGCGTCACCTCTGAATGGCTCGCGCGCCACTCGCAGCAAATACCCGGTGTTGGATCTGCGGATTCTCGTGGCTGACGACAATCCGGATTCGGCTACCTCGTTAGGCATGCTGCTTCGTATATTGGGCAGTGACGTCCGTATTGCACACGATGGCGATGAGGCGCTGCGGACAGCCGCCGAGTTCCAGCCGCATGTGATGCTGCTGGACATCGGGATGCCCAAGGCCAACGGCTACGAAGTCGCCAAGCGCGTGCGAACCTCCGATTGGGGTCGCCCGATCGTGCTCATCGCGGTGACGGGCTGGGGCCAAAAGACTGACCGGGAGCGTAGCCGCGAAGCGGGGTTTGACCACCATCTCGTCAAGCCGGTCGACGCGAGCGAGCTTATCGCGATGCTGGCCTCCCTGAAAGAAACGACGGTGGCACCTAACGCGGTTGCCTAACGGATCCGAGCCGTTCGCGGTACGTCGAGCGGGGCCCGCCGACGCGTCTGCCATCGCTCGATTACACATCGCCAGCTGGCGCGCCGCGTATCGCGCCGAGCTCCCCCCGGCGTTTCTCGCCGCGCTCGACGAGACGCAGCGCACGCAACAGTGGCACGAACGTCTTGAGGTGCCTACGACAGAGGTGTTACTCGCCGATCGGGCGGGCCAAGTCACTGGGTTCTGCGCACACGGCCCCGCCAACGCGGCGCATAACCTAACGAGCGCCTGGGAGATCTACGGGTTGCATGTCGCCCCGGACCTGCGCGGCACGGGGATTGGCACACAGCTGTTCGGCGCGGCCTGCGATCGAGCACGGGAAAAAGGCGCTGCCCAGCTGACGCTCTGGGTCGTGGCGACAAACGCGCCGGCGCGCCGTTTTTACGAGGCCAAGGGGATGCGGCCCGACGGCGTCGAGAAGCAACGCGAGCTCATCCCGGGCGTCGTTCTTCACGAAGTTCGGTACACAGTTTCGCTCGGGTGACGGTCATCACACATTTGGTTCGTTTGACTTCACCGAGGTCACCCCATAAAGTGACCGTCAAGCGAAGCGGCAAGAATGACCGGCAGATGCGGTCGCGGGAACGCGCAATCGTGACGCGCCCCATATACGTCGCGTCATTCGTGGAAGCGGATTCCACCGCACATGGATGGACTCCATACCCCCGCCACGTCCACGCTCAAGGCAGTTCGAATGGAAACCGCCCACTTTCTTCGTACAGTTCCTCTCTTTGCACGTCTCGATGACGCGGAGCTGCAGCGCTTCGCAGAGCTGACCCGGGAAAAGAATTACCCGAAGGGGTCAGTGATTGTTTTCGAAGACGACCCCGGGGATTCGCTGTTCATCGTGCGCGAGGGCCGCGTGAAGGTCGTTTTGATCGGTGAAGACGGTCGCGAAGTGATCCTTGGCGTGCTTGGCGTCGGTGAGTACTTCGGCGAGCTCTCGCTCATCGATGATCAGCCGCGCTCGGCACACGTCATTGCGATGGAGGAAACGACCCTTTGCGTATTGCGGCGCGAGGACTTCAGACGCCGCGTCGAAGCGAACGCGTCCGTAGCGTGGTCCCTGCTGGTGGAGCTGTCGCGCCGTCTGCGCCGCGCCGACGGTAAGATCCACGGCCTGGCCCTGCTGGACGTTCCCGGCCGCATCGCACGGCTCCTACTGGACTTTGCAGCCGAATCCAATGGGGGCGAGGCGATCGACAAGCCGCTGACGCACCAGACGATTGCGCACATGATCGGCGCGAGCCGCGAGACCGTGTCGCGCACCATTCGCGATTTCCAGATTCAGGGTTTGATCCGGGTCGAGCGGCGCCGCATTTCGGTGGCTAACCGTCCCGGGCTCAAGCAGCTCGCTCAGGCGCGCGTCTAGCGTCGAGCACGGTATGTAGTCCTGTGACGCGGCGCGCCCACGCGCTGTGTTGCAGGTCGCTGCATAACGAGTCGCGCAGCCTTCAAGCTCATTAGCTCAGGCATCTCGAGAACGCCGTGTCAATGCGTGTGCGCTTCTGGGGGACTCGCGGTTCCGTGCCATCTCCGGGGCCGCGTACCGTGCGTTATGGCGGCAACACGACGTGTGTCGAGCTGCGCACGGACAACGACGAGCTGGTGATCCTCGACGCGGGCACGGGGATCCGGGAGCTCGGTCGCGCGTTGATCGCTGGGGCGAATGGAACGCCGATCCGCGGCGACATCTTCTTCACGCACGCGCACTGGGACCACATCCAGGGACTCCCGTTCTTTACTCCGGCGTTTCAGCGCGGCAACAACTTCACGCTGTGGGGCAACCCCGTGCTGCAGGAGAACATCGGTGTCATCGTTAGGCAGCAGATGAGCCCCGTCGTGTTCCCTGTCGCCTTTGACGAGCTGCGAGCACGTATCGATCTGCGCGAGCTCAGCGCCTCGCGGCACAGCACGAACGGCTATACCGTCCACACCGCCCCCGTGCGCCATCCGGGCGGTGCGTTAGGCTTCCGCGTGGCGTCCACCGCCGATCCCAGCTCGTCGATCGTGTTCATCCCGGACAATGAGCTGGATGTCTTCGGCGACCAGGTGGATGCGTCGCCACCGGAGGAGCTGGTCGCCTTCGCGCGCGGAGCAAAGGTGCTCATTCACGATGCGATGTACACCGGCACGGAGTACATGAACCATCGCGGCTGGGGACACTCGTCGTATCGTGACGCGATCGAGTTCGCGATCGCCGCCGAGGTGGAGACGCTCGTGCTGTTTCACCATGAGCCGGATCGTTCGGACGACGAGCTCGAAGCCCAACTCGCCTTGTGTTACCGCATGGTGGGCGAGCGTGGAGGCTCGATCAAAGTCGTCGCCGCTCAAGAGGGGTGTGAAATAGTCGTATAGCTCTTAGTCGTTAGCTCTTAGTCGTTAGCTCTTAGTCGTTAGCTCTTAGTCGTTAGCTCCAGCGATTCACTCCTAAGAGCTAGCGCCTAACGACTCTCCGATTGGCCCCATCCCCCACCCCCCGGCGTCTCAATCGTCAGCACATCCCCAGGGACCAGCTCGATTCTGCATTTGGCTGGTATCGGCTTCCCATTCAGCAGATTCTTCCCCGGCGTTCCCGGGCTCCCGCCGCCCGCTCCACGCGGCGCGTACTTTCGCCGCTCGGTGAGAAGCGTCGCCGTGCACGCTTCCAGCACGCGATAGGACCGCACGACGCCATCGCCACCCCGATGTTTGCCGGCACCGCCACTGCCGCGGCGCACTTCGTACCGCTCAACGCGAATCGGGTACGCGTGTTCGAGGGCTTCGATCGGCGTGTTGCGCGTATTGCTCATCGTAACATGCACGGCCGAAGGGGCATCGCCGCGGGACGTGGCACCTTGGCCACCGCCTAACGTCTCGTAAAAGGTCCAGCCCGGACCCCCAAAGGTGACGTTGTTCATCGTTCCCTGTCCCTGTGCCGGGACGTCGATCCCCGCGTCGGCCAGCGCGGCGAAGAGCGTGTCGGTAATGCGCGTCGACATCTCCACGTTTCCCGCGGCCACAGCCGCCGGCCACCTGGCATTGATCGCGGACCCTGGAGGCACGATCAGCTCGAGAGCCCGCGCGATTCCGTCGTTGGTCGGGACGTCATCGTCGAGCAGCGTACGGAGAACGAACACCGCCGCGGCACGTACCACGGCGAACGGGCAATTCACGTTGCCGCGCACCATGGGCGAGGTGCCGGTGAAATCGCAACGCAAGCGATCGTGCAACGCCTCTACTTTGACGCACACGACGACGTCGTCGTCGCTGACACCGTCCCCTTCGAGCGCATCTCGCGCGCTTCCACTTACTGCCCCCAACTCGGCGATGCGGCTGCGCGCGCGCCGCTCGGTGTAGGTCAGCAACGCTTCTCCCGCCGCCGTCAATTGCGCGGCGCCGATGCGCGCTCGTAACGCGCGCCACCCCGCCGCCCCTGCAGCGCAAGCCGCGCGTTGCGCCTGGAGATCTCCGAGTCGCTCGTTCGGTGTCCGCACATTCGCCAGCAGCAGATCCAGGATGTCGCGCTCCAGGCCAGCGGTTGTCGCCAGCCGCACGGGCGGCACGATGATCCCTTCCTGCACAAGCTCGGTAGCTCCGCGCGGCATGCTTCCGGGGCTCATCCCACCGACGTCGGCGTGATGCGCGCGCACGGCCGCGAAACCAACGATGTCATCGGCGTCGGCGATTGCCTCTACCATCGTTAGGTCCGGCAGGTGCGATCCGCCACGATACGGATCGTTGAGCAGGAACACATCGCCGGGCGCGGGGTGGCGCTCGAGCACGGCGCGGACAGATTCCGGCATCGCCCCGAGATGCACCGGGATGTGCGCGGCCTGGGCGATCATGCGTCCCTGCGCATCGAAGAGCGCGGACGACGCGTCACGCCGCTCGCGGATATTGGGTGACAACGCCCCGCGCTCGAGGATCGTCCCCATCTCCTCGGCGATCATGGCCACTGCATGGGCCATCACCGTAAGCGCGAGCGGGTCGAAGGACGTCACGTTAGGCGCTCCACCATCCAGCCCCCTATCGGCAAGGCACGCGCTACCCAACCATCGGCGACGAGCAAGGTGGCGTCCCCAAGCGCAATCACGGCGCGTCCGCGAACCACCGCAGCGCACGGCGAACCGTCATCCAAACGCTCCGCATCATTCCAGCTCGGTTTTCCCTTGCGTTCGAGGCGAACCGTGGGAGCGGTGCCGGAGCGCGCGCATCGAGCGCTCACCGCTTGCACGGGGACGTCGAGCACAAAGCCGTAGCGTGCCTGGTGGGCCGCTCCAAAGCGCGCACTGAGAGCCGCGACGCTGTCGTTCGGCTGAAACCGGATCTCGAGCTCGTGTCCCTGGCCGCGATAGCGCATGCGCAGGATGTACTCCGGTTCCCAATTGCCTTGCTCCTGGGCTGTGCGCCGCTCCAGCCCTTGCGTGAGCTCCGAGAGGGCGCCTGCATCGAGAACGCTCAGGTCTCGCATGACGCTCGCGTACGCGACTCGGCGCGGCGGCGCGACGGCGAGGCCCAACGCGCTCAGGACGCCCGCGAGTGGCGGGACCAGTATGCGATTCATCCCAAGCGCTTCGGCAAGGCCGCAAGCGTGGAGCGGGCCGCCTCCGCCAAATGCGATGAGCACACAATCGCGCGGATCGATGCCGCGCTCGACACTTACGCGTCGGAGGGCGCGCGCCATGGCGGCATCGGCTGTCGCGATCATCGCGAGCGCGGTGCGTTCCACGTCGGCGCCCAATTCGCGTGCGAGGACGGCTACGGCTTCGCGAGCGGCATTCGCGTCAAGCTGTACGGCACCGCTCATGCGACGCGCCGAGATGTTGCCTAACGCAATGTGCGCATCCGTGACAGTCGCCTGGCTGCCCCCGCGCCCGAACGCTACCGGACCGGGCACCGCGCCCGCGCTCCGCGGGCCCACGCGGAGGGCTCCGCCATCGTCGATCCACCCTAACGAGCCACCGCCAGCCGACACTGTTTCTACAAGAACGCGCGGCAGGGCGATTGGAACGCCTGCCACTTCACCCCCGGACTCGACGAGCGGCGCACCGTTCACGATGAGTCCCACGTCGGCGCTCGTCCCGCCGATGTCGATGCTCAACGCACTCTGCTCCGCAAAGCCGGCGAGGCGGGCGACGAGCGCCGCGCCCGCTACACCGCCCGCGGGCCCCGACAGCGCGAGGGATGCGGCCGAACGAGCCGCGTGCGTGGCGTCGAACATGCCGCCGTTCGAGGCGACGATGCCTAACGAGCGTATCCCGTCCCGCGCGAGCCGTTCGCCCAGGCGTTCCAGGTACGCGCCAACTGCGGGCCGCGCATATGCCTCGCACGCGGTGGTCGCCGTGCGCTCGTATTCGCGGATCTCGGGGAGGACCTGCGAGGAGCACACCACATCGACTCCCGGAATCCGTGCTGCGATGGCACGCGCCAGCTGCTCTTCATGTCGGGCATCCGAATACGCGTGCAGCAACGACACAGCGACTGTCCTTGCACCGCGCTCGGCGACTTTCGCCGCTACCCGGTCCGCCTCATCGCTCGTCAAGGCTTCACACACGCCCTCTGGGGCGATGCGCTCACTTACCGCTATGACGTCATCGGCGGTCACGAGCGGAGCCGGGTGATGCGCAGCCAGGTCGTAAAGCGCCGCGCGGTCCTGCCGCCGCAGCTCGAGGAGGTCAGTCGCCCCTTTCGTTGCGCACAGAATTGTGCGCGTCCCTCTGCGCTCCAGAAGCAGGTTGGTGACGAGCGTCGTCCCGTGCACGACTCGCTCGATGCGCTCCGCGGGGATTGCTGCCTCGCGCAACGCGTCGATGACGGCCACGCTCTGCTCGTTAGGTGTGCTCAATACTTTGCGCGCGACGACTGCGCCGTGGTCGCCAACGGCAACGAGGTCCGTGAACGTGCCGCCGACATCGATGCCGACGGACCAGCTCATATGCGTGGGACGCGTCGCGTGATGATGTACGCCGCTGCGAGGTGAACTGGCAGTACCAAGGCGAGGAGTCGAGATGTGTCCTGGTCGCCTGGCAAGAGCCGTAACAACAGAGCCGACGCAGCCGCCGCACTGAGCACGATTGCCAGCGGTCGTGCAAACCGGGACCGCGCAACTGTAAGCCACGCGAGGACGAGCCAGACTGGATTGAGGGGCAACACATTGGCGTTCTGATAGGCGGCCACGTGATCTGTGGCGACCCAAAGCAGCACAAGGAGCGTCCCTATGGAGCCTGCGATCACGCTCCAGCCTACGGTCAAGAAAGTCGCCACGGGAGCAGCCCGCGTTAGGCCGGTCGCGATGATGCAGCCACCGAGCAGGATGCCGATCAGCAGATACGCCCAGACCCATTGCGCAGGGCGGTCGGGCACTGGCGGACGTGACGACGGCACCACGACCTGTTCATGCAACACGAGCGGTTCATCGCCATTGCCGCTCCGCACCCGCACCTCGCGCACCAAGCGCTGCAGCGACATGGGGATGAACATTTCCTCCCAGGCCGTGAGGGGTTGGTCGGTCGGCCGGCCCAGACCGACGTCGATGCCTGTATAAGTGAGCTTATCGGGCTCCATGAGACGTCGCGCATGCGCGCGATACGTGAGATCGGTGCGTTGCGCGCGAAAGCGCTCCGCCAGCACGCCGCCTAACGCTGCATCCAGCGCGTCCCGCACTCGCGTCGAGCAGTTGTCGCGGAAGTAGTCGTAATCATAGAAACGGTTTTCCGGCAGCTCGTTCAACTTTACGAAACCGTACAAGGCGATCTTCTGAGCACCCGTTAGGTTGAGCTCCTGCAGGGTGACCGAACGGTTGTACATCCGGTATGCCTCCACAGTGAGCGCAGCATCTTCGCTGGCCATCCAGTACCGCATGCGGCCGCGCAAGAACCGCAGGATGAAGCCCGCATCATCGAGTGAAAACATGCCCCAATTGTAGACTCGATCTTCACCCGTGCGATCGTCGCGGATGCGAATCGCGTTATGGCCAAAACGCTCCCACACCGCATCGCCAGGTCCCATTGTCATCAGGTAAACGCGGAGCGCCTGGCTATCAGGAAGCGCAGACTGCGCACGAAGCGGCAGTGCGTGAGCAGCCATTAGGACTATCGCTGCAAACAATACAGTGTGTGTCCGCTTTGACCTGCGACCTTGGACCTTTGACCTGTAGGTACAACTCACCGCCCAAAGCTCCCAATCGTGCCCTCGGCAAGCGGAAGCACCCGCTGCCGGCGTGACCCAGTGGCTGGCTGAGTAACGCGCGCGATTGTGCCCTCAAAGTCGAAATCATCCACGGTGTGCGGTATCACTTCGACAAGCGTTCCCGGCGCGATACCGTGTGCATCGTCGAGCCACGTGACGCCATCGATATCGTCTGCCTGAATCTCGAGCCGAGCTTGCGTTCTCTGATGGACGCCGCGAGGACGATCGATGATCGCGCGCTGCGGCTGATCGATCAAACGTTCGTACCGCTCCGCAGTTATCACACGCTGCAGTTGTAGCACGCGTTCCTGGCGTTCACGCTTGATGTCTTCGGGGACATCGTCTGCCAGCTCATATGCTCGCGTCCCCTCTTGTCGCGAGAACGTGAACACGCCCACGCGCTCGAGGCGCACTTCTTCCAGGAAGTCGCAAAGCTCCTGAACGTCGCTGTCCGTTTCGCCGGGGAACCCGACGATGACCGTTGTGCGGATTGCGACGCCCGGAATACTCTCGCGGATCTGATGGATCTTCTCACGCTGTCGCGCACGGCGCTCCGGACGGCGCATGCGGGCGAGCACGTTATCCGATGCATGTTGCATGGGGATATCGAGATACCGCACGATGCGCGGTTCGTTCGCAATCGTCTCCAGCAATCGTGGCGTGAGGCCCGCCGAGTAGATGTAGAGCAGACGGTACCACGGGATATCGGTTTCCCGCAGGAGTGCGCCGAGCAGCTCGGCCAGACCATTGCCATCGCGGATGTCGCGGCCGTAGTGCGCGAGGTCTTGCGCGACCAGGTTGATCTCGCGCGCCCCCTGAAGCTCCAGCAGCTGCGCTTCGCGCACAACGTCGCCTAACGCGAACGAGCGATGCCGGCCGCGCATGAGCGGGATGGCGCAAAACGCACACCCGTGGTCGCAGCCTTCGCTGACCTTGAGATAGCGCACGTGCGCGAGGTCGCCATCGTACACGCGATCACCGGGGTGTCCGATTACTCGCTGATCAAGTACCCCCCGCTCCACAAGCTCCGGCACGAGGCGCTCCATCTGCGACGCGCCCAGAAAGAGATCGACTTCGGGGAGCGATTCGCGGAGGTCGTCTTCGTACCGCTGCACCATGCAACCGACCGCCGCCAAAACCCGCAGGTGGCCCTGCTTGCGATATCGGGCCGCGTCGACAATCGCCTCGATGGATTCGCGCTTGGCTGCATCGATAAAACCGCACGTATTTACAACGATCACCTCGGCCTCTTCCAGGCTAGCCGGCTTCCCTCCGTGCGCGAGCAGCTCCGCGCGATAGCGCTCGCTGTCGACGGTGTTCTTGTCGCAGCCTAACGTCAGGACGGAGAAGCGCATTAACTACAGGTCAAAGGTCAGAGGTCAAAGGTCAAAACACTCATTATCCCTTCCTTGCTCCCCGCTCTCCGCTCCCCGCTCCTGGTTCCAA
>DATFBW010000318.1:0-10661 GCA_035253645.1 Gemmatimonadaceae bacterium | reverse complement strand
GCGGTCGTCCCGCGAGAGTGACGGGCCCGCGCGACGCGACGTAAGTCTCGAGAAAACCTTCGACTGTGGCAGAATACCTTGAGTCGCCTGAGTTGCCTTCGCGCCACCGGGCAAAGTCCACGTTCATACCGTCCGCGGCGTACACCCAACCCCTATTCGTTAGGACCGTAGTTCCATCCGATAAGCGCATGGGAGTAAGGATGTAGACGCCGGGCGAGCCGTCGCGCGAGCGCAGAGCGAGGGCCAGCTCGCGATCGTAGTCAAAGACACCCTGCACGCGAACGCGACGATAGTGACCCTGCGCGGTGTCGGCGGGAATTGCGCTGAGCGGCGCCGGCGGAGTTGCAAGGCGTTCAGCGAGAAGGGCATTGCGGGAACGCCGCTGCGCGAGACGATCTACTTGCCACTTGCTGAGACGAAAACAGCCTAACGCCAATAAGATCGAGATCACGGCGAGGACGATGTAACGACGACTCATAGCTCTTAGCTCTTAGCTCTTAGGCCCTGGCTCTTGGCCGCACTTCCTCTATCCTCGCTCCTTGTTCCCTGCTCCATGCATCTCGCACCTCGCACCTAGAGCAACGTCAGCTGCTCCCCCATTTGCGCCGGTTCCACGGTGCGTAGCCGCAACCTCCGCTGAAACTCACGCGCTGTTTCTGGCGCGTGACCGGAGAAGTGGTTGTTCACGTACCCGTAGATTGTCTGCACCCTGGTCGCGAGGAGCTGGACGGCGGCCACCCAAGCTTCGATCTCGCGCGTCCGATCGACTTGAATTCTCGAGTAGTCAACCAGATCGCGATTGGGGCCGAGCCAGCGGATGTAGACGAAATCGGCAGTCGGACGTTCAGCCAGCGCGAGCATCGTCTTACGAGGAATCCAGCGAGCATCAGTCAGGACCAGCGCCACGTTATGGTCGGCGAGCAGCGCAAGTACGCCGTCGTGGATCCAGCCACGGTGCCGAAACTCGACAGCAAAGCGCAAGTCACGCGGGAGGTGCCTGAGGAAAGCCGCGAGCGCCGGTAACTCGTTAGGCGCGAAGTCCGGACCGAGCTGAATGAGGATCGGTCCCAATCCCCGGCCCAGCTCTCGCGCGCTGTCGACAAAGTCCGCCAAGACATCCGTCGCCTGTCGAAAGCGCCTCTCGTGCGTGATCTCCTGCGGCAGTTTGAGCGCAAAAACAAAGTCCGGTGGTACGCGATCGGCCCAGCCGCGCACCGTTTTGGCCGGCGGCACCGCATAGAACGTCGAGTCGACCTCCACCGTGTCGAAGGCCCGCGCATACACGGACAGGAAATCGGCCGCGCGTGTCCCCGCGGGATAGAACGGACCCACCCAGGCGTCGTAGTTCCAGCCCATGCAGCCCAAGCGGATGCGGTCCGGCATGTGGTGAATCTGTGACAAATGCAGGCTGTGCAACACCTTCGCAGAAGGCTTGCTTCTATGATAGCGGAGTGATATCATTGCGCTATCACTCTTCCAGGCTGGGAGAAAATGCTGCGCGAAAGGGTGTACCGAGCGACAAACGGCTACGTCATGACGCTTGTCAACTTCGTCGTGCTCAGCGTCGCCATCTGGCAAATCGTCGCACGCGCGGAGACCGGCAACGCGTTTCTGATCGTTTTCTGGAGCATCGTGACCGCTCTCGCTTCCCTGAGCTTCGCGGGGCTGTTCACCGTGCAGCCTAACGAGGCAAAGGCGCTCACGCTGTTCGGCGCCTACAAAGGCTCGGTGCGCGCGGCAGGCTTTTGGTGGGCCAATCCCTTCATGTACAAGCGACGCGTCTCCCTGCGCGCGCGGAACTTCGAAACGGCCAAGCTCAAGGTCAACGACTCACATTCCAACCCGGTCGACATCGGCGCGATCGTGGTCTGGCGCGTCGTCGATTCGGCCGAAGCGCTGTTCGAGGTGGACGATTACGAGAACTTTGTCCGTGTGCAGAGTGAATCCGCGGTCCGCGCGCTCGCGTCGTCGTTCCCGTACGATGCGCACACGCCTAACGAAGTAGCGCTCAGTACCAACCCCGACGAGATCGCGACCTCGTTGCACAAAGCGCTGCAGGAACGATTGCAGAAGGCTGGCGTCGAGATCATCGAAGCGCGCATCAGCCACCTCGCCTACGCCCAGGAGATTGCGTCGGCGATGTTGCGCCGGCAGCAAGCGAACGCCATCATCGCCGCGCGTCAGCGCATTGTCGAAGGCGCCGTTTACATGGTCGAGAATGCGTTGACGATGCTCGCCGAGCGTGCGGTGGTGTCGCTGGACAATGAGCGGAAGGCGGCGATGGTGAGCAACCTGCTCGTCGTGCTCTGCTCGGATCGTGACGCACAACCGATCGTGAATACAGGGACGATCTACCAGTAGGTCATGGCGGAGCGAAAGCCTTTTCTCGTCCGAATCGACCCGGCGCTGCTGAGCGCATTGCAGCGCTGGGCGGACGACGAGCTCCGTTCGCTCAATGGGCAGATCGAGTATGTGTTACGTGACGCTCTGCGCAAGAGTGGCAGGCTCCGAGACAGCGAGTAATCCGCCAAAAGCGGCGCCGCAGTGCGGCATTGCCTAACGAGCGAGCCGCTCGGCTACGGGCTCGACGCGGATGACCGCGGCCAGCGTCGCCCCGATCTGCACCGGCTCGCTCTCAGCAGCGACGCGAAGGGAGATCGGCCCATCGAACGGCGCGCGCTCCGCGACCACCACCTCCACGCCAGGGCGCAGCCCGAGCTTGGCCACATAACGCAGGATGTCGCCGTCCTCGTCGGCGACGCTCACGATGCGACAGCGCTGCCCCGCGTGAACGTCCAGCAACGTGCGCAGAGGCGTTTCGTCCACGAGCCCTTCGCGCGTCGGGATCGGGGCGCCGTGCGGATCGATGTGGGGCTCGCCGATGGCGCGCGCCATGCGATCGACGAGCTCATCGCTCGCGGCGTGCTCCAGACGCTCGGCCTCTTCGTGCACCCGGTCCCACGGATAGCCTAACGCGCGTGCCAGGTACGATTCGATGACGCGATGCCGGCGGATCGTGCGCAGCGCCGCCTTCCGACCCGCGGCCGTTAGGCGCGTCCCCTTGTAGCGTTCGTGCGAGATGAGTCCCTGCTCCGCCAGTCTCCGGATCATCCCGCTGACGCTTGCCGCGGCGATGCCCAGTCTGGCGGCGATATCGTTGGTGGCAGCCGCCTCCCCCCCACGCTCGATGTCGTAGATGGCCTTGAGATAATCCTCGGCTGGGGCCGTGATGCCCGCTGGATCGCTCATGAAGCTGCGGGGGGCGGGGGCGGAGGCGGGGGCGGGGACGGGCGCCGCACGAGAAGCACGGGAACGCTGGTGGCGTGCCTAACGGCATTCGCCACGCTGCCGTATACCACATCCGCCAGGAACTTGTGCCCGTGTGTCGCCATCGCGATGAGGTCGCACTTCTCCCGCGCCGCCGCGGCGGTGATCTCGCGCGCCGGATCGCCCACGGCGAGCAATGCCTCGACCGTGAGGCCGTCGCGCTGCAAATCACTGGCCGCCCGCTCGAGGTACGCGCGGTCGTCCCGCATCTCTTCCGATTCGCGCAGGTCGAGCTGACGGATATTGCGCGCCGCCCAGCCATCGGCGACGTGGATCAGCACGATCGACGCGCCACAAAATCGCGCAAGCTGCCTAACGTGGTCCAGGATGTGCGCGTCGGTGGGCGAATTTTCCACCGGCACCATGATGTGTTTGTACATCAGGAGAACCACTCCCCGGCGATCTGTACGAGCAGCCACCCGTTGAACGACGCGATGACTGTCGCCACGAGGTAGGCGAGGACCTTGAGCCACCGCGGATTCACGAACTCACCCATCTTCAACTTGTCGGACGTGAACAGCACAAGCGGGAACACCGCAAACGACAGCTGCATGCTCAGAATGACCTGGCTCAACACCAGCAACTGCGCCGTACCACTCTCGCCCCAGACGATCGCCACAATCGCTGCCGGCACGATGGCGATTGCGCGTGTGATCAAGCGGCGCAGCCACGGACGCAGACGGATGTTCAGGAACCCTTCCATGACGATCTGCCCCGCCAGCGTTCCGGTCAATGTCGAGTTCTGACCGGATGCGAGAAGTGCAAGGGCGAACACTGTCGACGCTACCCCGACGCCTAACAACGGGGTCAACAACTGATACGCGTCCTGAATTTCCGCGACCTGCGTATTGCCGGTGCGATGGAATGTCGCCGCGGCAACGATCAGGATCGCGGCGTTGATGAAGAGAGCGAAGGAGAGGGCGATCGTCGAGTCGATGAACGCGTAACGAACCGCCTCGCGCTTGCCGGCCGAGCTTTCGTCGTATTTGCGCGTCTGCACTACGGAGGAGTGCAGGTAGAGGTTGTGCGGCATGACTGTCGCGCCAAGGATGCCGATCGCGATGTACAGCATCTCCCGATTCTTGAGAATCTCGGCGCTCGGAAGAAATCCGCGCGCCACACCGCCCAGGTCAGGCTTCGCAATCCACAGCTCGAAGAAGAAACAGATGCCCACCGTTGCGACGAGCACGATCACCAGTGCTTCCAGGAGTCGGAACCCTTTGTTCTGCAGGTAGAGAACGATCAGCACGTCGAGCGCGGTGATCATCACTCCCCACTCGAGCGGTATGCCGAACAGCAGGTTGAGCGCGATCGCGGTTCCGATGACTTCCGCCAAATCACACGCCGCTATGGCAATCTCGCAGATGACCCACAGTCCAATCGCGACGGGCCGCGAAAAGTGATCGCGACAGGCTTGCGCCAGATCCCGGCCAGTGACGATACCAAGCTTCGACGCGAGGCCCTGAAGGAGCACGGCCATCAGGTTCGACATCAGGATGACCGTAAGGAGCGTGTAGCCAAACGCTGACCCGCCGGCGAGGTCCGTCGCCCAGTTCCCGGGGTCCATATATCCAACGGCGACGAGGTACCCAGGCCCAGCAAAAGCGAGGATTTTCCGCCACCACGAGAGGTTCGTGACAGGAATCGTGCGATAGACCTCTGCGAGGCTCGGAGTTACGCGCGCGCGCCTCCAGCCCGCATCGGGCACGGGTTCGATCTCAACCGGCGTTGGTAACGGTGGGACTGCTGGCTCTGTTGCTGGACTCGACACGCGGACTCGTCAGCTGGGAAGAAATTTAGGAGGTCCTAAAATATTCTTGAGGCGCCCCTTCGGTCAACGGAGTCCAGCGCGGAAACTATTTGGTTTGCCAAAGCAAAGGAAAGTTGCTACGTTCGCGACGTGCGCGCCGACGTCGAGACTCTTCTCAGGGATTATCCGCGGATCTTCTTCGCGTGTCACCGGCGCCATGTGCGGGATGAAGCGACCTCACGCGTGCTGAGCGCGCACCAGGCGAGCATCCTCGACCATCTGGACGATGTCGAAGGGACGGATCTCACGCGGCTTGCCGGGCACATGGGGGTCACATTGAGCACTATGTCGTTGGCGATCGACCGGTTGGCGCGCGGCGGGTACGTCACGCGCACGCGCGATGCCGCCGACGCTCGGCGTGTCCAGCTGCGCCTAACGAGCGACGGCGTGCGGATCAAGCGGGCGCAGTCGGTCCTGGAGCCCGCGCTGGTAGCGCAGCTGCTCGACCAACTGAGTCCCGCCGAGCGAGATGAAGCCCTGCGCGGCCTGGCGACACTGGCACGCGCGGCCGACACCATGCGACAAGCTGCGTTTGCGCGCCGGCGTGATGCCGGCGCTGCCTAATATCCCAACAGCCAGGAGCACTCGTTATGCGCTGGGTCGTAATCGTCTTCGTCATCGTGCTGGCACTCGTCGCGATCGTGGCGCTCGTCGGTGTGCTCCTGCCCCAAAGCCATGTCGCGAGCACGTCGCGCACCTTCGCGCACCCCGCGGAGCGCGTCTTCGCCGCCATTGGCGATGTAAAGAGCTATCCGAGCTGGCGCAGCGACGTGCGGGAAGTAACAGTCCTCTCGGAGCAACCGCTCCGTTGGCGCGAAGACGGCGGCAACGGCAAGATCGAATACGAGCGCACGGTCGATGAACCGCCGCAGCGCCAGGTCGTTGTGATCGCCAGCAAAGACCTGCCGTTCGGCGGCAGTTGGATCTACGAGCTGGCCCCCGACGGGACGGGAACGCGCCTAACGATCACCGAGCACGGCGACGTCTACAATCCGATTTTTCGCTTCATGGCCCGTTTTGTCTTTGGCCACACGAAGACGATGAACGACTATCTCTCGGCGCTCGAGCGCCACCTCGGTACGACCTAGTCGAGCAGCCGCAGGAGCGATCGGAGGATGCGGTTTGTCATCCCCCATACGATCGTCGATCCGACCACGAAGCTCGGCTCGTTCCGCGCTTCGCCACGGACGTGTACCACAGAGTCCCGCTGCGAGCTCGCGTCACGCAGCACGCGCAGCGGGATCCACAGCGCATCCGCGACTTCGTGGTTGAACGTCAAGGTGACATCCGAACGGACGACAGCCACGAAAGGCCTAACGATGATTGCCGGCAGCGCGCTCGTGCGGGGGCGATTCTCGTCCAGCCAGCCGAGCACGTGACCATCCGCGCGGACGTCGATGCCGGTCTCTTCGAGCGTCTCGCGGAGCGCCGTGTCCTCCAGCGACTCGTCGTTAGGGTGCGCGCCACCGCCCGGAAGGCCCATCTGGCCGCTCCACGGATCGCCTTCGCGCTCCGCGCGGCGGATAATGAGCAGCTCGGCGTCGCCGCTCGTACCCGCGGCGGCGCGAAAAACCAGCGCGACAGCGGCACGTCTCGGATGTCCGTCGGTTTCGGCCGGTTGCGGTTCGTGTGCCGCGAGCCGCTCTGCGATGAGACGGAGCTCGGGATGCGCCAGGAGGGGATGATCCAACACCCGCTCGGTCATCCCTCTATTTCGCCTCCGGCCTCCACCCACCCTCGAAAACCTCCTACCAACGACGCGACATTGGTATAGCCCATCTGTTGCAGAGTGTCGGCAGCAAGCGCCGTGCGATTGCCGCTCGCGCAGTAGAGGATGATGCGGGCATCCCGTTGGGCAACCGCTTCGATGTTCTGCTCCAGAATGCCCCGGGGGATGTGCAATGCGCCCGGGATGTGTCCCAGGTTCCACTCGTTAGGTTCGCGCACGTCGACGAAGAGCGCGTTGCCATCGCCGGCCTGCAAGGCAACGCTCTCACTTGGCGTTATCTCCTGGATCCGCGTCTTGGCTTCACGAACGAGGTCGCGATACGACTTCTCCGTCATGCTGACTTAGTCTCCTGAGTATTTGCCGCGACTTACGGGGCCCCGTAGGTTCTGCGCGTGTCGCTAACTACCAAAGTACTCATCGCGCTCGTCGCGGGAATGCTGGCCGGCATCGCAGTGCCGTACGTCGACATCCCCGCCTTGCGCACGGTCGTGCGGTGGATCGAGCCCCTCGGCACCATCTTCATAAACGCAATCCGGATGACGGTGATTCCGCTGGTTGTGGGGTCTCTCGTCGGCGGCATCGCCGCCACGTCCGATGTGGGAACGATTGGGCGCATCGGCCGCAAGGCAATCGCCTTTTACATCGTGACGTTGTTTATGGCGGCGGGATTCGCTGCCGTGGTCGGTCCCCCCGCTTTCAGCGTCATCAATATCGATCCCGCAGCCGTCGAAGCGCTCCGTGCGAGCACGGCTGAAGCTGCCGCGCGTGCGAGTGAAACGGCGCGGACCGTACCGACGTTCACCCAGTGGCTGGTGGATCTCGTTCCTCCGAATCCGATCAAGGCCGCGGCCGATGGTGCGATGCTGCCGCTCATCGTCTTCACCCTGGCCTTCGCCCTCGCCCTAACGCGCATCGAAGGAGCTCGGCGCGACACGGTCGCCCGTTTTTTCCAGGGCATCGCAGAAACGTCGCTCGTGCTCGTACAGTGGGTACTGCGATTCGCGCCGATTGGCGTGTTCGCTCTCGCGCTGGCCTTGGCTGCACGGCTTGGCGTCTCTGCAGCGAGCGCTGTGGCCGGCTACATGATCATCGTCTCGTTGCTTGTCGTGATTTTCGTACTGCTGGTCATGTATCCCATCGCGCTCGTGTTAGGCGGGCGCTCGCTGCGCGAATTCGCACGCGCCGTATTCCCGGTTCAGGCTGTCGCGTTCAGCTCGCGGTCGTCGCTTGCTGCGCTTCCGGCGATGATGGAGAGCGCTCGTACCCAACTCCGTCTGCCCGAGCCAATCGTCGCGTTCCTTATTCCCCTGTCGGCGTCGCTCTATCGCGTCGGGGCCGCGATCGGGATGACGATCGGCGTTGTTTTCGTCGGCCGCTTGTACGGCGTCGACATGACGACAGCTCGCCTTGCAACGATCGTCCTAACGGTAGTGGTGACCACGTTCAGCGTACCCGGGATCCCCGCTGGCTCCATCATTTCGATGGTTCCGGTCTTGATTGCCGCAGGTCTGCCCGTGGAAGGGGTCGGCATCTTGTTAGGCGCTGATACCATTCCCGACATGTTCCGCACGACTGCGAATGCCACCTCGGACATGGTCGCCGCAGTTGCTATCAATGGCAAACCGGGGGCGAGGGTCGCGGAGCAAGGAGCCGGGAGCGAAGAGCGGGTTATGCAAACGCAGCCCTGAGCCGCCGCGAAAAGTGCGTGAATTGGAATAACCCAAAGCGCGCGCGAATGGTGAAGGAGGTGAGCGATGCCCGCCTTAGCGTCGCCGCGTGCTCACCCGAAAGGATTGCGGGAACCTATTGGCAGCAGCGAGCTCGCCAGCCGCGCTTGCCGCACTCACGCGCGCCATCGGATTCACGAGTCAATCCGATCCGCTCGATCGCCGCACTCGGCGCGAATTGGGTATAGCGGACGATTGCCGTCGCGCGTGGGTGCAACGTGGGTCGGCGAGCAGCGGAGGCTTGTTGCGGGCACTGCTCCTCGACGTCCCTGCAGGACGTCCTCTGAGAGACCGCCTAACGCGCATAGCTCAGCGGCTGAGTGCGCGACGTTCGCCGCTCCTCTGGCTGCTATGCGCCACCGAGCGAGACACGCAGCACGTCGCCATCGGTGCGATTGACGTCACACCAGCAAGAGCCCGCGTGCGCGCTCTCGTGGCTGATTGTCGGCACGTGACCGAAAGCGACGCAGACACGCTCGCATCCCTAACGACAGCACAGACTGGGGACGACGCCGCAACATATGCGCGGTGGCTGGAGGTTCTTGGACGCGAGGCCGTGACGCGGCGCTTCTTCCTTGCGGTAGCGCGGCACGTCGCGAGCTTCGCGGAGCATGCATGTGGATCGCACGATGTACGGCTGCGAGAAGACGTGTCGCTCATTTACATCACTCGGCTGCTCTTTCTTGCTTTCCTCGAATCGAAAGGGTGGCTGGACGGCAGCCGCTCATTCATCGCGGAACGCTTCGCGGATTGCATGCTGTCGGGCGGTAGGTTCCATGGTCGGATCTTGCGTCCGCTCTTTTTTGGCACGCTGAATACGCGGTTCTCCGCTCGCGCGCCCGCCGCTCGCGCGTTAGGCGCGATCCCATTTCTCAATGGCGGGTTGTTCGCGCGTTCGGGGATTGAGAAACGATCGCGCCTGCAGTTTCCCGATGACGTAATCGGCCGCTTCCTCGACGAAGTTCTTACGCGCTACCGCTTCACAGCACGCGAAGAGAGCACCGACTGGTCCGAGGCCGCGATCGATCCCGAAATGTTGGGCAAGGCTTTCGAGTCGCTCATGATGCCAGCTGGAAGGCGCGCGACGGGTAGCTATTACACGCCACAGCCACTCGTCGCGCACGTGACTTACGGGGCTTTACTGCACGCATTGGCGACAGATCAAACGCGCGACGAAATAGACCGGCTTTTGCGAAATGAAGCAGCTTTGCAACATGATGAGGCTGCGCGACTGCTGCGCCGTCTCGGCACATTGCGCGTGTTGGACCCTGCCTGCGGTTCCGGTGCCTTCCTCGTGCATGCGCTGGAGCGCATCGCCGATTTGCAAATCGCGTTAGGCGATGCTCGTCCGCGGGACGCCGTGCGTCGCAGCGTGCTCGCCACATCGATCTTTGGCGTGGACCTCAATCCGATGGCCGTCTGGCTGTGCGAGTTGCGCCTTTGGCTGTCTTGTGTGATTGACACTACCGAAACGGACATCAGCCGCGTCACGCCGCTGCCGAACCTCGACCGCAACATCCAGTTAGGCGATGCTTTACTTGGCGACGGTTTCGAGCGGGGCGCCGGAGCACGAGATACGGGGGCGCTCACGCGACTGCGCGTGCGATACGCACGGGCAACGGGCCCCCGCAAAGCGAGTTTGGCGCGCGCGCTGGATGACGAAGTCCGCCGACACCTGCAGGTGAGTGTGAGCGCGGAGCTGGCGACGTTACAGGCTCGCCGACGCGGCATGGTATTGGCTACGCGTGGACGCGATCTGTTTGGCGGGCGCCGCGGAGCTGTAGCCGCAGAGCGGGAGCAACTGGCACACGACCGATTGCGCGCGCGGGAGCTGCGTACACAGCTGCGTGCCTTGCGCGAGGGTTCGCCACTCCCGTTCTCCTTCAGAAGTCACTTCGCGGACGTGGCGGAGCGCGGCGGATTTGATGTGGTGTTAGGCAACCCACCTTGGGTCAGGCCGCATCATGTGAGCGCCGAGCAGCGTCAGGCGCTCAAACAGCGTTTCGCAGTATTGCGAGATGCGACGTGGCGTCATGGCGCAACGTTGGCGGGCGCGCGGAACGGCTTC